>DATKFM010000001.1:0-18358 GCA_035544395.1 Verrucomicrobiia bacterium
CCCGCATCCGCGGTGCCATAGAGCGAGGCGGAATCGTAGCAGATGTCCGTGGAACCGAGCCGCGCCGCCACCAGGCTGCGCCATTCCTCGGAGAACACCTCGCCGGCCATCACCAGCTTCACCTTGTACGGCTTCCAGTCGATCCCGGCCGCGATGCCACCATCGATCACGTCCTTGAGGAACGGCGGATAGCCCAGCAGCACAGTCTGGTCGAACTGCGGCGCCAGCGCCTTCACCACGCGCCAGATCTCCTCGCGGTTGTTGCCCGGCGTCGCCAGGGTGATCGGATAGCCCTTGGCCGCCAGCGCGCGGCAGCAGGACGTCGTGAACATCCCGCCCACCCACGTTCCCAGCGCGAAACACACAACGGCCAGGGTGCGCCGCTCGTCGGTGGCGAAGCTGTCATGGAACACCTGCTCAAACCGCGCGGCGATCGGCATCTCATCGGCCTGGAAGCGCGGCCAGAAGGTTGGCGTGCCGGTAGAGCCGGAGGACACCGCCAGGAAATCGCAGCTCTCCAGGTGCCCGCCGCGGCAGAGCGCGGGCAGGGGATGCTTCTGCAGATAGTTGGCCTTGGTGATCAAAGGCAGCCGGGTGAAATCCTCCGCCGTGCGGATGCTCTGGGCGGCGATGCCGTTCTCCTTCAGGAAGGCGCCATAGGCCGGAACCTGGGCCGCCACATCCTGGAACAGCGCCAGCGCCGCCTCGGCGGGCGGGCGGCCCGCTGGCGGCTCCAGCAGGTTGTCGAGCGGCGTATGAATGAAGTGATGCAGCGCCGCCTCCGCGCGGCCTGCCTTACGATGATCGAGCATGAAGCGAATTCCCTTCGGCGCACTGCCGGCGCGGGCACGCCGCCATGTATGGATACATTAGCTCTCAGCGCTGTCCGGCAGACTATAGGCGAGATCGGCGGCTTTGGATGAGTCTTATATCAGCCGGGGTCAAAAGAAAGAGGGCCGGGAATCCCGGCCCTCCTCCATCTCAGGCGCCTCTTGCGGGGAAAACAGCGGAGACGGACGCCCGAAATCCCGCTGAGTGGCTTTCCACAGCGGAACCGGGCGCTTTCGCCTCAGCTCCAGCCGTTATCCCTGCGCTCCCGTGTCGCCGACATCAGCTCATGGATGTCGCCGGCTGTGACGTGATCGACCGACATGACGGCTTGAACCACCGGATCGGCCAGCATTTCCGCCAGGCTGGGCTCGCCGCCAAATCTGCCGCCGCCCCGGTTGCAATTCCGTTCGCTGTCGCGTCTTGCCTCGAATCCCATCGGATATGCCCTCCTTTACTAAACGGCGGCGGCGCCGGTGACCTTGACCTGCATCAACCGGCCCGCCGCGGCATGTGTGTCGACACCCGCCGTTCTGCCTGGGTTAACGATGGCATGTGGCGGCGATGTCACCGAAATGGGGCGATTGCATGGCGGGTGCGGAAAACCGCGCCCTGCGCTTGCGACAGGTGGTCGCATCGCCTAATTTCCCGCCGCCGCCGGAAGCAGGCGCGCACGAAACCTGGAGATCTGGAACATGGCTTTCCTTGCCGACCGACTGGACCGCATCAAGCCGTCACCGACCATCGCTGTGACCATGAAGGCTCGCGAGCTGAAGGCCGCCGGGCGCGACGTGATCGGCCTCGGCGCCGGCGAGCCGGATTTCGACACGCCGGAGAACATCAAGGAAGCGGCGATCTCGGCGATGCGTCGCGGTGACACCAAATACACCGACGTCGATGGCACGCCGGCGCTGAAGAAGGCCATTTGCGCCAAGTTCAAGCGCGAGAATGGCCTCGACTACAAGCCCGAGCAGATCACCGTCGGCACAGGTGGCAAGCAGGTGCTGTTTAACGCGCTGCTGGCGACGCTCAATCCGGGCGACGAGGTGATCATCCCCGCGCCCTACTGGGTGTCATATCCCGATATCGTTCAGCTCGCCGAAGGCACGCCGGTCATCATCCCCTGCGGCCAGAACAACCAGTTCAAGCTGCGGGCCGAGGAGCTGGAAGCGGCGATCACGCCGAAGACCAAGTGGTTGATCCTCAACAGCCCCTCGAACCCCACGGGTGCTGCATACTCGCGCGCTGAGCTGAAGGCGCTGACCGACGTGCTCCTGAAGCATCCGCAGGTCTGGGTACTGACCGACGACATGTACGAGCATCTGGTCTATGACGGCTTCGAGTTTTCCACGCCGGCCCAGGTTGAGCCGAAGCTTTATGACCGCACCCTGACCATGAACGGCGTCAGCAAGGCCTATTGCATGACCGGCTGGCGCATCGGCTATGGCGGCGGTCCGGCGCCGCTGATCAAGGCGATGGCGAAGCTGCAGTCGCAGAGCACGACGAATCCCAGCTCGATCAGCCAGGCCGCCGCGGTCGAGGCGCTGAACGGACCACAGGACTTTATTCCGGCGCATAACCAGACCTTCCGCGAGCGCCGCGACATGGTGGTGGAGATGCTGAACAAGGCGCCGGGCCTGACCTGCCACCGGCCCGAGGGCGCGTTCTACGTTTACCCGTCCTGCTCGGGCACGATCGGCAAGAAGACGCCCCAGGGCAAGGTGATCAACACCGACGAGGATTTCGTCGCCTATCTGCTGGAGGCCGAAGGCGTGGCCGCTGTGCATGGCGCGGCGTTCGGCCTCTCGCCGTTCTTCCGCATCTCCTATGCCACGGGAACCGATGTGCTGCGCGACGCCTGCACCCGCATCCAGCGCGCCTGCAAGGCCCTGCAAGACTGAGATGGAGAGGCGATGACGCGGGCCGCGAGGCCCTAGGCCGTCGCCTCTTCGCTGCCCTCGGTCTCCTCGTCGTCCTCGGCGAGGCGGGTGACCAGCAGCTTGTCGACGCGGCGGCCGTCCATGTCGACGACTTCGAATTCGAAGCCCGCGACCTGGAACTTGTCGCCGGCCTTGGGAATGCGGCGGAGCTCGGACATCACCAGCCCGGCCACCGTCTGGTAAGTGGCTTCGTCCTCGTCCGGCAGCGTGCCCAGCTTGATGCGGTCCTTCAGCTCGTCGATGGCGAGCAGGCCATCCACCAGCCACGAGCCGTCCGCGCGCTCGGTGACCGATGGCTCGTCTTCCTGGTCGGGCGCCTGCAACTCGCCCACCAGCGCCTCCAATACATCCTCCAGCGTGACCAGGCCCTGGAAGTCGCCATATTCGTCGACGATCAGCGCGACCGGCTTGCCGGTTTCGCGGAATATCTCCAGCGCTTTCAGCGCCGGCGCGGTCTCCGGAATGTACAGCGCCGGCTTGGTCGCGGCGCGCAGGTCGAATGCCTTGCCATCCAGGATCGAGCCCAGCAGATCCTTGGCCTCGACCACGCCGATGAAATTGCGCCGGCCGCCCTCGGCCACCGGGAAGCGCGAATAATGACTCTCGCTGATCTTGCGCTTCGTCTCTTCCATCGGATCGCCGAGATCGAGCCATTCGACTTGCGTGCGCGGCGTCATCATGGCGCTGATGCGCCGGTCGCCGAGACGCAGCGCCATGTCGACGATGTTCTTCTCGCCGGGCTGGAAATGCCCGGACTCCGTACCCTGCTGCATCAGCAGCTTGATCTCCTCATCGGTGACCGCGGGCTCGCTGCTATGGGGCAGCGGGATCAGCTTCAGGATCAGCTCCGTCGTCAGGCTCAGCAGATACACCGCCGGTGCGGCGATCTGCGACAACAGCGTCATCGGCCGCGACAGCCAACATGCGATTTGCTCCGGCCGGATCAGCGCCAGCCGTTTGGGCACCAGCTCGCCCAGCACCAGCGTCAGGACAGTGATCACGACGACCACGCTGCCAATGGCGACCGGGGCCGCATAGGGCGCGATCCACGGAATTCCCTGCAGCCACGTCTCGACACCTTCGGAGATCGTGGCGCCGCCGAACGCCCCGGCCAGGACGCCGATCATCGTGATGCCGGCTTGCGCCGTGGCGAACAGTCGGCTCGGACTTTGGGCCAGGGCCAGCGCCGCCTTGGCGCCCTTGTCGCCCTGCTCGGCGGCATGCTTCAGCCGTGCCCGCCGAGACGAGACGATGGCCAATTCCGCCATGGCGAGGATGGCGTTCACCAGAATCAGCAGAAGTACGATGATGATTTCGAGCGTCATGGCCGCGAATGCATTGCGCTGCCCCGCTTCGTTACCGGCGCGCCGCAGCGGGGACGGCAACGCGAAGAGCTACATACCAAGGTATTTGAGGCCGAACTGCAAGGATTCTTGCAAGGTCACCCAAGTCACCCCGACCAGGAAACCGCCGGACGCCAAGGCCAAAACAAAACCGGCAAGCGCAAACAGCCCGTCGCGCCCGATCAGGGCCAGCGCCAGAACCACCAGCGGCACGGCCACCATCAGATTGCCAAAGGGCCAGGGCAGCGGCAACAGCAGCGTCAGCAGCAGGCAGATCAGACCGATAAAGCGCTCCGCAGGGGCGCTGGCGAGCAGCAGATAGCGCGGTTTCAGCACTTTCTCCGCGCGCCGCAGATGGGGCAGGACCTTCTCGACCGTGCGTTGGAAATCGGCCCTCGTGGCGGACCGCTGCAGGATCGCCTTCGGCAGCCAGGGTTTTTCCATGCCGAGCATGAGTTGTCCCGCCAGCAGCGCCAGCGGAATCACGGCAATCGTCGAAATGATGGGAATCAGCGCCGGCAGCGTAAACACCAGCAGCATCAGGCCGAAACCGCGGTCGCCCAGCGCCGCCTCGATATCGCCGAGGGAGATCCGCTCCGCGGGCCAGTTCCGCCCGAGATCCTCGAGAATCTCCGAGGCCCGGCGCCGCCGGCCGTTGCTGTCGAAGCTGGAGATGGGCGAGGTTTTCAGCATTCTACCAGGAATTATGGCCTCGGGGCGCCGAATTGGCGTGAGGCCTTAAATTGGGGACTCATGGGCCGCTGCCAAGATGCCGCGAAGTCCGATTCACATTTTTGTTGCAAGGGTGTACCCCGCCCGCAAATCATAGACCAATTGCCTGACGGTCTGATGGTCGTGTTTCGGTCTCGGACGCCCATCGCACAGGCCGCCGGACAAGATCCTCGTTGGCGTACGATCGATCTGGTTCGAAACAGCATAGAAGCGGCTCGCCTGGTCAAGATGATGCCGTCAACATTTGGGAGGACATGAACATGGGAGAACGCGCGCCCGCGGCGCCGCGCTGCGCCGCTTTGGTCGGCCCCTATCTCAGCGGCAAGACAACGCTGCTCGAAAGCCTGTTGCACGCGGCCGGCGCGGTGAACCGCAAGGGCTCGGTGAATGACGGCAACAGCGTCGGCGACAGCGCGCCGGAAGCGCGCGCCCGCAAGATGACCGCCGAATTGAACGTCGCCTCGGCCGAGTATCTGGGCGAGCGCTGGACCTTCCTCGATTGCCCGGGCTCGATCGAGCTGGCGCTGGAGGCGCAGAATGCGCTGCTGGCCGCCGATGCCGCGATCATGGTCTGCGAGCCGGAAGTGTCGAAAGTGCTGACGCTGGCGCCGCTGTTCAAGTTTCTCGACGACCACAAGATTCCCCACATGCTGTTCATCAACAAGATGGACAACGCCGCCCATCGCATACGCGAGGTTCTGGCCGCGCTGCAGAGCGTGTCGAGCCGGCCACTGGTGCTGCGCCAGGTGCCGATCCGCGAAGCTGCTAAATCCGGCGGCGAGATCGTTACCGGCTACGTCGATCTCATCAGCGAGCGTGCCTATCACTACAAGCCGGGTGACGCGTCGGACCTGATCAAGATTCCCGAGGAGATGCAGTCGCGCGAACAGGAAGCCCGGCGCGGGATGTTGGAGTCGCTGGCGGATTTCGACGATCACCTCCTGGAGCAATTGCTGGAAGATGCGGTGCCGTCGAAGGGCGAGATCTATCAGCAGCTCGCCAAGGACCTGGCGGGCGATCTGATCGTGCCCGTGATGATGGGGTCGGCGCTTCATGACGGCGGCGTGCGCCGCCTGCTGAAGGCGCTGCGCCACGATGTGCCGGGACCGGAGGAGACGGCGAAGCGCATCGGCATTGCGCCTGCCGCGGGCGATACCGCGGCGCTGATCTTCAAGTCCTATCACCAGTCCCATACCGGCAAGGTATCGATGGCGCGCCTGTGGGGCGCGCCGATCCAGGACGGCGCGACGCTCAGCGGCAATCGCGTTGCCGGACTCTACCGCCTGAAGGGCCATGAGCTTGGCAAACTCACCAGCGCAACATCGGGCGATGTCGTCGGGCTCGGCCGCATGGATGCGGTGCAGACGGGGCAGGTGCTGACGGTATCGGGTAAATCGGCCGGTGATGTGGAATGGCCGGCGAAGCCCGTGCCGCTGTTCTCGCTGGCGTTGAACGTGGAAAACCGTGCCGACGAAGTGAAGTTGACTTCCGCTCTGCACAAGCTTGTCGAGGAAGATCCGTCACTCTCGGTCGATCAGAATCCGGATACCCATGAACTGGTCTTGTGGGGCCAGGGCGAGATTCACCTGCTGATCGCCGTCGATCGTCTGAAGCTGAAATACGGCCTCGCCTGCAAGACTCACCGGCCGACCATCAATTACAAGGAAACCATCCGCCGCGGCACGAAGCAGCATTCTCGCTTCAAGCGGCAGAGCGGCGGCCACGGCCAATTCGGCGATGTGCATGTGGAGATCCAGCCGCTGCCGCGCGGCACTGGTTTCCAATTCCTCGATCAGATCGTCGGCGGCGTCGTGCCGCGCAATTACATTCCGTCGGTGGAGGAGGGTGCCCGCGAGTACATGTCGCGCGGCCCGCTGGGATTCCCCGTCGTCGATGTTCAGGTGGCGCTCTATGACGGCCAGTACCACGCCGTCGACAGCTCGGATATGGCGTTCAAAACGGCGGCACGCCTGGCTATGTCGGAGGGCATGCCGAAATGCGAGCCCGTGCTGCTGGAGCCGATCTGCGCCGTGCAGATCACCGTGCCCAGCGACTACATCGCGCGGGTCAACGGACTGCTCAGCAGCCGGCGCGGCCAGATTCTTGGTTTCGACGCCAAGGATGGCTGGCAGGGCTGGGACGAGGTGCACGCGTTCCTGCCGCAGTCGGAGCTGCATGACCTGATCATCGAACTGCGCTCGCTGACCATGGGTGTGGGCACCTTCTCCTGGAAGTTCGATCACCTGCAGGAGCTGACAGGGCGCGTCGCCGACAAGATCGTCGAGCAGCGGCAGGCGGCAACGGCGCATTGAGAGCGCTGGCTATCGGTCTGCGACATATTTGTAGCGATTCTAAGAACGGTTGAAAATTATTGGCCGCGTGACATAAATAAAGAACCGTCTTCAAGAATCACGGGAGAAATGCCCATGGCCAAGGTTGATATCGGGATACCCGACAAGGAACGTCGGGCGATCGCCGAGGGGTTGTCGCGGCTGCTCGCCGACAGCTACACGCTCTATCTCAAGACGCACAATTTTCATTGGAACGTCACCGGGCCGCAGTTCAACACGCTGCATCTGATGTTCGAGGCGCAGTACACCGAACTGGCGCTGGCGGTGGATCTCATCGCTGAGCGAATCCGCGCCCTCGATCATCCCGCCCCCGGGTCCTACGCGCAGTACTCGAAGCTTTCCTCGATCAAGGAGGAAACCGGCGTGCCCAAGGCCAAGGAGATGATCAAGCAGCTCGTCGCCGGCCAGGAAGCGGTGACGCGCACGGCGCGGGAGATCTTCCCCACCGTGGACAAGGCTCATGACGAACCGACCGCCGATCTGCTGACCCAGCGCATGCAGGTGCATGAGAAGAATGCCTGGATGCTGCGCAGCCTGCTCGAGTAATGCGGGTAGGCGGATCTCTAAAGAGGGCTGGAAGGCGGGAAGCTTTTACGAAGCCGACCTGCCTGACCTTTTGGTCAAGAAAAAAGCCAGGCCCGTAAGGGCCTGGCAAGTTAAACAGGGAGGCTTCACGTCTGGGAGACGTAGGGTCCGAAGACCCCGTTCGAGCATCGCGCCCGAACATCGGTGGCAGCCAGTTCAGCGCTGCCGAATTCCATTGTTGCAGTGCAACACAAATCTAAGATAGTCACTCTTCGCCGGGACACCAGCCTAATTCCGGCATCTCTGATATGCGCTGCGCGCATGGCCTACTAAAATTGTATGCATATATGACGGGCTTCCGGAGCCAGTCTGTGACCATTCGGTTCAGATTGGTTACAGATCGGCTTCGGCAACCTTGCGCAAGAGGAAGTCTCGAAAGACCTGAATGCGCTTCGAGTTACGAAGTTCCTCTGGGTACACGAAATAGGCTTCCATACGCGGTCCTTCAACCTCTGGCAGGACCTGGACCAGCCCATGTTGCTCCTCGCCCATGAACTTGGCGAAGGTGGCGATGCCCAGGCCGCTCTGGACGGCCCGAAGGATGGCATAGACGTTATTGACGGTCAGGGCGGGCTTGCGGAGCTGGTCCTCAGGAGCGCCGATCGTCAGCAGCCAGTTCAGCTCGGGGACCGGCGGCCGGGTCTCGTCGCCGTAGACGACGATCTTGTGACGGTCGAGATCGTCAATCGTCTCCGGCATTCCGTAACGCTGGATATAGGCCGGCGCCGCATAGACGAAGTTCCTGATGGTCATCAAGTGGCGCTGCACCAGTTCCGACTGCCGCGGCGGCACCAGGCGGATCGCCACGTCGGCCTCGCGCATGCTGAGGTCCAACTCTTTGTCGTCGAGCACCAGGTCCACGGAGACATCGGGATAGATATTGATGAACTCGCCGATGCGCGGCGCCAGCCAGAAGGAACCGAGGCCGACCGTTGCCGTGACCTTGAGCTGACCCTTGGGGTGGTCCTTGTTCTCCGCTAGCTGCCCCTCGACCATGGCCAGCTTGGCGAACACCTCACGCACCGTGCGGTAGAGCAGCTCGCCCTGTTCGGTCAGGATCAGGCCGCGGGCATGACGGTGGAACAGCGGCGCGGCCGCGCTGTCCTCGAGCGCGCCGATCTGCCGGCTGACCGCCGACTGGCTCATGCCCAAGGCATCGCCGGCGCGGGTGAAGCTGCCAGCCTCGGCCACGGCGTGAAAGACGCGAAGCTTGTCCCAGTCCATCATTGTTCTGTCGAACGACCCGCTGTCCGGCGCGAAAACCTGCCGGCGGCGCTATTCCGCCGCTTGAGCCGCCCGTGCCTCCTGTGCCGCCAGAAACTTTTCGGCTTCCAGCGCCCCCATGCAACCCATGCCCGCCGCCGTCACGGCCTGGCGGAATACCTTGTCCTTCACGTCCCCGGCGGCAAACACGCCGGGAATGGCCGTCGCCGTGCTGTCGGGCCGCGCGATGATGTAGCCTTCATTGTCCAGTTCGAGCTGGCCACGGAACAATTCGGTCGCCGGCACATGGCCGATGGCGACGAAGACGCCGTCGACCGGCAACGTGGATTCCTTGCCCGTCTTGGTATTGCGAAGTTTCACGCCGGTCACCGAAGGCGGCATGCTCTCGCCCAGCACCTCGGTCACCACGCTGTCCCAGATCACGTCGATCTTCGGATTCTTGAACAGCCGGTCCTGCATGATTTTTTCGGCGCGGAGCGAATTGCGACGATGGATCAGCGTCACTTTCTCCGCATGGTTGGTGAGATAGATCGCTTCCTCCACCGCCGTGTTGCCGCCGCCGATGACGCAGACCGTCTTGCCGCGGAAAAAGAAGCCGTCGCAGGTGGCGCAAGCCGATACGCCCGCGCCGCGGAATTTCTGCTCGCTCTCCAGCTCAAGCCAGCGCGCCTGGGCGCCGGTGCAGATGATCAGCGTCTCGCCGATATAGACGTCGCCGCTGTCGCCGACGCAGCGAAACGGGCGCCGACTGAGATCCACTGACACGATGGTGTCGGAGATGATCTGCGTGCCCACATGGGCGGCCTGACCGCGCATCTGCTCCATCAGCCAGGGACCCTGGATCACATCGGCAAAGCCGGGATAGTTCTCCACATCGGTGGTGATGGTCATTTGGCCGCCGGCCTGCAGGCCCTCGACCAGAATCGGCTTGGCATTGGCGCGCGCGGCATAGATCGCCGCCGTGTAGCCGGCCGGTCCGGAGCCGATGATGAGAATTTTTGTATGGTGTTCCGTTGGCATGTCGCCGTATCCGCGTTTTCTCACTGCTTTCTAGAGGATAGTGATCGCCGCCGCGCTGGACAAGATAATGCGCCCGGCGCACTCGGCGGCGGCGCGCCCAGCGATACTGAGACACCAGGATTCACCGCATCCGATCAAAGGTTTGCGAAGATAACGAAAGTCGCGGCAAATCGCTCTCTGGCCCGGCCCGGGCGGCGTTCGCTGCGGCAACATGTCGGCTTCATTTGCCGGCTTAAGCGGGCGAGGGTAGCGTAGTCACAGGAATTAGTACGAATTTAGCAGTTAAGTATGAAGTTCATCGACGAATCGTTGATGGATGGCCTGAGCTCCACGGCGTTTCAGGCCACCAAGCCCTATCCCTGGCTCAATCCGAAAGGCTTTCTGCAGGCCGACGCCTATCGGCGGCTGGTGGATACGCTCCCGCCGCCGGACATTTTCACCCAGCGATTCGGCGAAAAGCGGAAATACGGGCAGCAGAGCCATGACCGGCTGTCGCTGGACTACGCGCCGGAACTGCCGCTGGCGCCGTCCTGGCACGAATTCGTCGCCGAGTTGCAGAGCGACCGCTACCTGGAGTTCATCCGCCGCATGTTCGGACGCCGGGCGATTCGACTGCTGTTCCACTGGCATTACACGCCGAACGGCTGCTCGGTCTCGCCCCACTGCGACGCCAAGCGCAAGCTGGGCTCGCATGTCTTCTACATGAACACCGAGAACGAATGGCAGCCCGATTGGGGCGGTGAGACTTTGATCCTCGACGACAACGGCCGTTTCGGCGCCGGCTCGGCGCCGAAATTCGAGGATTTCGACCGGGCCATGCCCTCGACGGCGGTGGGCAACTACTCGTTGCTGTTCCAGCGGCGGGAGCGCTCCTGGCACGGCGTGAAGGAAATCAAGTGCCCGCCCGATGCGCTGCGCAAGGTATTCATCGTCGTCGTCGAGGATTGGAGCCTGCCGGCGCGCCTGGTGCGCAAGCTGAAGGGCAACAAGCGCGATCGCTATTGAGCGCCGGCTCGCGGCCGGGCGGGAACGGCCGCCGCCCTGCATTCATTACAGGGGGGATATCAGCGTTCCGCTTGGCGCTGAGCGGCGCCGGTAATATAATTACGCGGCACCAGCCGGAATTGGAGGAAAATGATGCGGCGCGTGAAACTCGATCGCATCGACAGGCGCATCCTCAAGGAACTCCAGGAGGATGGCCGCATGACCAACGTGGATCTGGCCGACAAGGTGGGCATCTCAGCGCCGCCCTGCCTGCGCAGGGTGCGCGCCCTGGAAGAGGGCGGCTTCATCCGTGGCTATCACGCCGACATCAACGGCGAGGCGCTCGGTTTCGGCGTCACGGTGTTCGCACAAGTGGGGCTCAGCAGTCAGGCGGAAGCCGATCTGCGCGCCTTCGAGACGCTGGTGCAGAGCTGGCCGGAAGTGCGCGACTGCCACATGCTGGCGGGCGAGACAGACTTCCTGCTGCGCATCGTCGCCGCCGACTGGGACTCCTATCAGCGCTTCCTGACGACGCGACTAACCGCGGCGCCCAATGTCAGCCATGTGAAATCGGCATTGGGCATCCGGAGCTGCAAGACCGCGCCGGGCGTTCCGATCGAGCTGGAGTAGTGCCGCGCGCTTACTTGAAGGCGACGCGCACGATCTCGTAGGACTTTGAGCCGTTTGGCGTGGTGACCTCGACATTGTCGCCGGTGGTCTTGCCGATTAGCGCCCGCGCCAGCGGCGAGGTGATGGAGAGCCGCTTCTTGTTGATATCGGCCTCATCCGGGCCGACGATCTGATAGCTCGACTTCTCGTCCGTATCCTCGTCGACCAGCGTGACGGTCGCGCCGAACATCACCTGCTTGCCGGACAGCTTGCTGATGTCGATGATCTCGGCGCGCGCGATCTTGTCCTCAAGCTCGCCGACGCGGCCTTCGATGAAGCTTTGGCGCTCGCGCGCGGCGTGATATTCGGCGTTCTCCGAGAGATCGCCATGGTCGCGCGCTTCGGCGATCGCCTTGATCACCGCCGGGCGTTCCACATGTTTCAGGTGTTTCAATTCCTCTTCGAGCCGGTTGTAGCCTTCGGCCGTCATGGGGATCTTCGACATCGCTCCTCGCCATCCGCGGCCGGCCTTCTTTGGCCAAACCGCGACAAAAATTTACCCGTCGGCGACGGTGGCGACCGTGCCGGCTAGGCGAATGACGCTCTAAAATAGGACTGGAGGGGGGCGACTTCAAGGTCGCCAGCGGCGGTGGCGCCGATGGCTTCGACGGCCGCCCGAACCCCGGCTACGGTGGTGTAATAGGGGATGCCGTTGAGCAGCGCGGCGCGCCGCAGGCTGAAACTGTCGGCTGCGGCCTGGGCGCCTTCTGACGTGTTGAACACCAGCTGCACCTCGCCGTTCTTCATGGCGTCGACGATGTGCGGCCGGCCTTCCAGGACCTTGTTGATCCGCTCCACCGGCAGGCCGCGCTGCTCCAGATAATTGGCCGTGCCGCCGGTCGCCAGGATGCGGAAGCCCCGCTCCACCAGGCGCTTCGCCGGCAGCACCATCGCCGACTTGTCGCGGTCCTTGACCGAAATGAAAACGGTGCCGTCCTGGGGCAGCTTGTTGCCGGCGCCGAGCTGCGATTTGGCGAAGGCGCGGGCGAAGCTGCGGTCGATGCCCATCACCTCGCCGGTAGATTTCATCTCCGGCCCGAGAATGACGTCGACGCCGGGGAAGCGGGCGAAGGGGAACACCGACTCCTTGACCGCCACATGATCGCGGGCCGGCGCCTTGAGATCGAATGAGGCGAGTTTCTCGCCGGCCATCACGCGGGCGGCAATCTTGGCGATCGGCACGCCGGTGGCCTTGGCGACGAAGGGCACGGTGCGGCTGGCGCGCGGATTCACTTCCAGCACATAGATGTCTTCGCCCTTCACCGCGAACTGCACATTCATCAGCCCGACGACGTTGAGGCCGCGGGCCAGCGCGACGGTCTGTTCGTTCAAGCCCTTCAGCAGGCCGTCGCCGAGCGTGTAGGGCGGCAGCGAGCAGGCGGAGTCACCGGAGTGAATGCCGGCTTCTTCTATGTGTTCCATGATGCCCGCGACATAGACGTCCTTGCCGTCGGCGACGGCGTCCACATCGACTTCGATGGCATCGCTGAGATAGGAGTCGATCAGCACGGGATTGCTGCCGGACACCTTCACCGCGTTGGCCATGTAGCGGTGCAGCGAGTCGACGTCGTGCACGATCTCCATGGCGCGGCCGCCCAGCACATAGGACGGGCGGATGACCACGGGATAGCCGATCTCGGCCGCGACCTTCTCGGCCTCGACGGCGGAGCGCGCGGTGCCGTTGGCGGGCTGGCGCAGATTGAGCTTCTTCAGCAGCACCTGGAAGCGTTCGCGGTCCTCGGCGAGATCAATCGCGTCGGGCGAGGTGCCGAGGATCGGAATGTTGGCGGCCTCGAGCGCGGCGGCGAGCTTCAGCGGCGTCTGGCCGCCGAACTGCACGATGACGCCGACGAGCGTGCCGCAGCGCTGCTCGACCCGCGCCAGCTCGATCACATCCTCGGCGGTCAGCGGCTCGAAGTAGAGCCGGTCCGAAGTGTCGTAGTCGGTCGACACTGTCTCCGGATTGCAATTGACCATGATGGTCTCGAAGCCGGCGTCCTTCAGCGCATAGGCGGCGTGGACGCAGCAATAGTCGAACTCGATGCCCTGGCCGATGCGGTTCGGGCCGCCGCCGAGGATGATCACCTTGCGCTTGTCCGTGGGCTCGGCCTCGCACTCTGCCGGGTACTCACCATCGCCTTCGTAGCAGGAGTACATGTAGGGCGTGGAGGAGGCGAATTCGGCGGCACAGGTGTCGATACGCTTATAGACTGGCGTGACTTCGAGCTTGCGGCGCAACGCCGACACCTCGGCTTCCTTCATGCCCGCGAGTTCGGCCAGGCGCGCATCCGAGAAGCCGAGCTTCTTCAGCCGCAACATGGGACGCCGTTCCCGTGGCAAGCCGTCGGCGCGCACTTCGGCCTCCGCATCGGTGACCCGCTTGATCTCCCGCAGGAACCAGGGGTCGTATTTGCAGATCGCCTGGATCTCCTCGATGGACATGCCGAGCCGCAGCGCCTGGGCGATGACCAGCAGCCGGTCTGGCGTCGGCCGCGCCAGCGCCGCGCGCAAGCGGTTGCGGTCATGGCCACTCAGGATCTCGACTTCATTGAAGCCGGTGAGGCCCGTCTCCATGGAGCGCAGCGCCTTCTGCACCGACTCGGCAAAACTGCGGCCGGCGGACATCGCCTCGCCGACCGATTTCATCGACGTCGTCAGCAGCGGTTCGGTGCCCGGAAACTTTTCGAAGGTGAAGCGCGGCATCTTGGTGACGACATAATCGATCGTCGGCTCGAACGACGCCGGCGTCACCTTGGTGATGTCGTTGGTCAGCTCGTCCAGCGTGTAGCCGACGGCGAGCTTGGCCGCGACCTTGGCGATGGGAAAACCGGTGGCCTTCGATGCGAGGGCGGACGAGCGCGACACCCGCGGATTCATCTCGATCACGACCATGCGGCCGTTGTCGGGATTGACCGCGAACTGCACGTTCGATCCGCCGGTATCGACCCCAATCTCCCGCAACACCCGGATCGAGGCGTTGCGCATGATCTGATATTCCTTGTCGGTCAGCGTCAGCGCCGGCGCCACGGTGATGCTGTCGCCGGTGTGGATGCCCATGGGATCCACATTCTCGATCGAGCAGATGATGATGCAATTGTCGGCGCGGTCGCGCACGACCTCCATCTCGTATTCTTTCCAGCCGAGCACCGACTCCTCGATCAGCACCTGTCCAACAGGCGAGGCGCGCAGGCCGCCGGCGACGATCTCCTGGAATTCGTCGCGGTTATAGGCAATGCCGCCGCCGGTGCCGGCCAGCGTGAAGGAGGGGCGGATGATCGAGGGCAGGCCGATCTCGTCCAGCGCCTGCATCCCTTCGGCGATGTTGGTGACCAGGCGGCTCTTCGGCGACTCCAGGCCGATGCGTTCCATCGCCTGGCGGAACAGCAGCCGGTCCTCGGCGGTGTCGATGGCATGGGCGCTGGCGCCGATCAGCTCGACGCCCAGCTCCGCCAGCTTGCCCGACTTGTGCAGGGCCATCGCCGTGTTGAGCGCCGTCTGTCCGCCCATGGTAGGCAGCAGCGCATCCGGCCGCTCGCGCTCTATGATGCGCGCCACGATGTCGGGCGTAATCGGCTCGACGTAGGTGGCGTCCGCCAGATTCGGATCGGTCATGATGGTGGCGGGATTCGAGTTCACCAGCACCACCCGGTAGCCTTCCTGCTTCAGCGCCTGGCAGGCCTGCGTGCCGGAATAATCGAACTCGCAGGCCTGGCCGATGACGATCGGCCCGGCGCCGATGATCATCACGGATTTGATATCGGTGCGCTTAGGCATTCTGTTCCATTAGATCCACGAATCGCTGGAACAGATAGTGGCTGTCCTGTGGGCCGGGTGAAGCTTCGGGGTGGTACTGCACCGAGAACACCGGGCGGTCCTTCAGGCGGAAACCTTCATTGCTGCCGTCGAACAGAGAGACGTGAGTCACCTCCACATCTTCGGGCAGCGATTCCGGCACGACGACGAACCCGTGATTCTGGCTGGTGATCTCCACCTTGCCGGTTTGCAAATCCTTCACCGGATGGTTTGCGCCGCGGTGACCGCGCGCCATTTTCTCAGTGCGGGCGCCCAGCGCGAGGCCGAGCATCTGATGGCCGAGGCAGATGCCGAACACCGGCGTGCCGGTGTTGATCACCTCGCGGATCATCGGCACCGCGTAGACGCCCGTGGCCGCCGGATCGCCGGGGCCGTTGGAGAGGAACACGCCATCGGGCTTGTGGCGGAGCACGTCCTCCGCCGTCGCAGTCGCCGGCACCACGGTCACCGCGCAGCCGGCCTCGGCGAGGCAGCGCAAAATGTTGCGCTTGGCGCCGAAATCCACGGCGACGACGCGGAACTTCGGGCTCGCCTGGCGGCCGAAGCCGCGGCCAAGCTGCCAGCGCGTCTCGTCCCATGTGTAGGTCTGGCGGCAGGTCACGTCCTTCGCCAGATCCATGCCTTCCAGGCCGGGCCATGCCTTGGCCTCGGCGATCAGCGAATCGATATCGAACTTGCCGTCCGGGGCATGGGCGATCACGCCCGAAGGCGCGCCGCCATCGCGGATGCGCCGGGTCAGGCGCCGCGTGTCGACTCCGCTCATGCCGACGAGATTGAATTTCTTCAGCCAGCCATCCAGATGCTGCGCCGAGCGCCAGTTCGAGGGCTCGGTGATCTCCGCTGAGATGACGCAGCCGCGCGCGGCCGGTTCGCCGGTTTCCCGGTCCTCGGGGTTGGCGCCGACATTGCCGATATGGGGAAAGGTGAAACTGATGATCTGCCCGGCATAGGAAGGATCGGTCATGATCTCCTGGTAGCCGGTCTGGGAGGTGTTGAAGCAGACTTCGCCCACAGCCTTGCCTGTGGCGCCCACGCCGCGGCCGCGCAGGACGGTGCCATCCGCCAGCGCCAGTACGGCCGTCGTCGTGGGTTGCACAGACTGCTCCACCGAACCCTCCTCTCGCCGGACGCCGGCCCGCCAGAATCCCTTCGGCGGACCTTCTGAACGGTCGCGCCGCCGCCGCAGATTTCAGGCCGCTGTTGCGGCCCTTGATTTTACGCTGCAAACCCTAGGCGATGCCGGGCAAAATTGCAGCCTGTTAAGCGGAGTCTTGAGGCAGGTCAACTTGAATCGGTCCCGGTTTTCGCAATCCGGATCAAAGAGTTGAGTCGCTCCCGGAAAATTGCCTGAGCGGCGCCGATGCGCTAGGTTGCGTGTTTCCGCGACAGCCAAAATTTCCCCCTCCCGCAACCGGTGGATAGCCATGCTGCGTCAACGCTTGAGCGACGATCTGAAAGAGGCCCTGAAAGCCAAGGACGCACGGTCGGTCTCGACCCTGCGGCTGGTTCTGTCGGCACTGAAGGACCGGGACATCGCCGCGCGGGTCAAGGGCAACACGACCGGCGTTCCCGACGGCGAGATCATCGACATGCTGCAGAAGATGGTGGCCCAGCGCCGCGACAGCATCGAGATGTACCAGAAGGGCAACCGCGCCGATCTGGTGCAGCAGGAGACGGAGGAGATCGCCGTCATCCAGCGCTACATGCCCCAGGGCCTGAGCGAGACGGAGATGGCGGACGCCGTGGCTGCAGCTGTCACCGCCGTCGGCGCTACGACCGTCAAGGACATGGGCAAGGTCATGGCCAAGCTGAAGGAGGAGTTCGCCGGCCGGATGGACTTCGCCAAGGCCGGCGCCCTGGTCAAACAGAAGCTGGGCTGAGGCGCATTCCGGGCTAGAACCGGTAGCGCCTGCGGCTTAATCTTCCCGCGATTGCCGTCCGCACCCCGTGACTCTGCCACATAGGGTAGGGGCACCGTGTGTCCCGCAGAGATGGAACTGGCTTGTAAGGAACAGGGTAGCCCGACGGCATGGCCATCCCCCCGGAATTCGTCGAGGAACTGAGGAACCGGCTGTCCATCAGCGGCGTGGTCGGCCGGCGCGTCCGGCTGCAGAAGCGGGGCCGGGAGCATACCGGCCTCTGTCCGTTCCATAACGAGAAGACGCCGTCCTTCACGGTCAACGAGGACAAGGCCTTCTACCATTGCTTCGGCTGCGGGGCTCATGGCGACGTCGTCGGCTTCGTCATGCGCAGCGAGGGGCTGCCGTTCCCCGAGGCAGTGGAGCGGCTGGCGCGCGAGGCGGGCATGGAAGTCCCCGTCAGCTCGCCTGAGGAGCGGCGCAGGGCCGAGAAGCAGGCGACCCTCCACGGCGCACTGGAAGCGGCCGCCAAATGGTTCGAGACGATGCTGCGCGGCAATGTCGGCCGCCCGGGCATGGAGTATTTCAAGCGCCGCGGCCTGCGGGACGAAACCATCGACCGCTTCCGGCTGGGTTATGCGCCTGACGACCGCAACGCGCTGCTGGAAGCCCTGAAGAAGCAGGGAATTTCCGACGACCTGTTGATTGAAGCGGGTCTGGCGAAGCTGCCCGACGATGGCCGCAGCGCATTCGGCTATTTCCGCGGCCGGGTGATGTTTCCGATCACCGACCGGCGCGGCAGGGTGATCGCCTTCGGCGGCCGCATCCTCGACCAGGGCGAGCCGAAATATCTCAACTCCCCGGAGACGCCGCTCTTCCACAAAGGCCGCGTGCTCTACGGGCTGGCGCAGGCCCAGGCGTCGGCGCGGGAGAAATCCGAAATCATCGTCTGCGAAGGCTACATGGACGTTATCGCCCTGGCCGAGGCCGGTATCGGCGGCGCCGTCGCG
>DATKFM010000002.1:0-2203 GCA_035544395.1 Verrucomicrobiia bacterium
TGCCGATCCGGTTGCGGCGGCGTGCCGCCTTGCTGGAGATTGCCAGCACCGTCGAGCCGATTCAAGACGGCAGGATCCACATCGAGAAGATCAACGGGGCCTTTCCGCGCCAAGGCGGCACGCCTGCGGAATACGAAGCCGCATTGACCTACGCAATCTTGCTGGGCTGGCGCTACAAGCACGAGTTTGGCAGCTTATTGAGGTTTACGCCGGCCGGAGCAGAGTTGTTCGCCTAGACCTCCGAGATGATCAGACGACTGCCGCCGCTAAGCTGCCCCCGATATCGATCCCCCATTCAATCCGGGGCAGGCACAAGGAAAAACCGACTTTTTCGACAGCATCGACCCGAGAGCTCGCGCGGCATGGCGAAGGAAAGCGGGGTGTTCTAAACAAGACATGCTGCGGTCATCGCACGAAACAAGAGCTTTCTCATCAGAATCCCTCCTTCATGGGACGGCGCCAAATCCTGTGTAAACTCTTCACGGCGCGATCCCGATTACCTTGAAGGATGAAGCACACTACTTGTCCAAAGTTGCTTCAATCACATAATCGGCCCGCGTTGGTTCGCCGGCTCACATATGTTGATCTGATGACGATCACATGTTGGGACAATTGCAGCGAGGCATCTATTACCTAGTGTTGATGCCATCGCGGGGCTCGCGCTCAGGCCGATGTAACAGTCGGTGCGGGCCGGTCCGCCGGGTACCGGTCCTCAATCCTGCGCGGCGCGATATTCGGAAAATCCGCGGGCAAGATCGCGGCGAGAATTGCGGTCCAATGCGTTGCCGCGACGGATCGGAATTTTGCGGCCGCACATCGTCGGCTGTCAGCGATAAACCGGACAATCACCTTGACCTACCGCTTTTTGCCCCTAAGAGCGGACGTTGGGTCGCATAGTGTGGTGCTGGGCAGACTAGCCCTGCGTCGTACCGACCGTTGATCTACGTCAACTTCACTTGTCCTTTGGTGCTCACATTATGTTCGGCCGCTCCTGAGGCGGCCCCGTCACCTTTCAGTTCGCAAGCGCGATGAGCGCATCGGAGGAAGCGTTTTTCGATTAAGCTGGCGGCGGCCCTCTTCATGATCACTTCCCGTTGCTACGAGGCCGTACTTGTAGCGAGTCGAACCCGACCTGGTAGACGTTAGTCCTGAACTGGCACTGGCCCGAGGAGACGCACATGACCACGACCACATTGTCTCTCGCTGACTGGCCCGCGCGCGGCCAAGAACTCTTCCCCGGCGTTCTGGCCTGCGCCGTGGCGGCGACGGCGGCCACTTTCCTGTCGCAGCACTACGGCGCGCCGGTGATGCTGTTCGCCCTCTTGCTGGGCATGGCGATGAACTTCCTGTCGGCCGAAGGGCCATGCAAGCCGGGCATCGAGTTCACCTCGCGCCACGTGCTGCGCTGGGGCGTGGCGCTGCTGGGGCTGCGTATCACGGTGGCGCAGGTCGCTGCGCTGGGCTGGCATCCGGTGTTGCTGGTGGTGCTGTCGGTGACGCTGACGATCGGCGTGTCGATGGTGGTGGCGCGGCTGATGGGCTTCAACATCCTGTTCGGCCTGCTCAGCGGCGGGGCCACCGCGATCTGCGGCGCATCCGCCGCGCTGGCGCTGGCGGCGGCGCTGCCGCCCCACCCGCTGAAGGAACGCGCCACCTTGTTCACCGTGGTAGGCATCTCGGCGCTGTCGACCCTCACGATGATCGTATACCCGATCCTCGCGCGCGCCATCGCGCTGGACCCGCATACGGCCGGCATCTTCCTGGGCGCGACCATCCACGACGTGGCGCAGGTGGTAGGGGCCGGCTACAGCATGTCCAAGGAGACCGGCGACATCGCCACCCTGGTCAAGCTGATACGCGTGGCGACGCTGCTGCCCGTGATCATGTTCGCGGTGATGTTCATGCGCGCCACCGGCAAGGCCGGCGAAGGCCCGCGGCCGCCGCTGCTGCCGTGGTTTGCCGTCGCCTTCGCCGCGCTGGTGGCGCTCAACAGCACGGGCTGGCTGCCCAGGGCCGTGACGGCGACCGGCAGCGACGTCTCGGGCTGGTTTCTGGTGGCGGCCATCGCCGGCATCGGCATGAAGACGCAGCTCCGCGAACTCATCACCGTAGGCCTGAAGCCCGTGGTGCTGATGGTGGGCGAGACGGTGTTCATCGCCCTGCTGGTGCTGGCGCTGCTGCGCTTCTTCGCCTGAGCGGCGAG
>DATKFM010000003.1:0-2224 GCA_035544395.1 Verrucomicrobiia bacterium
ACAGCGCCGCGGTGCTCATGCCGGGCTCCGCCTAGCCGGCATCAGCCGCGCCAAACCGCCGAGGATGCCATTGGGCAGGAAGATCACGACCGCCACCAGCAACGTTCCAATCCAGAAGTACCAGTATTGCGGATTGATGCCAGAGAGCTGGTCGCGCGCGACCATGTAGATGATCGCGCCGACGATGCCGCCGTAGAGCCTTCCGGCGCCGCCCAGGATGAGGATCACCAACACGTCAGCCGAGCGTTGGAAGCTCAGTGTCTCGAGCGAGACGGTCTCGGTGGTCTGCGCGAGCAACGCGCCGGCGACGCCGGCCATGACGGCGGCGATCGTGTAGACCTTGCGGATGTGCGCGGGACTCGCCGCTCCGATGGCGGGCATGCGGACCGCGTTCTCGCGGATGCCGCGCAAGGCCAAGCCGAACGGCGAATGGATCACTCGCCGTGCGACCAGGAAAAGCAGGAACAGGACTGCAAGCGAATAGCTGTAGGCGGTGGTGCCGAAGAGATCGAACTGGAACATGCCCAGCAGCTTCCACATGCGCACGCCTTGGAGGCCGTCGGCGCCGCCGGTCAGCCAGCTGGCGCTGTTGGCGGCCTCGGCGAGCAACAGGCCGAGCCCGAGGGTGATCATGATCAGGGCAAGATGACGGAAGCGGGCGATGATGAAACTCGTGAGATAGCCGAGTACGCCGGCCGCGGCGGCGGCGATGATCAAGCCGGTCAACGGCTCGCCCCAGCCCCATTTTGCAATCAGGCCTGCGGTGTAGGAGCCGAAGCCGAAATAGGCGGCGTGGCCGAGCGACACTATGCCCGCATAGCCGAGGATGAGATCGAGCGACAACGCAAACAGCGCGGTGATGGCAATCTGGCTCGCCAGCAGCAGATAGTTGGGCGTGAGCACGAACGGAAGCAGCGTTGCGAGCCAGAATGCAATTTCGAGCGGGCGCCAGCGGATCTGCGCTTCGAGGTAACGTTGCGGCTCGGCTGCCGCAGAAGACGTCATTGCCTAACGTCTCCCGAACAGGCCGAGCGGCCGCCACATCAGCAGCGTGACCATGACGAAATAGATGAGGAACGCGCCGAGCTCGGGGAAATAATACTTGCCCGCCATGTCGCTGATGCCGAGGAGGGTCGCTGCGACGAACGAGCCGGCGATCGAGCCGAGCCCGCCGACCGCAACCACGATCAGGACATAGACCAGGTAGGTAAAGGCGAAGGCGTGATCGAGGCCCACGATCTCGACGGCGAGCGCGCCACCAAGGCCGGCGAGACCGCTGCCGAGTGCGAAGGTAATGGCGAAGACGCGATCGACATTGATGCCCAGTCCGCGGGCCATGCGCTGGTTGTCGACCGCCGCGCGCACCTGCGCGCCGAAGCGGGTGTATTCGAGCGTCGCGACCAGGAGGAGCGTGACCAACAGCGAAACGCCGATCAGGAACAGCCGGTATACGCCGACGCTCTGGCCCATGACCGAGACCGTGCCGCGCAGATACGAGGGCACGTTCAGGGGCTGCTGAATGGTTCCGTAGACATAGGCGGCGACGGCGACCGAGATGAAAACGATCCCGATCGTCAGCAGGCACTGGTCGAGATCGGTGGCACGGTAGAGGCGACGATAAAGCAAGCGCTCGAACGCCACGCTTGCCACCGCCGCGGCTACAAATGCCACCGGCAGGCTGACCAGAAACGGCCAGCCGAGGTCGTTCGTCACCGACACGGCGACGTAGCCGCCCAGCATGGCGAAGCTGCAGTGTGCCAGGTTGACGAAGTTCATCATGCCGAGCGTGACCGACAGGCCGACCGACAGGAGGAACAGCAGCATCCCATAGGCAAAGCCGTCGAACAGCACGCCGAAGGCCGAGGCGATCATGCCGGAGTCCGAGCCGTGGTCAGCATGAGCACTCGCCTATTGTCCCGATTTCGAAGTTCGCCGGCGGCCGCGGCACCCTCTGATGCGAACTTCGGAATCAAAGGGACACCAGCAACCTTGTAGCTCTGCTACTTACCAATTCCAGTCTGGTCTTGGAGCTGAAGGACCTGGCCATCTCGCCGCACAAGGGCAGGAACTTCAAATCCGCCGCGCTAGTTCGTGCTCCGGGCCTTCACCGGATCCTTGACGTTCTCGATCTTGTCGAACTCGACATTGACGAGCTGACTGCCGACCTTCTCCACCCGCCGCATATAGACCGTCTGAACGACGTCGCGGGTCGCGGGGTCGATCA
>DATKFM010000004.1:0-17612 GCA_035544395.1 Verrucomicrobiia bacterium
AATTTAAATAGCCAATAACGTTCTCTCTCTCCCCTCGCAGGAGAGGGTTAGGGTGAGGGGTCTAACCAAGCCTCGAACGGCCGCTTCCAATCGCCGCCGGCCGCCAGCTTCCGCATTGAAATGACCTCCGAGGCAGGCGCCGCGACCGGCAAGAACATCTCAACAAGCCTCGCCAGCAACCGGCCAAGCTTCGCCCCCTTTCCATCGACAAAGGGGATGGCCTCTGCTATATCGCGCGCCTTCCCGCGAGTTGGGATTGCCGAAAGAAAGCGCGCCTTGCGCCGCCATCCAGCGCGGCCCAAAGCACGACCGAAAACCCCGGCGGGGGCGCATAGCTCAGTTGGTAGAGCAGCTGACTCTTAATCAGCGGGTCGCAGGTTCGAGTCCTGCTGCGCCCACCAGACTTCCAAGTCATATCAAATCCGGATGATGGCCCCGCGGGACCACTTACACTCTGCCCATGAGCCAGGTTGGTGCTGAGCCGCGCTGCGTCTGCTGCCCTAGGCTCCTCGCTCAGCAGTACGTCTTGACCCTGGTCGCATCTGCGCACAGAAATCGAGCCAAGAACTGAGCAGACGGCATGTGGCCCGTTACGGGGAGGCTTCAGTGTACATTCTCTATGGCGGTGATTTCACCCGCGCAACGTTGGTCCAATGGGTGCTCGAGGAAGGCAAGATAGAGTACGAGCTCAGAAAAATAGACATTGTGAAGGGCGAGCACCGCACCGCGGAATTCCTCGCCATAAACCCAGCCGGCTTGGTGCCAGTGCTGATTACCCCTGACGGCGAGGCCCTCTCCGAAGTAGCTGCGCTGATGCTGTATTTGACTGACCGACACCGGCTCACAGAGCTTGCGCCCCCATCGACGGATCCGGATTGGGCGCTTTTTCTCTCGACTGTTTTCTATATCGCCGCGGACATACAGTCCGAGATGAAGCGCTTCCATTTTCCGCACCGCTTCTCATTGCGAAAAGAGGACAATCCCGGGATTCAGGATCTGGCAAGATCGCTCGTCCTCAGCCGCCTGGACGTCATGAATACGAGGCTGGCAAAAAGAGGCCCGTACGTCCTGGGAAGCCGCTTCTCGCTTGCAGATTTCTATCTGTGCTTTTGGGTCGCATATCTCGACCGCGCAGGCGTGTGCAAGCAGTTGCCGTCAGTTGCCAGGCTGTACGATTTGGTTCGGTCTCGTCCGGTCGCAACCCGCTTTCTCGATGAAACCGAGACGACGGCAATGGCCTATGCAGAGATGATGAAAAAGAATCCCGGCGGTGTCATCGCCTAGATATGGCAAACACTAGCCCGCTTTGCCCTCCTTCAGCAGGCCGACGAGCGGGTTCGGCGCCGGCGGCGCGATCCGGCGGAGGGTATTGGTGTCGCGGTGGTCGAACGCCGGCGTTTTTCCCCGGACCGCCAGATCCGTCCGCGTCACATAGGTCCAGCTATCGTCATCGTTGAAGGTGATGTCGATGCGGTAGTAGTCGGTGCGAAACGCCGCCTCGAGGAACGTGGTCGAGCAGATCCCAAAGCGGGTATCGCCGCGGCGCGCCTCCACCGAAATGCGCTTGTCATCAGGCGCCGCCATGCCGCCCGCCAGCACGACCTGGCCGCGGGGAATGGCGATGGTCTGCATGATCAGTCCGGTGGCGGGTTCCCACAGCCAGTAACCGACCTGATCATGGAAGGTGGTGGCCTCCTCCGGCGTGTTGATATGGATGTGGTAGCGCAGGCCATAGAGGAGTTGGGGGCCGTTGGGCTGCGGATCTATCGGCTCCATGCAGATATGTTCCCGGTACACGCGCCGTTCGGGGCCTTCCGCCTTCGGGCTGGTGTCCATCCCCTGATCCGATTGCCACACGCCGGCCAGGCGCCGCAGCGGCCCTAGATTGGCCAGAGTATCCGGCGAGATATCATCGGGCTCGGTAAAGATGTCGTCGGGGATGTTCGGCATGGGGTCCTCAGGTGGCGGGCACTCGCCAAGCATGCGTGTTCGCCTTTGCGATGACAAGCAGCAGGCCAGCGGCGGGATCCGGATCCCAAACAGAAGACCCGGCGTGAACGCCGCTTTCGGCCGCTCACGCCGGGGTGGCCGCGCACGCCGCGGAGGAGGGGATATTCGCGGCGGCGGGCGTTATGCGGTCTTGCGTTTCCGCTGCGGCACCGCCTGCGGAACTCGCATGTCCGCGCCGGTGACGCGGCGAACCTCGGTGATGGAGTCGAAGGGCAGGTCGATCGCCGCATGGGCCTTGCGGATCGACTCCTCGTCCGGTCCGCACATGAAACAGAAGGCCTTGCCGTCCTTCAGGTTCACATGGGCGGCGTGGCCGAAGGCGCCGACCTTCGCGGCGGCCACTTCCAGCGCGTCGAACTGCGCGAAGAACTGTTCTTCAGTCAGCTCCTGGGTCGGGAAGCTGCCCTTCGTCTTGTCGTGGGTGTCGATGAAGTACTTCATGTCGATCTCCGGTTTGTTGCTGTCATTTCGAGTTGCCTATCGTGTATATGCATGACACAGGATAAGCGTTACGGCCGATCTAAATCATTGGTCGCCTCCTCCAGTCAGTTGCGCGGAACTAAATGGCGAAGATCGTGTGTCTACGCGGCGCCGATGAAGGCATCGAGATCGTCATGGATGAGATCCCAGCGCTTGTCGCCGAGCTTTCGCCGCAGGGCCGCCTGGGCTTTTTCCCACAGGGGCAGGGCGTCCTTCAGCCGTGACCGTCCCTTCTTCGTGATCTCGACTGTGCGACTGCGGCGCCAGCCCTCAATGCCCAGCTTGACCAGGCCGTCCCGTTCCAGCGGCCGCAGGTTGCGCGTCAGGGTCGAGCGGTCCATGCCCATGAACTTGGCCAGGGCCGCGATCGATATCACCTCGTCTACCGCGATGGCGACGAGCACGGAGAATTGCGACGCCCGCAGCCCGGACTCCCGCAGTTCCTCGTCATAGAGCCGTGTCACCGCCCGCGCCGCCATGCGCATCCGGTGGCAGGCGCAGTGCTCGATAACCTGACGTTCTGGAACCACGGGCAGCCTCGCTTGCTATGTCGTGCATATACACTAGACAGCGCTCCGGCCACCGTCAAGAGGTGCGGCTGGGCCGGAAAGGTCCACAACAGCGCCGGTCAGGGATTCCGATACAACCGGCGGGCGTACCGCGCTGGCAACGAAATTGTCATATTTCGCAAAGACTTCACTGCCATGGCCAAGGTCCAGCATCCGGCTTTATCCTGGCGCGCTCTGCTGATTCGGCCGCTAGAGAAAAAATCTCGGGGAACCTGTCGATTCCCCGACTCTTCATTCGTCGTATCCCCCAGAAACCCGGTGAAAGAAGGAGCCCCCATGCAAGTTCAGCCCTACGTGAATTTCGACGGCCGCTGCGAAGAAGCGATCGAATTCTACCGCCAGGCGCTCGGCGCCAAGGTCGAGATGATGTTGCGCAACAAGGAGAATCCGCAGCCGCCGCCGCCGGGTTCAACCCCGCCCGGAAACGAGAACAAGATCCTGCATGCGAGCGTGCGCATCGGCGACACCGTCATCGGCGCGTCCGACGGCTATTGCACCGGCAAGCCGGCTTTCCAGGGCATCACCCTGACATTGCAGGTGGCGAACGAGGCAGAGGCAGACCGGCTGTTCAACGCGCTCGCGAACGGCGGCCAGGTGCAATTGCCGCTGACGCGTACTTTCTTCTCGCCGCGCTTCGGCATGGTGGCCGACCGTTTCGGCGTGGGTTGGATGGTGCTCGTAACCCAGGCCCCCGCCGCGTAGCAGACTTCAACAAGGAGATCGCAGCATGCGTTTCATGATCGTTGTCAAGGCATCCAAGGAGTCCGAGGCCGGCGCCATGCCGGAAGAAAAGCTGATCGCCGCCATGGCGACCTATCACGAGGAGCTGGCAAAGGCCGGCGTGCTTCTGGACGGGACCGGGTTGCAACCCAGCTCAAAGGGCTGGCGCATCAAATACAAGGGCGACAAGCGTACTGTTGTCGATGGACCTTTCGCCGAGACGAAGGAGTTGATCGCCGGCTACACGCTGATCCAGGTGAAATCGCGGGCCGAGGCGCTGGAATGGACCAAGCGCTTCCCCAATCCCCGGGGCGAGGGCCTCGATGCCGAGATCGAGGTGCGGCAGCTCTTCGAGCTCGAGGATTTCGAGCCCAACGCCGCCGTCGAGCGCTTCCGCGAACTGGATTCCAGCATGAAGAAGTAGGCGGCGTAGCAGTGTCATGACCAGCGCCGGCCGCCGATTGCGCGCAGGCCTTGCTCCAACAGGCGGAGATGCGCTAATCGGCGGCGGTGAGCGCCCCCGACCTCAACAGTACGATCGACGCCATCTGGAGAATCGAGTCGCCGCGGCTGATCGCCGGCCTGGCGCGCATGCTGCGCGATGTCGGTCTTGCCGAAGAGCTGGCCCAGGATGCCCTCGTCGCCGCGCTGGAGCGCTGGCCCGTCTCCGGCGTCCCGGACAAGCCCGGCGCCTGGCTGATGTCGGCGGCGAAGAACCGGGCCATCGACCGCCTTCGCCACAAAAAGCTGCATGCCCGCAGGGCGCCCGACATCGCCCAGGAGATCGAGGCGCGCCATGCGGAATCCGCGCCGGACCCCGACGCAGCATTCGATGATGAAGTGGGCGACGATCTGCTGCGCCTGATCTTCATCGCCTGCCACCCTGTACTGCCGGCGGAGTCGCGCCTCGCCCTCACGCTCCGGCTGATCGGCGGCCTGTCGGTGCCGGAAATCGCCCGCGCCTTCCTGGTGCCGGAGGCGACCATCGCCCAGCGCATCGTCCGAGCCAAGCGCACCCTGGCCAAAGCCGGCGCCGCATTCGAGCTGCCCCGCGGTGCGGAACTCGCCGAACGGTTGGCGTCGGTACTTGAAGCCATCTATCTCATCTTCAACGAAGGCTATGCGGCGACGACGGGCGAAGACTGGCTGCGGCCCGCGCTCTGCAACGAAGCACTGCGCCTCGGCCGCATCCTCGCGGAGCTCGCGCCCGATGAGCCGGAGGTCCACGGCCTCGTTGCCCTGATAGAGATCCAGGCCTCGCGCAATGCCGCCCGCGTCGGCCCGGCCGGCGAGCCGGTGCTGCTGCTGGAACAGGACCGCCGGCGCTGGGACCACCTCCTGATCCGGCGCGGCCTGGCGGCGCTCGACCGCGCCGTGAAGCTCGGCGGCGGCCTGGGCCCCTATGCGCTGCAGGCCGCCATTGCCGCCTGCCACGCCCGCGCCGCCACCGCTGACAACACAGATTGGCCCCGCATTGCCGCGCTCTATGCAGAGTTGTCCCGCGTCATGCCATCACCCATCGTGGAACTCAACCGGGCAGTCGCCGTCAGCATGGCCCAAGGCCCCGCCGCCGGTCTTGCCCTCGTCGATGCGCTGAGCGGCGAACCATCGCTAAAGAACTATCACCTCCTGCCTAGCGTCCGTGGCGACTTGCTGGCGAAACTCGGCCGTAAATCCGAGGCCCGCAGTGAATTCGAACATGCGGCCTCGCTGACGCAGAACGCGCAAGAGCGCAAACTACTGCTCGACCGGGCGGCAGCTTGCAGCAATGCAGGTAATCGATAAGATTTAGCGCCATCCGCGAAGGCTATGGCGCGGCAAGCAAGGCCTACCTACATCTCATCTGCCCGCTATTGCTGCCATCAACGGAGCGCCTGTGAGAGACCCCTACGAAATCCTCGGCGTCGAAAAGACCGCTTCCGCGGACGAGATCCAGAAAGCGTACCGCCGCCTGGCCAAAAAGCTGCATCCCGACCTCAATCCCGGCAACAAAGAGGCGGAGGAGCGCTTCAAAGAAGTCACCGCTGCCAATGGCCTGTTGTCGGATCCGGACAAACGCCGGCGGTTCGACAGCGGCGAGATCGACGCGTCCGGCGCCGAACGGCCGCGGGAGCGATACTACCGGGACTATGCCGGCGAACAGGCCGCCGGCGGGGCCTATGAGGATCCATCGGCGTTTGCGGACCTTGCCGACATGGATGATCTCCTGGCGCAAATATTGGGACGGCAGGCGCGGCAGGCACGCCGGGGCCGCGGCGCGGATCTGCATTACCGCCTGGCGATCGAGTTTCTCGACGCGGTCAACGGCGCTGTCCAACGGCTGACTCTGCCGGAGGGCGGAACCCTCGACGTGACAATTCCCGCAGGCCTGCAGGACGGACAGACGCTCCGCCTACGCGGCAAGGGCGCGCCGGCCCTGGGCGAGGGCGATCCCGGCGACGCTCTGGTGGAGATCTCGATCAAGCCGCACCGCTTCTTCACCCGGCAGGGCAGCGATATCCACCTCGAGTTGCCGGTGACACTGGCGGAGGCGGCGCTGGGTGCGCGCATCAGGGTGCCGACGCCGTCTGGCCCCGTCATGCTGACGGTGCCCAAGGGATCGAACACGGGATCCATTCTCCGGCTCAAGGGCAAGGGCGTCGCCGGTCCCGGCAGTCCAGGCGACCAGCTCGTCAAGCTCAAGTTGATGCTGCCGGAACAGCCGGAACCCGAGCTCGAAACCTTCCTCAGCAACTGGAAACCGGGAGAGCACTACAATCCGCGCCGGGACATGCAGCCATGATCATCAGCAAACGGGAATTTCTTGTTCGCGCGCAACTGAACCAGGAAACGCTAGAAGTCTGGATCGCCGAGGAATGGCTGGTTCCCAGCGGATCCGCAGCCGAGCTGCTCTTCTCCGAAGCCGACTTGGCGCGTGCGGAGCTGATCCACGACCTGAAACGGGACCTCGGCGTCAATGACGAGGGCGTCGGCGTCATTCTGAGCCTTCTGGACCAGGTGCACAGCCTGCGCACCGTGCTGGCCGAGGTGCTCCAATCGGTGCGGGGGCGGTCATTGCCTGGCGGCACGAGGCCCGACGTGAATTCAAGTGATGACGACGGATGACGGATTTCCTAACAATGCAATGATGAAGTTATTTTTGCGAACAGTTATCGTCGTCGGTGTCCTAGCCGCCATCGGCACCATAGCCTCCCAGGTCAGCCCCTGGCCGTCGGCGCTGCTGATCCGCTTCACATTCGACCGGGGCGGGAACGCGGCTTCGGCGGCACTCGAGAAGCATGTCCCGGATCGCATCACGGAACAGCTCAACCTCCAATATGACCGCACCGATAACGACGCGTTTGTTGATGTCTTCTATCCAGCCGATGTCGACAAGACTGATCGCGCGTTGCTCACCGTCGTCTGGATTCATGGCGGCGGCTGGATTTCCGGCAACAAGGACCAGATCGCCAACTACGCACGCATCCTCGCCGGCCGAGGGTTCACCGTCGTCGGCGTCGACTACTCGATTGCGCCCGGCAGCACATACCCCACGCCGCTTCGGCAGGTGAATGCCGCGCTGGCCTATCTCCAGGAGAACGCAGCGAAGCTGCATATCGATCCGCAGCGCTTTGTCCTGGCGGGCGACTCCGCTGGTGCCCATATCGCAGCGCAGATGGCGAATATCATTTCCGTGCCTTCTTATGCCCAGGCAGTCGGCATCGCGCCATCAATCAAGCGCACGCAAATGGCCGGCTTGGTGCTCTATTGCGGTGCCTACAAGCTCGGGGAGGAACCGGGCATCCGCATTGGCGATTTCTCCAGGGTCTTGCTCTGGGCCTATAGCGGGCGAAAGGACTTCGGCAGCGATCCGTCCTTCGCCACCGCCTCCGTGATCGACTATGTGACCGTCGATTTTCCGCCAGTATTCATTTCCGCCGGAAATGCCGATCCGCTCCAGCCGCAGTCGCTCGCCTTCTCTGCCGCACTGGGCAAGCTGGGCATCCGCGTGGATTCGCTCTTCTTTCCTGCCGACTACCAGCCGCCGCTGCCGCACGAATATCAGTTCAACCTGGATACCGAGGCGGGCCGGCTCGCCCTCGAGCGATCGCTGGCATTTCTGAACAGCCTCTAGCGGCGGTGCCCCTACCGTGCCGATGACCGAGGTCAGGAGTCCGCGCGCCGGATGTTCGCTTTATCTTGCAATCGTTCAATCTCGTCGATTGCGGCCGGATACAGGGAGCAGGCAACGGAGATGAATTTCAGCGCATTGTCGAGCATCATGGAATTGTGATCCCGTTGATGTTTCTCATCCAGACCAAGATACTCCGCCAATGGTCTTGCATCATGGCCATCAATGCCCTTTGCCACGAATGTCAGGTAGTCGACTACACCCAGCCTTCGGGTGTTTTCGATCCATTGACGGGCGGCGGCAATATCTTCGGGGGTCATGACTGAATTCCGGCAGGCTCGAATTTAGAATGCTTTCGCTCGGCGACAAGTTCCGCGACGGTCTGCGCCATCTCGGCAATGGCGAAAGGCTTGCGGATCACGGGCTGCTCCCGGTGCCGCGCCGGAATAGGGTGATCGCTGTAGCCCGTCATGAAAACGAAGGGCACGCCATGATCCGCCAATGCATCGGCAATCTCGAAGGAATCGCCGTCGCACAGCTTGATGTCCAGAATCGCGCAATCGATCGACGCCCTTGTGCAAAGGCACAAGCCATCGGAAAGAGACTGTGCCGGACCCAACACGATTGCGCCTTCTCGCGTCAGCGTCATCATTAATTCAAAGGCGATGCATGCCTCGTCTTCGACTAAGAGTATTTGGCAGTCTGATAGCATGTGGTTGCCTCTGCCGATACAGCGACTAGGGACACCTATGCGTTCACGACCTCGCCTGCAGGTGCAATTTCTTGCGGACTGCGCCGTCTGGTCGGTTTAAGTCGTTTTCGTAGGGCGGCTTGACATTTGTCATCGCGGATTGCTCGAACCGCGTCGCCTTCCCGCATTTCGTGCATTGCGCCAGCGTATTGTTCTCTGGTGCCATGTGCAGGAAAAACGAATTGCCGCCGCAATCCCGGCACACGAGTTTCATCGCGGACCTCCCAGGACTCAGCCCAATGCTGAATCAGGGCGCGGAAATGCCGATGCTGTCAATTTTCAAAGGGTACGAAACCGCACAGAATCCGGGCGGGATCAGCCGAGTATTCTTCGATACTCGCCTTCCGCAATGCCGTAGGCGCCATTGGACACTTCCTTCAACCCGTCGCGGTCAATGATGAAGATTCCGGCACGTTTCGCGTCTATCAGCCCGCGCTTTTCAAGAAGGCGAAGTGCAACGGTGACGCCCGCGCGGCGTACGCCAAGCATCGTCGCAATGAATTCGTGCGTGAGGTCAAGCTGATCGCTGTCCTGGCGGTCATGAGCCATAAGCAGCCACCGCGCCAGCCGCTCTTCAATCTTGCTGCGGGCGTTGGTCAGAGCTGTTTGTCCGGTCTGAATCATGAATGTGTGGCACCATTGCAAAAGAGTTTTTTGCAATGTCGCGCTCTTGCCGATGGCTGCCAGCAGATTGGCGACTCCTATGCGTTGTCCCGCACCGGCGCCTTGCATGAATGTGTCATGCGGAGAGCGATCTGAACCCATGATCACCGCAAGACCGGTGACTCCCTCCCTTCCAATGAGCCCGACCTCGACGCCGCGGTCGGAAGCGCCATCCGCCACGACCGAAGCGAAGCCACGATCCAAAAAATAGGCGTGCTCGATCGGTTTGCCCCGTCGTTCAAGATATCTGAGGACGGGCAAGTCGATTGGCTGCAAGTGAGGCGTCATCAGCAGGGCGTCTGCCGTAGACAGAAGCGACAGGATTTTGTTTCCAGATCTTGCGTCATCAGCCAAGGCCCACCTCCATGAACGGAGTGGCCAGGGGTAATCTCGCGTCTGACGGCGCCCTTGCCAATTTCATTGCCAGAACTCCCGTGGGTCAGGACCTTCAGCGCTCGCTGGCGGCGCTGTGTTCACCCCAGAAGGGAGTTTTCCAACACTGAATCCGTGCTTATAGGCCTTGAGAGGGCCACAACCGCATTTAGCGGCGCGCTCGTGTCATATGCCGAGCATCCGACTGGTGGGTCATAAGCACACGAACTGAATCGGATGTCACGTCAGTTGAAGGACTCCATCGGGTACGGTTTCGTACAAAGAAGTCGCCGACTTTGACCGCGACCTCGTATGGGCTACTCCGCCAAACTCTGAACCATTACGGGGAACGACCATCAGTGCGGAGTCGACCGGCTAGGTCAACACCATGGTAAACAAGCCGGATTTGATACTTTCTATCGCGCACCTTGCTTATTTGCCGCTTTATCCCTATATACACGCCATCAAACTCCCACGGGCCAGTTCGCTCCGCCCCGCCTTTCCAAGCGCCGGACCAAGTGACCTTCCCTGTAAGTTCGATCCGACGCGCGATCGTCGCGCGGCGGCACTGCTTGGTTTGGAGAAAACAACCTATGCAAAACGGTACGGTAAAGTGGTTTAACCCGGCGAAGGGCTTCGGCTTCATCACCCCGGTCGATGGTTCGAAGGACGTCTTCGTGCACATCTCGGCGGTCGAGCGTTCCGAGCTCGGCACCCTCAGCGAAGGCCAGAAGATCAGCTTTGATCTCGAGCGCGGCCAGCAGGGCAAGGTTTCGGCGGTCAATCTGAAGGCTGCCTAAAGCCACGAGCTAGAGCTAGAGAGGGCGGGGCGCCGAAAGGCGCTCCGCCCTTTTGTTTTTTTGGCCCCGTATCCCATTAGCTCCGGGCAAATTTCCTACAGCTAATTCTCGCAGGATCGCCCGCTCGCCCGTTAGTTCGGCGGTGCTGTTGGCTCCCTCCGCCATCGTCTATCCTGGTATCCGCCGATGACCGAGGCGGCTGCCGGCGGATCGGCGTCAGGAATATTGCGAGGGTTGTCATGAGAAGCTCGAGCCACTTCACCCGGTTTGCCACCTGGACAGCGGGGGCCACAGGCCGGCCAATGACGTTCATACTGGCTTGCCTGATCATCGTCGTGTGGGGCGTCACCGGGCCGCTCTTCGGTTACTCCGACACCTGGCAACTGGTGATCAACACCGGGACCACGATCATAACCTTCCTCATGGTGTTTCTGATCCAGAACACCCAGAACCGCGACAGCAAGGCGACGCAGCTGAAGCTCGACGAACTGTTGCGGGCGACCCAGGGAGCCCACAACGCTTTGCTGGATCTGGAAGAACTCAACGAGGACGAACTCAATAGAATTCGCCGGCTCTATGCGGTTCTGGCGGCAAAAGCGCGCCAAGACATGACCACCGGCCTGCTCGATATCGATATCCCGGATATCGACCTCAGCGAGGATCGCAGCGGCGGCCGGAAGGGCCGCTGAAACGGAATCCCAGCGTCGCACCGCCCTTTAGATTGGATCTTGTGGTGCTACGGCGCTGCCAACCCCGGTTCCACCCGCCGCCGGCCGCGCTCCTTCGTGCGGAATCCCAGCACGCGTGAGATTTCGTCGGCATGGCGCATGACCAGCGCACCCAGGCGAGTGGCCTCAGGCCCAAAGATACGCTGCACCGGGCCGGGCACGCTGATGGCGGCGATGGCGATGCCGCGCGCGTCGCGGATAGGCGCGGCGATACAGCCGGTGCCCGCCTCGAACTCCTCGCGCTCGGTGGCGTAGCCGCGCTGGCGCACCTGTTCCAGGTCGGCGCGCAACTCCGGAGCTGTGGTGATTGTCTCCGGCGTGAAGCGCTGGAATGGCGCGTTCTCCAGGATGGCGTTGAGCATGGCTTCGTCGGCCTGGAAGGCCAGGATGGCCTTGGCCGATCCCGAACTGTGGGCGGGAAAGGTGCTGCCGATGCGGCTGGACATGCGTACGGCCCGGGCGCCCGGCACTTGGTCGAGATAGACGGCGCGGACATCGTCCAGCACCACCAGGTTGGTGGTCTCGCCGGTTTCCGCGACGATCTTCTCCAGCTGCGGCCGCGCCAGCGCCCGCAGATAGGCGGTGCGCCGCTCCACCGAGGCGGCGATGCCGGCCGTGCGGTGGCCTGGAACATAGAAGCCGGAATCCCGGTCCTTGATGGCGAAGCCGTCCTGGATCAGTGTCGCCAGCAGCCGATGGGTCGTGCTCACCGACAGGCCGGTGCGGTTAGCCAGCTCGGACAGGGTGGCGCCCCGGCCCTGGCTGTCGGCCATTGCGTCCAGCAGGGCCAGGCCGCGGCGCAGCGATTGGACTGTTTCGGATTTGCCCATGGTTCTCCTGAAGACGAAGGCCGTATCGATTAGGCCATTTTGGGCGACAACGTATGCAGTATACCACTGGTCCCGGAAGATAGAATCACAATCCCAACGGCCGGGAATTGCATCAGGGAATACCGCATATCGCATGCCTCCGGACGGTCGACGGTTGGATCAGGAAATTGCTATCTTAACAGGATCATAGAAGTGGGAAGGGTAGCAGCATGATCGCAAATCCGGTTCCCTGGCCCAATGGCGCCCGCTGCGCAGTGGCCTTCACCTTTGACATGGACGCGGACAGCTTCCTGCATCTGGCTCGGCCCAAGGATGCTCACCGCCGAATCGCCGCCATCTCGCAGCTCCGCTACGGGCCGCAGATCGGCGTACCACGTATCCTCGAGATGTACCGGCGCTACGGCCTGAAGCAGACCTTCTTCGTGCCGGCCTGGTGCATCGAGCAATATCCGCAGGCGGTGGAGGCGATGGTCGCCGGCGGCCATGAGGTGGCCCACCACGGCTACATCCACGAGCATCCCAACGAGATGCCCCGAGACGAGGAGCGCTACTGGCTGCGCAGATCCATTGAGGTGATCCAGAAGCACACCGGACAGCGGCCGCGCGGTTTCCGGGCGCCGCTCTATAATTTTTCCGAGAACACCCTGGACCTGCTGCTGGAGGAGGGCTTCGCCTACGACGCCTCGCTGATGGGCGACGATGTTCCCTATCTCATCCGCGGCAAGCGCGGCGATCTGGTGGAGCTGCCGAGCCATTGGGGCCTGGATGACTGGCCGCCCTATGTCCACATGGCCGACATCAATTACGAAATGCCGATCCGCGCGCCGGCCGAAGCGGTCGCCAATTTCCGCGAGGAATTCGACGCCGCCTGGGAGCATGGCGGCCTATGGATCGCCGTCTGGCATCCCTTCGTCTCTGGCCGCCTGGCGCGCTTGCGCGCGGTGGCGCAGCTGATCGAATACATGCAGAAGAAGGGCCAGGTCTGGTTTGCCCCGATGGAAGACATCGCCGCCCATATGCGCAGCGTCGTCGCCAGCGGGCAGCACAAGCCCCATGTGGACGATCTGCCCTACTATCCCGGCCCCGTCATCGTGGACAAGAAGGCGGCGGAGTAGGCGTCAGTCGCAGCAGGTATCGACCTCGATTGTCACGTGGGACAGGCTGCTCAGAGCCCGCAGCCGCTCGCGGTAGTGCGACGGGCGCTCGGGCTTGTGGGTCACCAAAGAGACGATGGCGCTAAAGTGGCCGGGGCCGACGCGCCAGAGATGCAGGTCGGCGACGCGATCACCATCGACCTCCAGGATCGAGCGGATCTTCTGCGCGATGCCGGGATCAGGCGTCATGTCCAGCAGCACGGCGCCGGTATCGCGGATGAGCTGGTAGGACCAGCGGGCGATGACCGCGCCGCCGACGATGCCCATTATCGCATCCATCCAGATCCAGCCGAACAACAGCCCCGCCGTGAGGCCGGCAATCGCCAGCACCGAGGTCAGCGCATCGGCCAGAACGTGGAAGTAAGCCGAGCGGATATTGTGATCCGCGTGATCGCGATGCGTCGTGCCGTCTTCGTGGGTATGAACATGCCCGTGATCGTGGCGCAGCAGCCAGGCGCTCAGCAGGTTCACCGCAAGACCCACCACGGCGACCAGCAGCGACTCGCCGAAGGAAATCGGCACGGGGTTGGCGAGACGCAGCACGCATTCCACAACCAGCCAAAGCGCCACCAGCGACAGGATGATGGCGCTGGCGAAACCGGCGAGATCGCCCACCTTGCCAGTGCCGAACGTGAATCGGGAATCCGTCGCCTGGCGCCGCGCATAGACATAGGCGACGGCCGAAATCGTCAGCGCGCCGGCGTGGGTGGCCATGTGCCAGCCATCGGCCATTAGCGCCATGGAGCCGAAGGCAAAGCCGGCGGCGATCTCGATGACCGTCATTACGGCGGTCAGCGCGATGACCAGCTTCAGCTTGCGCTCATGCTCGCCATGGGCCTGGCCGAGATAGACATGCTCGTGGCGCCATTTGTCGAGGGAGTCCGTGTGCATCGCCTGTCCTGCTTATCCCCAGGCAATATATAGGATGCAGCGGCCGGAATGAAACCGCTGCCGCCTCCCCGGATCAGCTTTGCGGCCGGCGGAGATTTCGCACCATGCGCGACGCGGCATTGTCGGGCGGGGGTTTTGGCGGCGACAGCTCCGGTGCGCCCGCCTGCGCCGATGTGGGCGCCGCCGGATGCAATGGTTGCACAGTCGCAGGCGGCCGCTCCACATTCTGCTCTGGCTTCGGTACCGCTTTCAGATGCGCTGGCGGCTCATTTGGCGACACGGAGGGGTCGAGAACCTCAAGCGTCAATTCATAGACCGGCCGCGGCACGAAGCGGCCCCCCTCTAGATGCCTCACGCGGATCGCCTCGGAATTGCTGATGCCGATCGTATGGCCGTGATCGACCACCGGCCCGTTCGCCAGCAGGTAGTGCGCCGTGCCGATGACACGCTGCGCAATGACGGATGGATGCAGTTCCACCGGCGGAAACTCGATCTCCCGGCCGACAAAGGGCATCAGCCCCGTGGTCGTCATTCCCACGCCAGGCCTGCCGTTCGCCAAGGTTTCCTTGAAGAAGCGTAGCTGCAACCAGTTGTCCACCGGCGGTGTACCGATCGAAGAACCCAACGCACCTTGTTGAAAATGCTCCGGCTTGGTGACGACATCGCCGCTGCACCAGTAGACGCCCAGCGCCGGCGCAATATCGCAAAGCGCCGCCGTCACGATCGTCAGGTCGCCCGCCTGTCCGGCGACCTTGGCGAAGCCTTCGGCAGCGCCCATCGCTGCGACGATGATATGCGCCTTGTGCGTCTCCAGTTTCACGCGGGCGTCAGGCCAAACGAGTTCAGCAGCCGCTATGGCGCTGTTGAGATGTCCCGGCGGCATGGGCGCGTCGATCGACATCAGCACCAGGCGTGAGTTGCCCAACAGCAGCATGTGCGTATTGCCGCTGGCGTCTTCCGGACCATCGCCGCCGACCGGCATAATGCGGCCCTTGAAGTCCGGAAAGCGGCGCTTGATCGCGGCGATCAGCATCTGCATCGAGATCGGCGTCGGCCGCGCCAACGCAATCATCGCCATAAATTTTTCCGGCTCGGAACTCTCGGTGGCAATTTGACTGGCCGGCAATCCTTCGAGCTGCGAGGCAACCGAACCAGCCGCCGCTTTCGGTGGCAGCGGAGTGTCGCCGAACGCATCCGATGGCAGATTGCCCGCGGCATCCGGCCTGACCAGTCTTGTCTCAAATATGGGCATTCCCTGCCGCTGACCTTCGTGCCGGAATCGCACGCAGGCAACGTCGCCATCCTTCAGCTTGACGCTGTCGCCCTCGTCAAAGCCGGACCCGCGCTGCAGTGTGAATCGGAGGAGTTGCTGAACGGCATCGAGCAGCTTTTCCCGATCGCGCGCCACCGGCCAGATCTCGATCTCGCGGCCCACGAGCATGCGCAGGCCGTTGGTCATCGCCGACTGGCGGCGTTGGCCCTTGTCGGCGGGCGCGTCGGCGATGATCGTCTGCACCCAGGCCTCGACCGGCGGCTCGCCTGATAGCATCCTCGCGGTCAGTTCGCGAAGGCGGCGGACTGGCGTCAGTGCATTGCCGCTCGGACAGAACATGCCGACAGCCGGCAGCAAATTGCAGAGGCAGGCGGAAATCAGCGTGAGGCAGATGGCGTTGCGGATGGCATTTTCTCTGCCGTCCTGCCGCTGCAAGGCAATCACGGCGACGTGGGAGCGACAGCGCTGCAGCTCCGCTCGCGCCTCCGGCCAGTGGGGATTCATGGCATAGGCGAAGGTCAGCATATCGGGCGGAATCGGCGTCGGCATGATCATGACATCGATGCCGGCTTCGGCATTGTTGCCGAGGATGATCCGGATCGGCGCGCCCCGCACCTGCGGCTCAATTGCCTCGATCGGCAGCTTCTCCTGATAGCCGGGAAACAGTTTCCTGTATTGATCGGCAATGGCCTTGCCGGTTACCGGCGAATGACTTGAAATTGCGATCTGCGTGATGAGCTGAATGCCGTCCTGCGCCATGGTCCGTTTTCCGACTATCTGTTTGACGGCATACACTTAAATCAATGCCCTTTACGTTCCGTTAAGCGCGATTCTCGCTGAGAAATCATGGGCGAAAGCCGGGTCGATAGCCTATTCTGCCGGCGCCGAAATCTGGGGGAACAACGAGAAAGCCCAATGAGCGCGACCTACGACGCGATTGTCATCGGCGGCGGGCACAACGGGCTGACCGCCGCAGCCTATTTGGGGAAAGCCGGTCAGAAGGTTCTGGTGCTGGAGCGGCGCGCCGTGCTGGGCGGTGCGGCGGTGACCGAGGAATTCCATCCCGGCTACCGCAATTCGGTTGCTTCCTACACCGTCAGCCTGCTGCGGCCGGAGGTAATCGAGGAACTGGAGCTCAAGCGCCACGGCTACCAGCCGGTAAAGATGAAAGCCCATCTCAGCATCCTCCAGGATGGGCGCCCGCTGCTGATGACCGGCGACGATGCCCACGACCGCGCCGCCGTCGGCCGTTTCTCCAACCGGGACTACGACAATCTCCATCGCTTCCATGCGGCAGTGGACCGCGTGGGCCAGGTGATCCGCGCGCAGTGGCTGAAGCCGCCGCCCGATCTCGGCGGCGGGATCATGGATCTGCTGACGCTGCTGCCCGCCGGGCGCGAGTTCCGCGGCCTGTCGCTCGACGACCGGCACCTGCTGATGCAGTTGCTGACGTCGCCGGCGAACGAGATCGCCGAGCGCTGGTTCGAAAGCGAGCCGATCCGCAACATCACCGCCGGCCATTGCGTTTCCGGCAATTTTGCCAGCTTGGATGCGCCGGGCTCGGCGATTCCGTATTTCCATCACGCGCTCGGCGAATTCGAGGGCGAGCGTGGCGCCTGGGGCCATTCCCGCGGCGGCATGGGCGCGATCACCCAGGCGATGGCATCGTCCGGCCGCGCCCATGGCGTCGAGTATCGGACTAGTGCGGCTGTCGAGCGCATCATCCTGGAGGGCGGCCGCGCCGTCGGCGTGCGGCTCGAAGGCGGCGAGGAATTCCGCGCCAAGCGCGTGCTGGCTAACACCGATCCGAAGCGCACCTTCCTGAAATTCGTCGGCCGTGAGAATCTGCCGGAGGGATTCGCCGACGGTATCGAGCGGCTGCGCATGGGTCATGCGACGCTGCGGATGAACCTGGCGCTGTCGGGGGCGCCGGAGTTCGCCGCGCTGTCGGGCGCGGAAGCAAACATCGCCCGCGGCGCCTCCATCACCATCTTTCCGGAGCGCGCCACTATCGAGGCCAACTATCGCGCCGCGCTGGCGGGGCAGATCATCGACGAACCCTACCTGGATATCCGCAGTCCCTCGGCCATCGACGACACGCTGGCGCCTCCGGGACATCATGTCATGAGCCTCATCGGCAAGTACTATCCCTACCGCCTGCCCGACGGGCAGAGTTGGGACGAGATCGGCCCGTCCGTCGCCGACCGCATCCTGATCAAGCTGGAAAAGCACATGCCGAACCTGCGGCGCCTCATCGTCG
>DATKFM010000005.1:0-11985 GCA_035544395.1 Verrucomicrobiia bacterium
ATCGGTTGGCCGGTGTAGCTGAAGAACTGCTCACTGTCCGCCATTCGTTACTTAACCCCTCTAGCCCTCCCGCCCGGATGCTCTGCAAGATCTGGCTGATACATCCGCCAACTCCGAGCATGGTGAAGCTTCAGCGTATCGAGGTCGTCACCTTCAAGTCGCATGCGGAACAGTGACTCGAGTGCTTGAAACTTGCGCTCGGAGATCCAGCGCGGCAGGTCGAGCCGGATCTCGACATAGTCGACTAGATGTTCGTAAAAACTTACTGCCACGCAATTGCTGAGATCGATGTCTTTTTGCGCGGGCTGCCGCCAACACCAGTCGGCATACAAGTAAATCTGGCGCATCAGCGACTCATTCCTTGGCGCTACATAGGCATCCTTAAGCGCAGCCAGTAGCTCAAACCAAAGAAGATATGGCGTCTCAGCGGTCTGAATCTCTGTCTTGAGTTCAGGCAACATCTCCAGCGCTTTTCCACGCCACCTCGACATGTTTTTCTCTATGACTTGGCTACAACACTACCAGGGGATCGGTTGGCCGGTGTAGTTGAAGAACTGCCCGCTGTCGGCGGTGGTCAGCGCGGCAATCTTGGCACGCATGCCGCCGACGCTGTCGGCCACGGGCACGGTGGCGCTGCGGCCGCCCATGTCGGTCTTGGCCCAGCCGGGATGGAACACGATCACCTTGATGCCCTTGCGCTTGAGATCGATGGCCATGCTCTTGGCAGCCATGTTCAGCGCCGCCTTGCTGGTGCGGTAGGCATAGGAGCCGCCGCTGCTGTTGTCGGCGATGCTGCCCATGCGGCTGGTGATGTTGACGAGCAGCTTGCGCTCGCCGCGTTCCAGATTTGGCACCAGCCGCTCGGCGATCCGCACTGGCGCCAGCGCGTTGACGCGGAGAGTCTGCATCCAGCCCTCGACATCCGTGCCGCCGAAGCTGTCGTCCGGCCCAATGATCCCGGCGTTGTTGATGACGATATCAATGGCCTCGTTGCCGAGGGATTTCGCGAGGCTATCGATCTGCGCCTCATCCGTGACCTCCAGGGGATGCACCTGCACATCGCCCTTGATGGCCTTCAGCGCCGTCGCCTTGCCGGGATCCCGGCAAGCGGCATGGACGCGCCAGCCTTCGGCCGCATACTGCTTTGCGAACTCCAGCCCGACGCCTCTATTCGCGCCGGTGATCAGGACAGTGGGCATGGTTCAGATCACCTGAAAATGGCACTCGACGGGTTTCTGGGAATTGATCGGCAGGATGTCCTGAGGGCAGGAGGAGAAGGCCATCACCACGTCCATGTCAGCCCGCAGCAGCACGAAATCGCCGGCCTTCGACACCGTCGGCTGAAAGGAGATGCTGCCATCGGGCGCGACCGGGATGTTCATCCACATGTTCAGCGGGCTTGGCACCTCCGGCGGCGTCAGGCCCAACTCGGCCATGCCCGAGAACAGATTGTCGGTGCAATTGTCGTGATAGCCCTCGACGCCCAGGAACTTGTAGCGGTACCGGTCGCAGGCGGCGACGATGGTATCGTGGATACCCGGCGAAGTATCTTCGAGGAGCGTGATGATCGGCCGGCGCTTGTTGGTGAACATCACGTCGCCCACCTTCGGAATTATATGGCCGATATGGGGCCGCGTATGCTCCAGCGACATGAATTCATGGAGATCGGCGGCATTGAAGGCCCAGGTGTCGATGACCTGGGTGCCATGGGTATTGATCAGCTTCAGCACATGACCCTGCGGCACCTGCACGGCCTTGCCGCGCCGCGCCGGAATTTCCGTGAGTTGCTCGACCATCCCTAGCGTCTCCCCTTCTTGGCTGCGCGCTTGGCCGCCTTTTTCTTGGCTTTCGGCTTGACGGTGCGACGGCGTTGGGCGGCGGCCGATGATGGCGGCCGCACGGCGCGGCGGGCCGTGACTTCGATCTCGATGCGCATGCGCGGATCGACGAGGCCTGCGACGATGGCCGTGGAGGCCGGGCGGATCTCGCCGAAATGCTCGCCGAGGATCGGCACGATGTTCGGCCAGTCCGCCGGGTTAGGCACGAGGTAGTTGGCGCGCACGACGTCGCGGAGCGAACTGCCAGCCTGGGCCAGCGCCGCCGAAATATTCCGCAGAGTCTGACGCACCTGTTCCGCCAGATCGTCAGAGATCGCCATCTTGGCGTAGTCGAAGCCGGTGGTGCCGGAGACGAAGACCCATTCGCCATCCACCACGGCCCGCGAATATCCCGCCGCCTTTTCGAAGCTCGAACCCGAGGAAATCAGTTTGCGCGCCACATCAGCCTCCATTTTCGGGAGGCGATATTGTCATTCCGGGCGGGCGCCAGCAATGGCGGGAGAAGCGCTTGCACTCCGGCGGCAGCGCAAGGAAACTTCCCGCCCGTCGCGCCACTTTATCCGGTGCATCATGATCCTCGAAGTCGCCATCCTCGACATCAAGCCGGGCCAGTCTCCGGCGTTCGAAACCGCCTTCCACGAGGCCGCGCCCATCATCGCCGGCATGCCCGGCTACCAGGGCCACGAAATCCGCCGCTGCATGGAGCAGGCCGACCGCTACATCCTGCTGGTGAAGTGGCGGCGGTTGGAGGATCACACCGAGGGTTTCCGGAAATCGGCCGAGTACGGCCGCTGGAAGGCGCTATTGCACCACTTTTACGACCCCTTCCCCACTGTGGAGCATTACGAACCGGTGTCGGCGGGAGGTTGACCTCTAGTTCGGCGAGATTTGCGATTCTGCTTTCGACTCTGGGCTGCTTTGTCCCAGGCGCGGCTCAATACCGGCCAGCAGCCGCTGAATGTTGGCACGATGGCGGACAATCACGTAGATGCTGCCTGCGATCACCAACAGCCGATAGGGCAAGGGTTGCTCCAAGCCGCAGATAAGGGCGATCGCGGTCAATGCGGCCAGCATCGAACTAAGGGAAACAATCCGAAAAATGGCCAGTGCAACGGCAAAAACCGCCGCTGCACCTAGGCCAACTGGCCAAGAAATCGCCAGCAACACGCCTAGCCCCGTCGCAGCGGATTTACCGCCAGTAAAATTCAACCAAATTGAACGGCTATGCCCCAACAACACGGCAAGCCCGGCCAGGCAAACAGCCCAAGGCACCCAGGTTTGCAGATCAAGCGCTCTCGGTGGCGTGACGGAGGGCAGCGCATAGAGCCAAGGATAAAACCAGCGGACAAAGACAATCGCTGCCACGCCTTTCAGCACATCTACCAGGAGCACCGCCAATGCAGGCCCTTTCCCCAGGGTTCGCAATACGTTCGTTGCCCCAATCGATTTGGAGCCGTGCTCTCGGATATCGATGCCCTTGAGCAGTTTCCCCGCCAGATAGCCTGTGGGCGTAGAACCGAGGAGATAAGCGATCGCCAATCCAACCACGCTCGCTATCCAGAAAGCCATGGGATTCACCTCGACGGTCTAGCTTTAGGCAATCATCATTTTGGTCCACCACCTCTTTGACCGCTATAGGTCATTTTCGACAGATTCAGCGAGGGTCGTAGGCGGTTGATGTCCGCTCTGCCTCCGATAGCGCCGAGGCCAGGGCCGCGCCGGCAGCGTTGCGTGGGCTCGGCAAGAGCTCGTCCTACTCGCGCCGTTGCGCTTCGACCAGCGCGCGGTTACGGCGGTTCTCGCGATCGTTGTTGATCACCAGCACCGCATGAGCGACACCGATAGCCCAGACGATCACGCCCGCCGGGAACCAGAAGACGATGGTGATCGACAGCACGATCGCCCCGACATAAATCAGCAGGTTGAATAACGCTTGGAAGATCCTGCCGGTGAACAGCAGCGCCAGCGGCGAGCAGAACAGCGCGAGGAGGTAAAGCATGGGGTGTCAGCCACTCCTATCCAAAACGCTGAATAGATGGGAACGCCGGCGGTGGATTCCAAGTGGCCGGGAATCTCGTGCCTTAGGCGGGTCTTGCCCCTTCAAGGATCAGCCGAACTCCAAGCGCGCCGAGCACCGCGCCGGCGGTGCGATCGATCCAGCGCCTGCTCCTTAGGTAGACGCTGCGCGGCCGTGGCGACGAAAAGAGCAGCGCGACGGCGGTATACCATCCCGCCTCCACCGCAAAGACGAGCGGCGGCAAAGCGAGGACGAGCCATAGCTGCGGCTGCGCTGGGAGCAAGGCTGCAAAGATACTGGCATAGACCACAGCCGTCTTCGGATTGCTGAGTTGCGTCATCAGGCCCATGAGAAACGACCGGCCTGGCCTGACTTCGGTTGCGTTACTGTTGACTCCGACTGCGATCGGCTCGCCCGCAGCACGCCATAGCTTGCTAGCCAAATAAAGCAGGTAGGCACCTCCTGCGAGCTTGAGAGCCAGGTAGAGCCATGCGGCCTGCATCAAGAGCGCCTGCAAACCCAGCAGCGCGAGAGCGGCGAAGACAACGCCACCGGCGCCCATGCCGAGCGCCGCCGCTAATCCATCACGACGCGACTGCGCGATTGACGTCCGCACGACCAGAACGAAGCTCGGCCCTGGACTGATAGCACCGACCGCCAGCGTGCCGAGAATGGCCAGCAGAGTAAGCAGTGGTGTCATCGATCTATGCCCCTATCGCCAGTTTAGGTTGCCCAAAGTCCAGAACGTTTGCAGCTAATGAGGGGTTTCATAGGAAGCAGAAATAGCTGTCGACAGCGTTACTGACCATACACCTCGACGGTTTTACGCCGTCTCTTCGAACAGTTCCCGGCCGATCAGCATGCGCCTGATCTCGCTCGTACCTGCGCCGATCTCGTAGAGTTTGGCGTCGCGCAAGAGGCGCCCAGTGGGATAATCATTGATGTAGCCGTTGCCGCCCAGGCACTGGATCGCCTCCAGCGCCATCCAGGTGGCCTTCTCCGCCGCGTAGAGGATCGCGCCGGCGGCGTCCTTGCGGGTAGTTTCGCCGCGGTCGCAGGCCTTGGCCACGGTATAGACATAGGCTTTGGCCGAATTCATCACCGTGTACATGTCGGCGATCTTGCCCTGCATCATCTGGAACTCGCCGATCGCCTTGCCGAACTGCTTGCGCTCATGGACATAGGGAATGACCGTGTCCATGCAGGACTGCATGATGCCCAGGGGTCCGGCGGCGAGCACGGCGCGCTCATAGTCGAGGCCGCTCATCAGCACGCGCACGCCCTTGCCCACCTGCCCCAACACGTTCTCCGCCGGCACCTCGCAATCCTGGAACACCAGCTCGCAGGTGTTGGAGCCGCGCATGCCCAGCTTGTCCAGCTTCTGGGCGGTGGAAAAGCCCTTCATCCCCTTCTCAATCAGGAAAGCGGTGATGCCCTTGGAGCCGGCTTCCGGATCGGTCTTGGCATAGACAACCAGCGTGTTGGCATCGGGTCCGTTGGTGATCCACATCTTGTTGCCGTTGAGGATGAAGCGGTCGCCCTTCTTCTCGGCGCGGGTCTTCATGCCCACGACATCCGAGCCGGCGCCAGGTTCGCTCATCGCCAGCGCGCCCACATGTTCGCCGGATATCAGTTTCGGCAGATATTTCTTCTTCTGCTCGGCGGTACCGTTGCGGCGGATCTGGTTGACGCAAAGATTGGAGTGCGCGCCGTAAGAAAGTCCGACCGATGCCGAGGCGCGGCTGATCTCCTCCATCGCCACCACATGCTCGAGATAGCCCATGGCGGCGCCGCCATACTCCTCCTCGACCGTGACGCCGAGCACGCCGAGAGCGCCGAACTTCCGCCAGAGGTCCGCGGGAAAGTTGTTGCTGCGGTCGACCTCGGCGGCGCGCGGCGCAATCTCGGCGGCGGCGAAATCCGCGACCGTGTCACGCAGCGCATCGGCCGTCTCGCCGAGATCGAAATTCAGTCCGGGATAGCGGTTGGCGGGCATGATTGACTCCTTTGCCTCAGATTAGAGCCGAGTGAGCCGCTTCGGTAGAGCCTACTGCAAAAAATAGCGAAGCTTGAAATGCAGCACACTTAGATTTCTTCCCCCGCGAAAGCGGGGCCCCAGGGGATGAAGGGCGCTCTGCAACACCTGGATCCCCGCTTTCGCGGGGAAAGAAACTTGAGGTGAAGAGACTCGAAAAGGATTGGCCTACAGCAAAAACAACGTCGCGAGTCCCAGGAACGAGAAGAAACCCAAGACGTCAGTGGTCGTGGTGAGAAAAGGTCCGGCGCTGACCGCGGGGTCCATATCCAGCCGGTGCAGAACGATGGGGATAATGGTCCCGGCCAGCCCCGCCCAGGCCATGTTGAAAACCATCGCCGCCGCGAGCACCAAGCCGAGCTTCTGGCTGTGGAACCAGAGACCCGCCACAACGCCCATGATGATGGCGAAGATGACGGCGTTCATCGCGTTGACCATCACCTCCTTGCCGACGGCGCGGGCGATATTGCTGCCGGGCGAGAGGTCGCGGGTGGCAAGCGCGCGCACGGTCACCGTCACCACCTGCATCCCGGCATTGCCGCCCATGGCGGCGACGATCGGCATCAGCACTGCGAGCGCCACAATCTGCTCGATGGTCGCGTCGAACTGCGAGATCACCGTCGCCGCGATAATGGTGTTAATCAGCGTGACAAACAGCCAGCGCATCCGCCGCCAGGCGGTCTCCAGGGCCGAAGCATGGAAGTCGCTCTCGCCGACGCCGCTCAGGCTCATCAGATCCTCTTCCGTCTCCTCCTCGATCACATGCACCACGTCATCGACGGTGATCACACCCACCAGCCGGTCGGCTTCGTCCACGACCGGCGCCGATACCAGGGCATATTGCCGGAACATGTAGGCGACTTCCTCCTGGTCCATATCCACACGGATCGACCGAAGCTCCGTCTCCATGATGTCCGTCAGCTTAGCCGCACGCTTGTTGCGCATGGCCCGCGACAGCGGCACGCGGCCGATCGGGGTATGCCTGGGATCGACGATGAAGAGATCGTAGAAATCGTCGGGCAGATCCCCGCTGGCGCGCAGGAAATCGATGGTCTCGCCCACGGTCCAATAGGAGGGCACGGCCACAAGGTCGCGCTGCATCAAGCGGCCGGCGCTGTCCTCCGGATAGGTCAGGCCCTCTTCGAGGATCGCGCGATCTTCCGCCGGCACGGCGGCGAGGATCTCCTGCTTCGCCTCCTCGTCCAGGTCTTCGAGGATGTCGACCGCGTCGTCGGTCTCCAGCTCGGTGAAGGCCTGGGCGACCTCCTTCGGGCCGAGCATCTCCATGACGTCGTCGCGGACATCCTCGTCCAGATAGGTGAGGGTCTCGGCTTCGATGTCCTGGCGGGTCGCCTCGATGAATTTCTCGCGGTCGTCGTCGTCGAGCTGTTCCAGCAGATCGGCAACGTCGGCTGCGTGAAGCTCGGCAATGACCGTGCGCAGACTCTCGGTCTGGCCGCTTTCCAGCAGGCCGCGCACCGTCTGCACCAGTTCGGCAGTTACGCCATAGCCCGCCTCGTCCTCGGCTTCCTCGGCGTCAACCTCTGGCTCGTGCTCGAGGTTGGCCATGGCCTATACCGCTTGCGGATTCGCGGCTTGGGCCTCGACGACGGCAACGGCGCTCATATTGACGATGCCGCGGACGGTGACGGTCGGCGTCAGCACATGGGCCGGCTTGGCGCCGCCGATCAGCATCGGTCCCACCTGCGGCCCCTCGCCCGCCGAGCGCAACAGTTCCACGGCGATGTTCGCGGCATCCAGGGTCGGCATCACCAGCAGGTTCGGCTGGCCTTTCAGCCGCGAGTTCGGGAACAGCCGCATCCGCAGCTCCTCCGACAGGGCGAGCTGCGCGTTCATCTCGCCCTCCACCTCCAGCTCCGGCGCATTGGCGCGGATCAACGCCAGCGCCGCCTGCATCTTGCGGGCGCTGGGCGTGTCGGCGGAACCGAAGTTGGAATGGGACAGCAGGGCTGCGCGGGGTTCGAGGCCGAAACGCTGGATCGCCTCCGTCGCCAGCAGCGTCATGTCGACAATCTGCTCGGCGCTCGGGTCATGCATCACATGGGTGTCGCAGACGAAGAACGTGCCCTTGGGCAGGATGACCGCGGTGAGCGCGGAGATCTGGCGCACCCCGCGCCTCAGGCCGATCACATCCAGCACATGCCTGAGATGCTCGTCGAAGGCGCCGCTGGTGCCGCAGATCATCGCCTCGGCATCGCCGCGCCGGACCATCAGCGCGGCGATCACCGTGTTGCGCGTGCGCACGATGTTGCGCGCCAGATCGGGCGTCACGCCTCTGCGTTCCATCAGGCCGTGATAGAGCTTCCAGTAGTCGGCAAAGCGGGGATCGTCGTCGGGGTCGACGATGTCGAAATCCTTCTTCGGCTTCAGCCGCAATCCGATCCGGCTCAACCGCTGCTCGATCACGCCAGGACGGCCGACAATCACCGGCCGCGCAAGGCCTTCGTCGATGACAGCCTGGACGGCGCGCAGCACCCGCTCATCCTCGCCTTCGGCATAAACCAGCCGCCGAGGATCGCGCCGCGCCTTGTCGAACATCGGCTTCATAAGCAGGCCGGAGCGGAAGACGAACTGGCTGAGGCGGTCCCGATAGGCCTCGAGATCGGCGATCGGCCGCGTGGCCACGCCGCTATCCATGGCCGCCTTGGCCACCGCCGGCGCGATTTCCACGATCAGCCGTGGGTCGAACGGCCGCGGGATCAGGTATTCCGCGCCGAATTGCAAATCCTGCCCGCCATAGGCCTTGGCGACGATTTCAGACGTCTCCGCCAGCGCCAGGTCGGAGATTGCCTGGACGCAGGCGATCTTCATCGCCTCGTTGATCGTGGTCGCCCCGACATCCAGTGCGCCGCGGAAAATGAAGGGAAAGCAGAGGACGTTGTTGACCTGGTTCGGATAATCCGACCGACCTGTCGCGATCACGGCGTCGGGCCGCACCGCCTTCACTTCCTCCGGCATGATTTCCGGCACCGGGTTGGCGAGCGCCAGGACCAGCGGCCGCTCGGCCATCTTCGCCACCATTTCGGGCTTCAGGACCTTGGGCGCGGACAGGCCGAGGAAGATATCGGCGCCGGCGATCGCCTCGGCCAGCGTGCGGTGTTTCGTTTCCCGCGCGTAGATTTCCTTATGCGGGTCCATCAGCGCCCTGCGGCCCTTGTAGACCACGCCCTCGATATCGGTGGCCGTGATGTTCGCGAGCGGCAGGCCCAGCGCCACCAGCAGGTCCAGGCAGGCCAGCGCCGCTGCGCCGGCCCCTGATGTGACCAGCTTCACTTGCTCCAGGCTCTTGCCCACCACCCGCAGGCCGTTGCGGATGGCCGCGGCGACGATGATGGCGGTGCCATGCTGGTCGTCGTGGAAGACCGGAATCTTCATCCGCTCCCGCAGGCGGCGCTCCACTTCGAAGCATTCCGGCGCCTTGAAGTCCTCCAGATTGATGCCGCCGAAGGTGGGCTCCAGCGCCGCGATAATATCCACCAGCTTGTCGACATTGGTCTCCGCCAGCTCGATATCGAAGACGTCAATGCCCGCGAAAGTCTTGAACAGGACGGCCTTGCCCTCCATGACCGGCTTGGCGGCCAGCGGCCCGATGGCCCCCAGCCCCAGGACCGCGGTCCCATTGGTCACCACTGCCACCAGGTTGGCCCGGCTGGTGTAGAGTGCGGCGGTGGCGGGATCGGCGACGATTTCCTCGCAGGCGGCCGCCACGCCGGGCGAATAGGCCAGGGCGAGGTCGCGCTGATTTGCCAACGGCTTGGTCGGCGTGATGGCGAGCTTCCCCGGGCGCGGCAGCCGGTGATATTCCAGGGCGCTGTCGCGCAAGCGGTCAGTCATTACGGACTCGTCTTATTCGGGCAGGCATACCGGCGGGAGCGGTCCGGATTATAGCCGCAGCCCCCCGCCACGCCATGGGCCGAGCGGTACCGGTGCCGGATTAACGCAGGCTGGTAAACCTTCGTAAGAACGGCTGTTTGTGAGAGTGGTGCGGTCGAGAAGACTCGAACTTCCACGGCATTTCTGCCACTGCCACCTCAAGGCAGCGCGTCTACCAGTTCCGCCACGACCGCATCCCCTTTACGAAGGCGTCGCGCTTGCCTTCGGGCGCCGCCGGGAATACCAAAACGCGGGGACCGAGGCAACCCACGCCCCCGACTTTCAGAAGACGGCCCAAGAGATTGATCCAAATGGTGGAATGGCGGCTCAGCGACACCCCCGAACCGTACCCGGAAGCGGTGGCGGCCATGGAGGCCCATGTGGCGGCCATGCAAGCGGGGACAGCCGGCGGTCGCGTCTGGCTGCTGGAACATCCCCCGCTCTATACCGCGGGCACCAGTGCCCGTGAGGGCGACTTGCTGCAGCCGGGCCGCTTCCCGGTCTTTCGCACCGGTCGCGGCGGGCAGTTCACCTATCACGGCCCGGGTCAGCGGGTGGCCTATGCCATGATCGATCTGCGGCCGCGGGGATCGGATCTGCGGCGCTATGTCCATGACCTCGAGGAATGGATCATCCGCACGCTTGCCCGCTTCAATATCAGGGGCGAGCGCCGCGCCGGGCGCGTCGGCATTTGGGTTGTGCGGGGCGGCGGGCGCGAGGACAAGATCGCCGCTATCGGTGTGCGGGTGCGGCGTTGGATCGCCTTTCACGGCATCGCCGTCAACCTGGACCCCGATCTCACCCATTTTCAGGGCATCGTTCCCTGCGGCATCGACTCCGGAGCGGACTCGCTTTTCGGCGTCACCTCGCTCAATGACCTCGGCATCCTGATCACGATGGCCGAGCTCGACATGGCGCTGAAAGGCGCCTTTGCCGAAGTTTTCGAGGATTCGCTCGCTGATCAGACGCGGGCCGCGGCCCAGTAGAAATGCGAAGGGGACATTCCGGTTCGCCCGGGAATGTCCCCTCAACTTAGCCTAAATAGCGCTACGGACTATTCGGGATAGGTGTTCACGGGCAGACCCAGGCCCTCGATGCCCCCGGTTGCCGTCGTGATGCAGGCGCCATGTTCGCCCTTCTTGGCCTGATCCTCAGCATCTGCCATCGCCTGATTCGAGGCGTCATAGTTCTTATGGCTGGCGCCGACCAACAAGAGGTCCAACCTCAGATCGTTCGTCAATTCCTGACACTTGTTGGGATCGACCATGTTGTCCGCATGGGACACGGTCGCTAGGGGAGCGGAAAGAAGCATCGTACCGCCAACGACCGCGATCGTCAGAACGCGCATTTTCATTGCTGACCTCCTGGAACTCGTTGAACTGGATTCTACCAAGGACCGGAATGCGCCAGACGGGCCCCGGTTCCAAGGGTTACGTTAATAACTTAAAGGGGATTCGGCAATGCGAATTGCCGGGGCGCCAAATCTAATGCCACGGAGCTGCCACACGCCGGCCAAGAGGAGGAAATGCGAATCAGCTCAAAGCTCCCCTGACAGCGGCCAGTTGACCATCCATACCTTTGGACCTGTTAGGCCGTTACGGTAACTTCCGGTCCTTCGGCATGAGCAATTGCCCATGCTGCACGGCCGCCGCAGGCATCGCGGAGCCGGCGGCAGAGCTCTTCGGCTGCCGCCGCCACCTGGCCCGCCGTTTCCCGGCAATTCGATTGGATCGTGAGTACCGCACGCCGGGTGGACGGGCGGATCGCCGAGCGCGCGTCCTGATACCAGTTCCAGCGGCGGCAGAGGCATTTCGCGGCGTCGGCGTAGACCACTTCGCCCGGTTTCGGCGGATCGTCGGTTGCCGTGGCGTCGCCCAGGGCGATGAAGCTGTCGGCCGGGCGGGCGATACGGAAGGCCAGCGGCGGAGTGATCAGGTCCAGGTCATCAGCGCCCACGGGCATGCGGTAGCGGACGGAGATGGCGTTGTAGGCGTCGACGAAGGCGTTGACTTGCGGCAGGCCGTTGCCGCGCTGGAGGGCCTTCAGCAGGCGTTCAACGGAACTGCGGTAGCTGGTCTTCTTCTCGCCGAATGCCTTGTAGGCCTCGCGCCAGCATTTCAGCTCCGGTAGGCTGCCCAGCTCCTGCCCGCGCAACGCAACGACGGCATCGGCCACCGTCGCGGCGATCCAGGTCTCCAGGG
>DATKFM010000006.1:0-15425 GCA_035544395.1 Verrucomicrobiia bacterium
GGGCGGCCGTTCGGTCGTTCTTCATTGCCTGTATGACTGTCCGCAATCAGGGGAGACGGAAGCATGCTGAAAATCTGGGGCCGCGCCAATTCGATGAATGTGCAGAAGGCCATGTGGGCCTTGGCCGAGCTGGGCATCCCCCATGAGCGCATCGATGCCGGCGGCAAGTTCGGCGGGCTCGATACGCCGCAATATGTGGCGATGAATCCGAACAAGCGCATTCCCACCATCGATGACGGCGGTGTCATCGTCTGGGAGTCCGGCGCGGTCGTGCGCTATCTCGCGGCGCGCTATGGCAGCGGCAGCCTGTGGCCGGCCGATCCGGGGGAGCGCGCCCGCGCCGACCAGTGGATGGACTGGAAGCAGACCACGCTGTCGCCGCCGCTATCAGTGGTGTTCATGGGCTTGGTGCGGACCGCCGCCGACAAGCGCAACCAGGCGGCGATCGATGCCGCGGCGGTGGAACTCGGCGCGCTCTATGGCCTGATCGACAAGCAGCTCCAGGGCCGGAAGTTCATCGCCGGCGAAAAGCTCACCATCGGCGATATTCCCGCCGGCGCCACCTGCTATCGCTATTTCACGCTGCCGATCAAGCGGCCGGCGCTGCCGAACCTGGAGGCCTGGTACAAGCGCCTGCAGGAACGGCCCGCCTACCGTCAGCATGTCATGGTTTCCTACGAGGATCTGCGCGCGCCGGGGGCCTGAAGCCTCGCGTTTTCGGACGGCTTGATCGAACCAATGGTTCGGGTCACTGTCGCCCGCTGTCCTTCTCCTCACCGCTGAACGCAACAGAATCCGGGATCTCTTCCCATGACCGCGCGCCCGATCATCATCGATACCGATCCCGGCCAGGACGATGCCGTGGCCATCCTGCTGGCGCTGGCCAGCCCCCAGGAGCTTGAGGTCATCGGCATCACCGCCGTCGCCGGCAACGTGCCGCTGGCGCTGACGGAGAAGAACGCCCGCCGGGTCTGCGAGCTGGCTGGCCGGCCCGACATCAAGGTCTATGCCGGCGCCGAGCGGCCGCTGATCCTGCCGCTGCAGACGGCGGAAGCGGTGCATGGTTCCACCGGACTCAACGGACCGGATCTGCCGGAACCGAAGATGAAGACGTCGCCGGGCCATGCGTCGGACTTTCTGGTCGAGACCTTGCGCGCCCGGCAGGCCGGCACCGTCACGCTCTGCCTGCTCGGGCCGCACACCAATCTGGCGCTGGCGATGGTCAAGGCGCCCGATATCGTGCCGCGCATCCGCGAGATCGTGCTGATGGGCGGTGCGGTGTTCGAAGGCGGCAACTCGACTCCCTCTGCGGAATTCAACTTGCTGGTGGATCCCCATGCCGCCGACGTGGTGTTCCGCAGCGGCGTGCCGATCACCGTCATGCCCCTGGATGTCAGCCACAAGGCGCTCACCACTCGCGTTCGGATCGACCGCATCCGCGCTCTCGGCACGCCGGTAGCGACGGCCGTGGTCAAGATGCTGGAATTCTTCGAGCGCTATGACGAGCAGAAGTACGGCACCGACGGCGCGCCGCTGCACGATCCCTGCGTCATCTCCTTCCTGTTGCAGCCCGGCCTGTTCAAGGGCCGCAAGGTCAATGTGGCGATCGAGACCGCGAGCCCGCTCACCATCGGCATGACCGTGACCGACTGGTGGAAGGTCACCGACCGCGCGCCCAATGCAACGGTCATGACTGAAATAGACGCCGACGCCTATTACAATCTGCTGACCGAGCGGCTGGCGCGGTTCTGACCCGCTCCTCTGCTGCTGTCCACGCAATCTTTCTGCGGTGCAACATACGCCCATTCTCCAACCGGTTCGCTCTGGCGTCCGCGGATTTTGACCCTTGCGGGCGATCAAGGGCTGGGCCTATCCTCATTCAACCGGGGGAATCAATTATTCCGGTGAGTGAACAACTGCGCGGCCATTAGGCCGGGCGGCTACAGTAGCGGCTGTAGGCAAGAACAAAACCCGCAGAACAGGTCAGGCGGGCATCCCCAGGGGATGCCACTCGAAGGGAGAGATCAGTCAATGGCAACCGAATCATCGGCCAATTCCGGACAACAGGCAGACATGTCCGGGCGAATAGACGCAATGTTTGCGCGCGATCGGCTATGGGCCTGGGGCTTCGTCATCGCCCTGTGGTTAGTGGTCATTTTTGTCCTGCTTTCGTCCATACCCTATGCGAGCAGCGGCGTGAATATCGCCGCCTGGATCGCCGCGATCGTGCTGCTGGTGTTCAACACGGCATCGATTGCCGCGATGGTCCGGCACTATTCGAACGACCGGGCCCGCATTTATGGACTCGATATCAGGCACTTGGATGCCGGGCGCTAGGCGGAGGAATTGAACATGGCAAAATCAGTATATGTGCCACCCACGCAAAGCGTCGCCGGCCAGTGGATCGACGTCATTGTGCTGCTCGCGTTGATCCTGTTCGCGCTGTTCGGCCCGATCTGGTTCAAGTTTGCCGTTCCCTCGCGCGTCGAGGTGTTGCCTGCCGGCGTCACCTATGTGGCGGCCGAGGATGGCACCAAGACCTGGACCGGCCTGACCTGGGAAGCGCTCGGGCAGAATCCGACCATGCAGGCGCAATGGGAAAAACTCGGCTACACGGCTGAAAGTGCCGCCGACATCATCACCCAGCCGTTCGACTACACGCTCGATTGGGCCGGCGTCATCGGCATGATCGTGGTGATCGGCGGTTATTACATCTTCCTGCTGTGGCATTCCGAGAAGGAATACAAGCAGATCATCGCAGAAAAATTCGATTGAAGCCGGCCGCGAACAGCGAAGAACCGGAACGAATCGAACAGAGAGGCTGAAATGTGGGACATTCTTGAATGGGCAGCTTGGGCCGTTTCCGCGGCCATCTTCCTATGGATGGTCTATGACGCGTGGCAAGTCAGTCAGAAATACAGCGAAGATACGCTGATCAGTTCGCGCGAAGGCGTGGACGAACTCGTCGAAAAGAAAGGCAGCTGAGTCATGGCGGATCAAGCGATCGGCCAGTCTCGGCCGCAGGCCATCAACCTTCTGAAGGTTCTTGGCCCTGTCCATGTATGGGCGCTCGGCGTCGGCATCGTGCTCGTCGGCGAATTCATGGGTTGGAACTATGCCGTCGGCAAGGGCGGCGCCCTCGGCTGCCTGATCGCCATGTGGGTGATCGGGCTGCTCTACACCTGCGTCGCCATGATAGACTCGGAGATTACGTCGACGGTGGCGGCAGCCGGCGGGCAGTATGCCCAGGCCAAGCACACCATCGGGCCGCTCATGGCGTTCAATGTCGGTCTCTACCTGGTGTTCGCCTATACGATGCTTGAGGCCGGCGATGTCCAGGTGGTGGGCTATCTGGTACAGATCGGCGCCGGCGATCTCACGGGTTCTGCGCCAACGAATTGGCAGCCCTGGGTGCTGCTGAGCCTGATGATCCTGGCTTGGCTCAACTACCGTGGCGTGTTCATGACGCTGACGGTGAACTTCTGGATCACCTTCATCGCCTTCCTGTCGATCATCGTGCTGTTCATCGGCGTCGAGCCCTGGAATCCCGGCAAGATCCTCCTGCACAAGGACCTGTTGACTGACCTGCCCTATGGGTGGCTTGGAGTCCTTGCTGCGCTGCATTTCGCCATCTGGTTCTATCTGGGCATCGAAGGCACCTGCCAGGCGGCGGAAGAAGTCCGCTCTCCCGGCCGCGCGCTGCCGCTCGGCACGATCACCGGTATCATCACGCTGCTGATCGCCGCTGGATTGACCTGGTACGTGGCCGTGGGCCTGCTGCCATGGGAGTATGTCGGCTGGGACCTGGAACTCGCGCCGCTCTATGACGTGGCGAAGATTTCGGGCAGCAAGTTCCTGCACATCTTCCTGTTCATCGGCACGCTGTTCTCGGCCATTGCTTCGGCCAATGGCTGCATCAATGATGCGTCGCGGGCCTGGTTCTCCATGGGCCGAGACCGCTATCTGCCGGTGTGGTTTGCCGCCGTGCATCCGAAGTACCGGACACCGTTCCGCTCGATCATCTTCCTGATCCCGATCGCGATCATCTTCGCCCTCTATGTGCCGTTGGCGCAGGTGATCACCTTCTCGATCCTCTCGGGATTGCTGAATTACACCTTCATGCCCATCAACATGTGGAAGTTCCGCAGGAAATGGCCGCTGGGAACGATCATCCGCGGATTCGAACATCCGTTCCATCCCCTGCCGGCGGCCGTGCTGCTGGCTTTGTGCATCGCCACTTTCTTTGCGGTGTATCTCGGCTACGGCCACCAGCTCCTGGCGATGATGCTGTTCTACATCGTCGCCTCGATATGGTTCGTGGTCTTCCGCTACAAGTATGTGCGCCGGGCGGATCAATTCACAATGCCCTGGCCGAGGCCGCAAGGCTACTGATGCCAAATCGATCGGGTTCAACGCCCGGTCGCGGGATCTACCGACGAAGCCCGGCTGGCCGTTCCTACGGTCAGCCGGGCTTGGTTTTGCAGGAGCCGTGATTATTGTCGGATAATCTTGTCATCTTCGGGCTGGTTGTCCTCTGCGGCATACTTCTCCTGTTGATCTATCGCCGCGACCGCGCGCGAAAACTGGCGGTTCGCGGCGCCTACTTCGAGGATTGCCGGTCGCTGTTCGAGGACTGCCGGGTGACTTTCGAAGGCGTGGAATTTCCGGTTCTCGATGGCCGCTATGGCGGGCGGCAAGTCCGGCTCGAGCCCGTCGTCGATCACATGGCGGTGCGCAAGCTGCCATCCCTTTGGTTGAAGGTCAGCGTTTTCGGCAATCTGCCCATCCCCGGCACCATCGATTTCCTGGCGCGGCCCCTGAACACCGAATTTTTTTCGCCGTCATCCGGTCTGCCGGTCACCCTGCGAATTCCGGCGGAATGGCCGCAGCACGCGCTGCTGCGGACGGATATCGATGACGACTCGCTGCCGATCCGGATCCTGCGGCCGCATATCGGCCTCTTCGCCGATCCGAGAGCCAAGGAACTGGTCATCGCGCCCCGCGGCGTGCGTCTGGTCTATCAAGAGAACCAGGGCGAGCGGGCCTATTATATGGTGCTGCGCCGGGCGGAGTTCGGCGCCGCAAAGCTGTCCGCAGCACTGGCCCGGCGTTTGCTCGACGAGGCTCTCGCCGTCTATAACTCCGTCGCAGCGCCGCATGGCATGGGCAGCCTCGCACCCTCGCAAATGCCCGGCAACGGAACGGCAGGCGAAGCCTGAGGAAATGATGGGACCGCAAAAGGCGCCACCTGAAATCGCAGAGCAGGCCGCAAAGGCTGATGCGGCGATACGGCCGCCTTTGCATCCTTATTGGGTGCTGCTGATCGCCATCCTGTTGCCCGGTGTCGGCCAGGTCGTGAACAACACGCCAAAGCGCGGCATCATGTTCGTGTTCTTCATTATGAGCCTCGGCTGGGTAACGATGCATCTGGCGCAGCCGGATGCATCCTTTGTCGGCCGTTATGCCGGTGGCTTCTTCATCTATGCCATATCGATTGGGGATGCCTATCGCTGGGCGCGATACCGTTGGGAATTCTTCCGAGCGAATCATGGCGCGAAGGCTGGGTTGGCTTCCTAGCCTGAATTCGTTTGCGATCGCCGGTGCTTCGAATTCCTGCTGACCAATCCCCTACCGGTACCTAAAGTGCGATTGGTTCGGACTTGGCCGATTCAATTTTGCCAGGATATCCAGCCCTCTATGCGTACCGCGCGCATTTTGGCGACCTTCAGGCTGCGGATTCACTTGCCGCCGACGCCCCTCGGGCACCCGATTGATCGAATAGGCTCCGGGCGCGTATAAATGCACGTCCGCCATCGCGATACCAAAAACAAGAACGGACCCAGGGCGGGGGGCGAAGGTAACAGGGGTAGTGTCTGGTCATGGGGAGCCGCCAAGCGGAACTTGCGGCCAAGTCACATCGGGATATCGTTGACTGCCGGATGCGCGCAGATCGCCTGTCGCGTTTCGGAAGGCCTAGTCCGATTCCCTGTTTCTCGATTGCAATGCATTCAGAATTTGCCGCCACCCGCGGATCGCAGACGCGCGGCGTTTATCATGTCGGTCAAACAGGGAGCATAAGATGTCAACAATTGTGACCGGATCGGACCAGCAACTGCAGAGAACAATCGACTGGAAGGGCGCCTTCTGGGTCGCCAGCGGCGTTCCAGCGCTGGTTCTCTTCTCCATCGGCGGCATTGGCGGCATCGGCGGCACGGCCGCCTTCGCCATCTGGGCCGTCTCGATGTTCTTGGGCTTCGTGCAGTCCTTCACCTATGCGGAGATCGCCGGCCTGTTCCCGAACAAGTCGGGTGGCGCCTCCGTTTATGGCGCGGCCGCCTGGATCAAGTACGGCAAGTTCATCGCCCCGCTTTCGGTGTGGTGCAACTGGCTGGCCTGGACGCCCGTGCTGTCGCTCGGTTGCGCGATCGCGGCCGGCTACATTCTCAACGGCATCGCACCTGTTCCTGGCGCAGACTCGCCGGCTGTAGTCGCGTGGCTCGCCGATCCGGCCAATACGGCGGCGATTGCCGGCATGACACCGGAAGATGCAGCCGCCGCGGCGATCGGGGCGCTGACGCCGACGATGCAGACCTGGACCCTGTTCAGCTTTGAGATCGAGGGCTTCACCACATTCTCCATCGGCACGCCGTTCTTCATCGGCGCCGTCCTCATGTTGATCGTGTTTGCGATCCAGCATCGCGGCATTCTCAACACGGCCAGAACACAGATGATCATCGGCCTGGTGATCGTCATCACCATGCTCATTTTCGGCATCGTGCCATTGCTTCAAGGCAAGGTGGTCGCGGCGAACTTCTCGCCGATGGTGCCGATAACAGGCGCATGGAATCTCGAGGGGTGGACCTTGGTATTCGGCGGCCTGTTCATCGCAGCCTGGTCCACATACGCCTTCGAAACGTCCATCTGCTACACCCGAGAGTTCAAGAATCCGGCGACCGACACTTTCAAGGCGATCTTCTATTCCGGCCTTCTCTGCATCCTGATCTATGTCCTGGTGCCCTTCACCTTCCAGGGCGTCCTCGGCGTGGCCGGTATGACCGATCCGGGTGTCGTCGCGGGCACCGGCGTCGCCGCAGCCATGGCGCATATGGTCGGCGGTGGGCCAGCCCTCGAGGGCATCCTCGTCATCCTCATGATCCTGGCGCTGCTGCTGGCCATCATGACGGCGATGGCGGGATCTTCGCGCACCCTCTATCAGGGCTCGGTCGACGGCTGGCTGCCGCGCTATCTCAGCCATGTGAACAGCCATGGCGCTCCGACCCGCGCCATGTGGACCGATCTCTGCTTCAATCTGATCCTGCTGACCTTCGCCGCGTCGGATGCGGGCAGCTATTACATCATCCTCGCGCTCTCCAACTGCGGGTACATCATCTTCAACTTCCTGAACCTGCATGCCGGCTGGATCCATCGCATGGATTCCGGCCATGTGCGGCGTCCCTATCGGGCGCCGACTTTCATCCTTGCCCTCGGCGGCATCTTTGCCTTCCTGAACGCGTTCCTGATGGGAGCCGGCGCCGCGGTATGGGATCTGGACCCGGAGAAGGGCATCGATCCCTTGTGGGGCGGCCTGCTCGCGGCGGCTCTGATCATTCCCGTCTTCTGGTACCGGCACTATGTGCAGGACGGCGGCAAGTTCCCGCCGCAAATGCTGGAGGACATCGGGCTCAAGGAAGGGCAGGGCCTGGGCGAACGCAAAGCGGGCGTTCTGCCCTATGTGGTCCTGATCGCCGGTCTGGCTGTCGTTCTGATCGCAAAAATGATCGTCGGCTGAGACAAGGGCACATCTAAGCTCTGAATACGATACGGCGGGGCCTTACGGGCCCCGCCGTTTTCCTTTCGGCCTACGCCGCCGCTTGCGCAGCCTTGCGCTCCCGGTACATGACATAGAGGCCACTGGCGGCCAGCACTACCGTGCCGGCCATCGTTGTCCAGCCGGGAATATCCCCGAACCAGAAATAGCCCACGATCGCCGCCCAGACGAGCTGCAGATAGGCGAACGGCGCCAGCAGCGCCGCGGGCGCCAGGGTCAGCGCCCGGATCAGGATGTAGTGGGCGACGCCGCCGACCGCGCCCACGAGCACCATCAATATCCAACCCTGCAGATCGGGATGCCGCCATTGCCCGGGAATGAGCATGACAACGGTGGTGACCAGCAGGCCGACGGAAACCGAGTGGGCCAGCGTCGTCACCGAGGAATCATACCGGCTCAGATGCCGGGTCGTGATCTGATAAAGCGCGAAGCAGGTCGCGCTCACCAGTGGCAGCAGATAGGCCCAATGAGCCATGCCGAATCCCGGGCGGATGATCATCATCACTGCAAGAAAGCCGACGATGACGGCGGCCCAGCGGCGCGGTCCAACGCGTTCTCCAAGCAGCGGCACGGAAAATGCCGCCACCAGCAGCGGCGAGACGAAGCCGATCGCCGTCGCCTCTGCCAGCGGAATGTAGCTGATCGCCGCGAAGAAGAAGACCGTCGAACCCAGCATCAAGGCCGAGCGCATGAGCTGCAGCTTCAGCCGCGATGTGCGCAGGACCGAGGTCACGGATTGCCCGCGGATGAACGCAGGCAGGATTGCGAGATGGAACAGATATCGAGCCCAGCTGATCTGCCAGATATTGTAGTCCGCTGTCAGCGCCTTGCCCGTCGCGTCCATGATCACGAACAGGAACACGGCGAGCAGCATGAGCAGGATGCCCCGCAGTGGAGCCTGCACGATGGCTGCCGGCGCTATCGCGGGTGCGATATCGGATGAGGGCGCCATGCCGGCCTCTCAGACCGGCTGCGCGGCGCTGGCGGCAACGCCGAGCCTGTGCCGCGCAGCTTCGTCGATGGCGGCACGCAGCTGCGGGTCGCTGTCGACGATACGCCTGAAATCCCGCGCCTGCAGCACCAGCAGATGGCAATAGCCGATCGCCGTCACGTCGGCCATGCGCGGCATGTTGTGCAGCAACGCGATCTCGCCGAAAAAGTCGCCGCTGCCCAGCCTTGCCGGCTCCGGCTTCACCATCACCTCGACGGCGCCGGAGGCGATGAAATACATGGCGTCCCCGCGTTCATCCTTGGCGACGATGCGGGTGCCCGGCACCACGAAGCGCGGCCGCAGCAGCCGGGCCAGCTCGGCGCGGCGGGGCGGATCGAACTGGGCGAACAGCGGCACCCGGGCGATCAGCTGATCGCTCTCCAGTTGCACGTCAAGTGGCGGGCTGCGGTCGATACCGCGCCAGCGCTCGCCGATGCGGCGCCGCAGGTCGGTATGCACTTCGCCGCTGATCAGGGACTGCGACAGCATGGAATCGAATTCGTCGGCTTCGAGCTGCGCCGCCACGCGTTCCAGATAGCGCCGCTCCAGCGCCTGGGCGTAGTCGGGGTATTGCAGCTTCATCGCCTCCAGCGCCTGCTCGATGCGGTCGAGCCTGGTCTCGACGATCTCCCCGAGTTTCTTGCCGATGTCGGCGCCGAGCAGCGGCGTAAGCTGGCGCCGCGCGAAGACGCCAAGTTGCCGGACCACCATGTTGGAAATCAGCAGGGCCTCAAAGCGGGTCGACAGGGTGTGGGCCAGCAGCAGGCTATGGCCGGTTGTTTGCTGCAGCCATACCGCGGCCCGCAATGACCAGGCATAGCGCAGGACTTGCCGCGTCGCCGTCTCGTAGCCTGCGGCGCCGCCGACTTTGGCGCCGTCGATCAGCCATCCCGCCCGCGCCAGCAGGCGCTGGATGATCTGGCGCGATATGGTGCGGGCCTTGAATCGCTTCATCAGCAGGCGCTGCTCGCGCTGCGCCAGGGCAATGCAGCCGATGTCCAGCAGTTGTGGCGCGGTAAGATCGGCGCCGCCGCGCAGCCTTTCCTGCGCCCGCGCGATTCGCTGTCCGTACTCGTCATCGAGCGACGCCGTCGCCGGGTCGCTCAAGCCATCGCTGGCCGCCGCGCTGTCGATGCCTTCCTTGATCGCGGTGAGCGATACCAGGAGCGCGCGGTCGCGCAGCACCTGTTCCACCGGCGTCAGCTTGTCGAGACCAAGAAGCTTCAGCAGCGGCCGCAGAGTCGTGCCGTTGACGAAAATCGTGAACAGCACGAAGCCTGTTGTCAGCACGGCGACGAAATGCCTGACATCGGCGGGCAGCATCGTGGCTTCGTTGATCGCCAGCGCCAGCGCCAGGGAGATGGCGCCGCGCAACCCGCCCCACAGCATGACCGTGCTGTAGGGAAGGCTGACATGCTCGGCCAGCTTGGCCATGGTGAGCAAGGGCAGCATGCCGAAGATGACGACCGTGCGCGCCAGCAGGGCGCCGACGATGACGAGGATCAGCAGCCCGATGTCGTGCAGCGTGATGTCGGCCAGCAGGCGCGGCGCCAGCATGGCGGCGAGAATGAAGATCAGCGAGCTCGCCCAGAAGCCGAGCTGCTCCCACGTCTCCACCAGGTGATCCCAGGTGGTGGGCGTGACGCGCACCCGGCCATAGGCGCCCATGACCAGTCCCGCGGTCACCACCGCCACGACGCCGGAGACATCCAGATAATGCTCACCGACCACGAACACGAAATAGGCCAGCGAAACGGTCAGCGTGATCTCGGCAAAGCGCAGGCCCCGCAGCAGCCCGACCAGTTCGCAGGTCACGCGCGCCATGACAAAGCCCAGCGCCGCGCCGCCGAAGAAATTTTTCAGGAAGGCGATGCCGGTACCGATAACGTCGGCCTCGCGCTCGCCGGTCAACATGGCCAACAGCAGCGCGAAGAGCGCCAGGGCGGCGGCGTCGTTGAACAGGCTTTCGCCTTCGACCAGCACCGACAGCCGCCGCGGCGCGCCGATATCTCGGAAGACGCCGACCACCGCCACTGGATCGGTGGTGGCGACAACGGAGCCCAGCAGCAGGCAGGCGATCAGACCGACGCCGCTGACCGGCGCCAGCATGAATCCGACGAACAGCGTGGTGACGATCACCGCCACCACCGCCAGCAGCAGAATGGGCGCGAGATCGTCGATCAGCCGCCGCACGTCGATCACCAACGCGGCTTCGAACAGCAAGGTCGGCAGGAAAATGAAGATGAACAGGCCGGGCGACAGCTTGATGCCCCTGAGGGCGGCGATGAAATCGCCCGCCATTCCCGCCGGCTCCACATTGCTGACGCCGGCGACGACAACGCCAAGCGCGCAACCGGTCGCGGCCAGCAGCACGGAGAATGGCAGCCTCAGCCGCCGCGCGAGGGCGGGCAGAAAGCTGACAATGGCGAGGAGGCCGGAAACCCCGAGGACGGTGAGAGCGATTTCGTGCATAGGCGCGACTAGCTGGCGCCCAGTCCCGGGATGCCGCCGGCGGCGGCCGCTTCCGTCCCTCAGCGCCCGGTCAAGCTAACCGCTTGATCCCCCGGTCGCAAGTGATCGAACTCACGGAAATTGCAGCACTGGCCTGCGTTTAGTTGCGGCCCTTTGACGGCGTTTTCTCATTCTCGCGGTCGCCGCCAATAGGGTCGCCGAAAGCGCTGATTTCCTGGTCGACCGCGCGGCTGCGCGGCACGGTGCGGCCCAGTTGATGGCGGCTGCCGCTGCAGTCGCCTGACACGGTCACCGACTCGCCGGGGTTGGCGGTCTGCGGCGCGCCGCCGCAGGGCTTCACCTCGACCTGGCCTTCGAGCACCGAGACGTCGGTCGTGCCGTCGCCCGCGACATTGACCAGGAACACCGTGCCGCGGATCACCAGCGTGGCCGACGGTGTCTTCAACTGGAAGCCGTCCTTGTTCTGCATATTGCCGGTGACGAAGCGGAACACGCCCTTGCTGAAGTTAATCGCTACATCGCCGGTCTGGCTGTTGGGATCGTAGATGAACTTGTCCAGGATGACCTTGGAATTCTCACCGACCTGGATGCGAGTGTCGTCGAGAAATGTCAGAGCTGTGCTGGCGGTGTTGCCGGTGACCACCGTTTCGTTGCTATAGACGGGGAGATCGAAGAACAGCTCCCGATGCTCGCCATCGAGCCGTTCGCCGATGGCGCCGGTATAGTCGCGCTGCAGGACCGCGCCGATCTGCAGATCGCCGGCGCTGTCGGCCTTGCCGGCAACGCCCCAGGCAGCAAGCGCAATTACAGCAGCCGCCCACGGCGATGGGGCGCGCCATTGGCCAATTTGAGCTAGCAAGAGTTTGCGCGGTGAGAGCATCGCCGACAGACCTCATGTCGAAAATCCGGCATTTGCCAGATGGGCATGGCAGCCAGAAGCGGCAAGCGCCGCCGGACCGACTCGTGACCGCCGTCACGCCGACCGGTCTTCGAAAACGGCTGATAATTTGCGGCTGGTATCGTTAATGCCGGGTTAACGCCTGCGCGCTGCCGGACGATTGGGGGCCGCGGAAGAGACGCTGTGCCGCCATGCCGAGCAATGCAGCCGTTACGAAAAGCGCCACCTGCCAGCCATCGGCGAGAAGCGCCGCTATTGCCGGGCCGGGACAGAAGCCGACGAGCCCCCAGCCGGTGCCAAACAGCGCCGCCCCCAGGATGAGCTGGATATCGATTCCGGACGCTTCGGGCAGGTGAAAGCGGCTGGCGAACAGCGGCGCTTGCCGGCGTTGAACCAAACGGAACCCGATCGTCGCCGCGACCACCGCGCCGCCGAGCACGAACAGCAGGCTCGGATCCCAATCGCCGGCGATGTCGAGGAAGCCCAGGACTTTTGCCGGATTTATCATGCCGGAGATGGTCAGCCCCAATCCGAAGAGCAGTCCGGCGGCAAGGGCGGAAAGATTTGTCCGCATATCAGCCGGCCAGGATATGACGCATGACAAAGACAGTGATAATTCCCATGGCAAGGAATGTCAGCGTCGCGGCCAGGGAACGCGGCGAAAAGCGCGCCAAGCCGCAAACGCCGTGGCCGCTGGTGCAGCCCCGTCCCAGGCTCGTGCCATAGCCAACGAGGAGGCCACCGGCGATCAGCAAGGGGATTGAACTCGTCGCTTGGATTTCCGGCACCATGCCGCCGGCAAATCGATAGATTGCCGGCGCAAGGACAAGGCCGGCCAGAAACATCAGCCGCCAGCCGCGGGCGCCGGCATAGCGCTGCAAAAGGCCGCCGGCGATGCCGCTGATGCCCGCGATGCGGCCGTTTGCCGCCAACAGGAGCGTGGCCGCCAAGCCGATGAGTATACCGCCGATGACAGCGGAAATCGGGGTGAAGTTCTCCATGGCCGGATCATATCGCCCTCGGAAGCATCGCGCCGCTGCAAATTTCTCCAAGCGACAAACTGAAGCACAAGGTCCAGATGCATATTGCAAAAGCGGAGGCGGGCTGGGACTCTGCGCCGGACAGCGCCGTGGTGAGGTAGCGTGAAGCCCGAGGTAACCGCGTTCTTCGACGAAGCCACCTTCACCGTCAGCTATGTCGTGAGGGAACCTGCCGGTCCAAGCGCCGCCATCATCGACTCGGTCCTGGACTATGATCCCAAGTCCGGCCGCACCGGCACGGCTTCAGCCGATCGCATTGTCGATCATGTTCGAACGGAGAAGCTGACGGTCGACTGGATCCTGGAAACCCATGTCCATGCCGACCATCTGAGCGCCGGCGCCTATCTGAAGTCGAAGCTGGGCGGCAGCCTGGCGATCGGCGACCATGTCGGCGCCGTGCAGGCCACGTTCAAGAAGATTTTCAATATCGAGCCGGAGTTCCGCACCGACGGCTCCCAGTTCGACCGTCTGTTCCGCGACGGCGAAGGATTCGCCATCGGGGCGTTGCGCGCGCGGGCGCTCTATACGCCCGGCCATACGCCCGCTTGCGTGACCTATGTAATCGGCAATGCAGCCTTCGTCGGCGATACCCTGTTCATGCCCGACTACGGCACCGCCCGCACGGATTTTCCCGGCGGCGATGCGGCGACGCTATACCGTTCCATCCAGCGCCTTTATGAATTGCCGCCGGCGACCCGCCTCTTCATGTGCCACGACTACAAGGCGCCGGGGCGCGATCGCTACGCCTGGGAAACCACGGTGGCCGAACAGCGCAGCGCCAATGTCCATCTGCATGCCGGCATCAGCGAGGCGGATTTCGTGCGCATGCGCAGCGAGCGGGACAAGACCTTGTCGATGCCGCTGCTGATCCTGCCGTCGGTGCAGGTGAATATGCGCGGCGGCCATTTCCCGCCGCCGGAGGAGAACGGCGTCAGCTATCTGAAGATCCCGCTGAATGCCTTCTAGCCGCCGCCGTCCGCATCAGCCTTCCTTGGTGCGCGCCTCATAGACGCCGTCCCAGTCGGCCGGCGGCGGATTGGCGCGGTACTCGGCGATCCGCCCGGAAAACACGTCATGCAGGCCCTCCAGCGACGGCGCCAGCTTGCGGCAATCCACCAGCGCCGCCGACGCCGCGTCCCAATCCTGGCGCCGGTAGGCGTCCAGTAACTCCGCTTGCCGGTCATGCATGATCTTGAATTCCGGGGTCTGGGCATAGGCTTCGTCGCCCATCACGGTGAAGATGTGCAACGGCGTCGCCCGCCCCTTGACCTTCACCTGATCGATTTCCACCAGGGCGAACTCAGCGCACCGGGCCGCCGTGCTCTCGCCGATGATCAGGTCGAGGCCATAGCCCTTGGTGAGGCCCTCGAGCCGTGCTGCGGTATTCACTGCATCGCCGAGCACGGAGTAGTCGAAACGCTGCTCCGATCCCAGATTGCCGACGCAGCAATCGCCGGTATTCAGGCCCAGGCCGGTCTTGATCTTGATGAATTTGCGTCCCTCCGCCTCGGCCTCGGAGCGCCAGCCGCGATTCAGCTCGCGCAGCTTCTCGCGCATCTGCAGCGCGGTGCGCACGGCGTTGGGCACATGGGACGGATCGTCCAGCGGCGCATTCCAAAAAGCGACAATGCAGTCGCCGATATACTTGTCGATGAATCCGTTCTGGTTCTGGATGACCCAGGTCATCGGCGTCAGGTAGTTGTTGATCAGCCGCGTCAGGGCCTGGGGGTTCAGCGATTCCGAGATCTTGGTGAAGCCCCTGATATCGGAGAACAGGATGGTCAGTTCGCGAATTTCGCCACCGAGCTGCAGGCGCTTTGGATCCTTCGCCAGCAGTTCCACCAGGACCGGCGACATGTAGCGGCCGAATGCCGAGCGGATGAACCGCTTGTCGGCCTCCGTGCGCAGGAAACTGATCAATGACGACGACACATAGATCAGCGCCGCCACCATTGACGGAAACAAGGGATCGATCAGATAGCCGAACCGGGAGAAGCCGTACCACGAACCGGACCAGGCAACCGCAATCGCCGACAGGCCAAGCACCATCGACCACAGCGCGCCGACCCGGCGAAGGGCAACGATAAGGATGGTGCCGAAGACAACGAGATAGATGAGCTCGGCGCCAAGCGCCCAATCCGGCCGCGACAGGAAATCGCCGGCCAGAATCTGCTCGAGAACCAGAGCGTGTACCTC
>DATKFM010000007.1:0-16874 GCA_035544395.1 Verrucomicrobiia bacterium
GTGATCGACGCCAACAAGAATGAGCGCCTAGCGGCGGTATACCCGCGGGGTCGGACGGGTTCCGCGGAAAAACGTATAATTTTGGCTCTTGCTGACAGGCTCGCCGATGACTCGGTGCGCGTGCGCGCGGCCGCGGCCACCGTGCTGGGCGGATTCGGCTCGTCGGCCGCGGACTCCTTGCCAGCGCTACAGGCTGCCATGGCCGATGATGCCTTGGAGGTGCGCACATCCGCGGAACGCGCAGTGCTGCGTATTACGACCGGCGAAGCGCCATAGGCTGGCAAATGGTCACCCCCGCTTCAGCTTGAACAGCAGCGGCAGCACGAACACGGCCGCCGCCAGAGCCAGGATCACCGCCGAGAGCGGGTCGGTAAAGAACACGCTGGCGTCGCCCTGGGTGATGGACATGGTGCGGCGGAAATGCTCCTCCGCCAGCGGACCGAGGATCAGGCCGATGATGCAGGGCGCCACCGGAAACTCGAACCGCCGCATCAGATAGCCGATCAGCCCCATGGCATAGAGCACGATCAGGTCGAACACCCGGTTGTTGACGCTGTAGACCCCCAGCGTCGAGAACACGAGGATGCCGCCATAAAGGAGCGGCTGCGGGATCGATAGCAGCCGCACCCACAGACCCACCAGCGGCAGGTTCAGCACCAGCAGCATGACGTTGCCGATGTAGAGGCTGGCAATCAGGGTCCAGACCAGGCCGCTATTCGCGGTGAACAGTTGCGGCCCTGGCTGCAGTCCGTATTGCTGGAATGCCGCCAGCAGGATTGCCGCCGTCGCCGATGTGGGCAGCCCGAGGGTCAGCAGCGGCACCAGCACGCCGGCCACCGCCGCGTTGTTCGCGGCTTCCGGCCCGGCGACGCCTTCGATGGCGCCCTTGCCGAATTCCTCCGGATTGCGGCTCAGCTTCTTCTCCGCGAAGTAGGAGAGGAAGGTGGGTATCTCCGTTCCGCCGGCGGGTAGCGCGCCGAATGGAAAACCGAGAAAGGTGCCGCGTAGCCAGGGCTTCCAGGAGCGACGCCACTCTTCCCGCGTCATCAGCAACGAGCCTTTGACCGGTATGACTTCGGCATTGCGCAGTTCCGGCCGCGACGCGACATAGAGCGCTTCGCCCAGCGCGAACAGGCCGACCGCGACAACGGTGATGTCGATCCCGCCCAGCAGCTCCAGGAATCCCATGGTGAAACGGCCCTGGCCGGTCAGCTTGTCCGTGCCCACCAGGCCGATGCCGATGCCGACAAAGAGCGTGATCAGGCCGCGCAGCAGGGACGCGCCGAGCATGGCCGAGACGGTGGTGAAGGCCAGGATCATCAGCGAGAAATACGCGGCGGGGCTGAATTTGATGGCCAGCTTGACCATGACCGGCGCAACGAACGTCAGCAATAGCGTGCCGATCGTTCCGGCGACGAACGAGCCGATGGCTGCCGTCGCCAGCGCGGCCGCGCCACGGCCCTGGCGCGCCATCAGATTGCCTTCGATCGCCGTGATGATGGAGCCGCTTTCGCCCGGCGTATTCAGCAGGATTGAGGTGGTGGAGCCGCCATACATGGCGCCGTAGTAAAGCCCCGCGAACATGATGAAGGCGCCGGTGGGATCCAGATGCGCCGTCAGCGGCAGCAGCAGCGCGATGGTAAGCGCCGGCCCGATGCCCGGCAGGATGCCGATGGCGGTGCCCAGGGTCACGCCCAGGAAGGCCCAGCCCAGATTGGCCAAGGTCATTGCATTGGCGAAACCGTCGAGCAGGGCGCCGAGTGTGCTCATCCCCGGGGCTCAGAATTCGAGCAGGCCCGCCGGCAGCTGCAGATGCAGGCCGCGGGTGAATCCGAAATAGACGACGACGGCGAGCAGGACGGCCACCACCGCATTGCGCAGATACTGCCGGCTGCCGAAGGCGTAGGTGACCGCCATGAACAGGAAAGTCGCGGTGATGATGAAGCCCAGCGTGCGGAACAGGATCATCTGCAACAAGAGTGCCCCGCTGATCACCGCAAGCGCACGCCAGTCGCTGGGTTCCGCAGGTGGCGCCGGCGCGGGATAGCCCTGTCCGGGGATGGGATCCGGCGAAGGACTGCGTGGTTCGCGGCGCCATGCCTGAATGGCGAACAGGACCCCAAGTACGATCAATGCGCCCGCGGCAATCCAGGGAAAGACCGTCGGCCCGACCTTGGCATAGATCGGAGCCACCTTGATCTCCGTTGTCTCGACCGCGAAGAAAAGCCCGAGCGCGACAAGGCCGATGCCGAGCAGTATCTCCGCCAGCTTTGACTGCGGATTCATGATTGCGGCGCCTTGCTTGGGTTCTGCCGCGAGGAAGCGTGGACCGGACCCGGCAAATCACATCGCCGGCTTCGATCCACGCAAACCTGCCTTGCGCCTATTGGACCAGCCCGATCGACTTCAGGGTTGCCGTCACCCGCGTGTTTTCCTCGGTGAGGAACTTGGCGAAATCGTCGCCGGCCAGATACAGGTCCAGCCACTTCTTGTCGGTCAGCGTCTTCTTCCAGCCGTCGCTCTGCACCATCTGCTCGACGGTGGTGAGCAGTGCCTTGCGCTGGCCATCATCGATGCCCGGCGGTCCGACGACGGCGCGCCAGTTGGCCAGTTCCACATCGACGCCGCCTTCTTTCAGTGTCGGGATGTCGACGCCCGCCAGCCGCTCGCCGGAGGAAATGGCCAGGGCCCGCAGTTCGCCGGATTGAATTTGGCCTTCCCACTCGCCGAGGCCGCTGACGCCGGCGGTGACATGACCGCCGAGAATGGCTGCGAGCGCTTCGCCCCCGCCGGAGAAGGGCACATAGTTCACCTTTGCCGGCTCGACGCCCGTCGCCTGGGCGATCAACCCTGCCAGGATGTGGTCGGTGCCGCCGGCCGAACCTCCGCCCCAGGACACGCCACCGGGATCGGCTTTGAACTTGGCAACCAGGTCGCCCAGGTTCTGAATGTCCGAGGCTGCCGGCACGACGACTACCTCATACTCGCCGGTCAGGCGCGCGATCGGCGTCACCTGGTCCAGGGTCACCGCCGACTGATTGGTCAGGATGGCGCCCACCATCACCAGCCCGTTCACCAGCAGGGCGTTGCCGTTGCCATTGTCCTGATCGACGAACTGCGCCAGGCCCACGGTGCCGCCGGCGCCGGCGATGTTCTCGACGGTCACCGCCTTGGCGATGCCGGCGGCCTGCAGAACTTCCTGCATGCTGCGTGCTGTCTGATCCCAGCCGCCGCCTGGCTTGGCCGGGGCGACGATCTTGAGATCGTCGATGGCGCCGGCATCGGCCGATGCCAGGCTCAGCGCGAGGCCGAGCGACATAGCGGCAAGGCTGCGGGCCATGTTGTTGCGTAGGATCGGGGTGTTCATGGAGGGCCTCCCTTCTATCGACTCTTTTCGGTCGACTGCAGCGCCTCTTCCGGTGCGCCACAGATCAGGAAAGCTAACGTCCAAGGGCGGCCAGTGCTAGGAGATTCCTCAAAACGGAGGCTATGCGCAGGGCACAACCACAATGCTGCGCCAAGCTGTCGTGCCGGCCACACTTTGACGAAACACAGTGTTCCGTAAGCAGTTCCCGGAAAGCCGGGGAACTGGACTTGGGCGATGGCGTTGCTCTCTCAGACGATCGGAGGAGCCAATGACGCCAGAATCCCGCGCGCCCGAATATGAGGATGGTCCGGCACCCCTTACGCGCCATCCGGAATCACCGGTGCTGAACGAGACGGAGGCCCGACAGGCCGTGCCCGTGGGCCATATGCGCTATGTGCTGGGGATTTCCCTGGTCCTGGTGATCGTCGCGTTTGCCGTGATCTATCTCAACTACTTCCGCCTGGGCTGAGGAACGATCCTAGGACCTCTTGTAGGCGATCTGCGGGAAGATCACGCCGCCCAGGAGCATGTTCACGGCCGCGCTGTCGGAAGATAACGGCATGGCTACGCCTTCCCACTTGAGGAACTCCTTGCCGGGAACCCAGAGATCGCCCCACCCGCGGACCGGTGTTCTCTGATCGACAACCTGACTCCAGATCGCTTTCACCTCGCCGCCGAAATCCGGCGGGAATGCATCGGCGATATGCCGGCCGGTCAGTTCTTCGCCGAGCGCCTGGCGGATGTGAGTCCCGGCCACGCGAAAGCGGAAGTCGCGGGGATTTTCCAGCACATCAATGACGAAGATGTACGGCAGCAAGACCGGAATCTCGGCCACATCGATATCCGGACGGGCCGGCATGGCGCGTGCCCCGCGCTGCCGGCGCCAATATTCATGCAGCTGCTGCAGGACGGGTTCCTGGAAGTTCAGGACGTCCCATTCCGCGGTGATCAGTGATTTGCGGGAATCCATGATGGTTGCGCCGACGATTGCCCATATCGTTTGCGTCGCCGGACACAATAGCAGATGCGATTCCTATAGGAAGCAACTTCGCGGGGATTTCCAGTTCCTGGGGCCAACCGCCGGTCGACCTGTTTGTTAACCGGCGTGGTTAACTTTCCGGCCCCAGATCTAGGTCGCCGAGAATGCGCTCCTTCAAGGTCTGGAATTGGGCCGAGGAGCGCTGCCGGGGCCGGTCCAGGTCGATGGCATAATCCCGGTGAATGCGGCCGGGCTGCCCGCGCATGACGATCACCCGGTCGCTGAGGGCCAAGGCTTCTTCCACGTCATGGGTCACGAACAACATGGTCGGCCGCGTCTCTGCCCAGATCGTCAGCAAATGGTCCTGCAGCTTGGTCCGCGTGAAGGCGTCCAGGGCGCTGAAAGGCTCGTCCAGCAGCAGGATCTGCGGCCGGGTCACCAGGGCGCGAGCGATGGCGACCCGCTGCGCCATGCCGCCGGAGAGTTGCTTGGGCAGCGCGCCGGCAAAGGCTTCCAGTCCGACCTTGTGGATCGCTTCGGCGGCAAGTTCGTCGCGCAGCGCCCGCGGGAAGCCTTCCAGTCCGAACTTCACATTGTCGGCCACGTTGAGCCAGGGCATCAGCCGGGGTTCCTGGAAGACGATGCCGATTTCCGGCCGCGGCGCGCGGACCGCCTCGTCGTCGATCCACACCTGGCCTAGCGACGGAAAATCGAGGCCGCCGACGATGCGGAGCAGCGTGCTCTTGCCGCAGCCGCTGGTGCCCACGAGGCTGACGATCTCGCCGCGCGCCACGTCCAGGCTGATCCCGTGCAGCGCCGCGACGTCGCCCTCAAACCGTTTGGAGACCTGATCAACGCGCAGCATCGCGGTCTCCCGTCTCCGTGCTCTTGTATGAATCCTGCCAGCCGGCGAAACGCTGGCTGAGGCGGGCGAGGGCCACATCGGTCAGCTTGCCCAGGATGGCGAACAGCACGATGCTGCCGATGACCACCTGCACGCGCCCGGTCATCTGGCCGTCGATCAGGAGGTAGCCCAGGCCCCGGCTCGCGCCCATCAGTTCAGAGGCAACCACGAACATCCAGCCGAGACCCAGGCCGCTGCGCAGGCCCACAAGATAGGAGGGCAATGTCGCCGGCAACAGCACGCGCTGCACCAGCCGGAAGCCGCTGAGCCGGTACATCCGCCCAACCTCCACCAGCTTGCGGTCCACACTCTGGATGCCGCTCATCAAGTTGAGATAGACGGGGAAGAAAACGCCGACGGCGATCAGCGTGATCTTCGATGTTTCGTAAATGCCGAGCCAGACGATGAACAGCGGCACCCAGGCAATTGACGGCACGTTGCGCAGGGCCTGGATGGTCGGGTCGAGCAATTCGCGGATGAGCTTGGAATATCCGGTGAGTGATCCCAGGACTGTGGCGGCAGCCGTGCCGGCCACGAAGCCGAGGAAGACACGGTAAAGCGTGATCAGGATATGCCCGGCAAGCTCGCCGCTCGCGGCCAGCTCCCACATCTCGCGGAAAACAGCCGAGGGCGACGAATATTTGTTCGGCGGCAACAGGCCGGCACGGCTGCCCAACTCCCACAGCAGGAGCAGCAGCAGCGGCAGGATCAGCCCGCGCAACAGGATGCGCAAATTGGTCTGCCCTCCGCCTCGTGGGAGGCGGAGGGCAGTGCGGCGCCACCGCGTCAGGGAAGATGCAGAGATAGCCATGGGAGGACCAGGCTCCACAACCGGGCGGCGCCCAGTCGTTAGAGCGCGGCCAACCGCTTCAGGGCCCGCTCGATGTATTGCGGATCGATCAGTTCATCGACGGTCTTGGCTACATCCACGTCGGGCTTGATCACGCCGGACTGCTGCAGGACTTGCCCGGCCGCCAGGATGGATTGCTTCTGCTCGTCACCGATGATGCCGGCGCTGACCAGGTCGGTGCGCTCGCCCAGTTGCTTGGCGGCGACCGGCTCGGTCAGTTTGGCGGCCGCGATCAGCGATGCCTGCACCTCATCGGGATGCTCGATCGCGTATTTGCGGGCGCGTTCATAGACCGCCAGCACGCGCTCGACGATCTCCGGATTGTCCTTCGCGAACTGCTCGCTGACATTCAGGACGCCCCAGGTGTTCTTGTCCGCGTCGCGGTAGAACAGTTCGCCGGTGTGATCCACTTCGACCTGCGCCATGTACGGATCCAGGCCGGACCAGGCGTCGACATCGCCATTGATCAGAGCGTTCTTGCCGTCGGGATGCTGCAGCAGCACGACCTCGATGTCGCTCTCCTTCAAGCCGACGCTGTCCAGCGTCCGCAGCAGAAAGATGTAGGGATCGGTGCCGCGGGCCACGGCCACGCGCTTGCCCTTCAGATCCTCGATCTTGGTGATGCCGGTATCCGGGCGCGTCACCAGGGCGGTCCATTCCGGCTTGGAATAGACATAGATCGACTTGATCGGATTGCCGTTGATCTTGCCCAGCAGGGCCGCGGCGCCGGCGGTCGAGCCGAAATCAGCACTGCCGCTGTTCAGCAGTTCGAGCGCCTTGTTGCTGCCGAGGCTCTGTACCCATTCGACGCTGATGCCGTCGGCCTTGAACTCTTCCTCCAGCCAGCCCTTGTCCTTCAACAGCAGGCTGACGGGGTTGTAATAGGCGAAATCGATGCGGATGGTTTCCGGCGCGGCCTGCACCGGCGCGGCGCCGGAGATGGCCGAGGCGACAAGGGCGGTAGCGATCGCTAGAAAAGTTCTGCGCAGCATGGCAACACTCCTCCTGTGGCGGGAATGCGGCTTCACGCATCCCCGTCGGGTTGACGGTTGATCACGGCGGAGTTGGCCCGAGGACCAGAACAAAAAAACCGCCGCAGCTATTGCTGGGCGGAACGCCCACGCTTTAGCCGTATTTGTAAAGCGCCCGCAAGCTGAGGCTCAAATCGGCGCTATCGGGAAATCTAAGTACGGCCGATGATCACGTCAAGACGAAAAATCAATGCAATCATCCGCTGGACATTTCGTGCAGGCAGACCACGTTATTGCCTTCAATCAATTCAGCCGGTCTTGGAGTGCGGAGATGGACGCCGATCAACTGCGAACGATGCAAGCCCCCTTGAAGTCGCGCTATCGCGAAGAGCCCGCCAGCGCGCTGATCACCCTGCGCGCCACCGGAAGGCTCGGCGATGAATCCATCACCTGCAAGGTCGAGACTGGCCGCGCTATCGCTGAAGCGGGCCTGCATCCCGCGACGGGCGGCGACGGGCTTTCGCTCTGCTCCGGCGACATGCTGCTGGAAGCGCTGGTGGCCTGCGCCGGTGTGACGGTCAAGGCGGTCGCGACGGCGCTGCAGATACCGATCCGCGAAGGCCGTGTCAGTGCCGAAGGTGATCTGGATTTTCGCGGCACGCTCGGCGTGGCCAAGGATGCGCCGGTGGGATTTCAGGCAATCCGCCTGCGCTTCGATCTCGACACCGACGCACCGGCCGAGCAGATCGATAAGCTGATGACGCTGACCGAGCGTTATTGCGTGGTGTATCAGTCGCTTAGCCGCCCGGCCGCGCTGACGGTCAGCCGGAGCACGGGGCCGATCACAACCTAGCGTTTTGCCGCGCTCCCGCGACCCGGTGGCACAACCCAGTCGTTAGATATCATTAACTTTGTCTTGTCAGAATGGGCCGAGATCGTCGTGCCCCCTGACAATTCTGGCCGGCAGGCTCCGTGCTTGCCGAGGGCCAGGGCGTTTGAAATGAGCAACAGCAATCCCGCATCTCCGTTCTTGCCTGGCGCCGATTGGCCGGAGCAGTTTCCTTCGGAGCGGCGCATCGGCGACACGACGGCCCTCAATGAGAGCGCGACCGCAGACGCCGTCTGGCGTAGTGGAATCGCCGCCCTGGAACAGCGCGACCGCGCTGAACTCCTGCTGCGCCGCGCGCAGGAATCGAACCGGGCGAAGTCCGACCTCTTCACCTTCGTCAGTCATGAAGTCCGCAACGCCATTAGCGCGATATCCGGCTATGGCGAGCTGATCGAGATGCAGGCGCGGATGCGCAATCAGGATCAGCTCGCGGAATGGGCTGTCAATATCAACCAGGCGCGCCAGCATCTGGAAGCGCTGGTGGATCAGGTGCTCGATGCGGCGAAGCTGGAGGCCGGACGCATCGAGGTGGAGATCGAAGAATTCCATCTGCCGATGGCGCTGGCCGAAGTGAAGAGCATCCTCGGTCCTTATGCGCAGCAGCGCGGCATCGAATTCCGCATGCAGGTGGCCGAAGACATCGGCCTGATCAAGTCCGACCGCCTCAAGATCCGTCAGATCCTGCTCAATCTCCTGGGCAACGCCATGAAGTTCAGCGATGGCGGCGAGGTTTGCCTGCTGGTTGAGCGGCAGGTCGACAATTGCATCCGGTTCGACGTCATCGATGCCGGCATCGGCATGTCCGACGCCGAGCAGGCGCGCCTGTTTCAACCCTTCAGCCAAGTCGGCGGCAAATCATTGCCCGGCCGTCGCGGCGGCAGCGGGCTCGGCCTCTATATCTGCAAGAGCCTGTGCGATCTCCTGGGCGGCACGATCGATGTTGAGAGCGCACCGGGCAAGGGCAGCCTGTTCCGCGTTCAGCTGCCGATGGATTCCGCGGCGACGCTGGCCGAAGCCGCGAAACTGGCGGCGCGGCCGGAACTCAGCATCGCAATGCTGGAAGCCGTGACCTCGCTGGATCCCCATTATCAGCGGCTGCGCTCGGCCTGGATGGTGATGCCCCATCTCTTTGACAGCCTGACCTCCATCGACGCCCAGGGCCGCGCCGCTCCCGGCCTCGCCACGAGCTGGCGCCAGCGCGACCCGCATACCTGGGAGTTCGAGCTGCGCCGCGGCGTTCGCTTCCACGACGGAACGCTGTTCTCCGGCGAGGATGTGCTCGCCACCTTCGCGCGCCTGAAGCGGATGATGGCCGACCTGTCCTCCATCGGCACCACCATGGCGGAGTTCGCTGACTACGGTCTCGAAGATGACTACCGCCTGGTGATCCGCACCAAGAGCGTCTGGCCGACGCTGCCGACCGAGATCAATGAGATCGGCATCATCAACCGGCGTTTTGCCGAAGCGACCCTCGAGGACTTCAATTCGCTGGCGGCGACGATCGGCACCGGTCCCTACCGGGCAGTGTCGGCGCAGCGCGATTCCTATCTGCGGCTCGAGCGGTTCGACGGCTATTGGGGCGGCTTGCCGGAGTGGCGATCCCTGATGTTCAGCTTCATTCTCGACGAAATGGAGCTGACCGAGCAGTTGGCCGCCGGGCTTATCGACGTCGTCGACGACCTCCATCCCCAGGCGCAGGTACGGCTGAGGCATTTGCCTGATGTGGAGATCGTGCGCGGCTCAACCACGGGCCTCTATCACCTGGCGCTGGATCTCCAGAGCAAGGTCAGCCCCCATATGCGCAGCTTCGATGGCAAGCCGCTGTCGGAGAATCCGCTGCTGGATCCGCGAGTCCGGCTGGCGATGTCGCTGGCGATCGACCGGCGGTTCCTCTGCGACGTGATGATGCAGGGGCAGGCCGATCCCGGCCGCGATGTCGTCGCCTCCGCCGTCCGCGGCGCCAATGGCGACAGCCTGCCCGATCCCCATGATCCCCAGAAAGCCCGGCGCCTGCTGGCGGAAGCCGGCTATCCCCAGGGCTTCCAGCTCGATCTGCATGCGCCCGACGATACGCCGTACATACCGCTGGTGCATGCGCTCTGCCTGATGCTGTCCTCGGTGGGCATCGACACGCGCTACATGATCATGGATACGCTGCGCTTCTATGATGGCCAGTTCCGTGGCGATTTCAGCGCTTCGCTGACCGCCTGGTATGACGTGACGGGCGAGGCGTCCTACACCCTGAAGCACTTGCTGGCGACCCTGGATTCCGCGAGCGGCATGGGCGGCAGCAATGTCGGCCGCTATTCCAATCCGGCTTTCGACCGCATTCTCGGCGAGGCGCTGGCCAGCCTGGACGAAAACCGCCGCATCGAGCTGCTGCGCTCCGCCTGCGCGCTCGCCGCCGCCGACCGGCCGATCATCCCGGTGGTGGAAGCCAAGGCGAACTGGGCCGTGCGCAAGGGGTTTCACCTGACCCCCAGCGCGTACGGCATGACCTGGGCTTGGTTCATCACGCGCGCTTGAGCCTGGACGAGCAAGCGAAGCCTCAACGGCTACTCTATTCTGAGGCGGACGAATAAGTGTCTCTGGCTGCCGCTGGCTGCGGATGGGCCATAGGACCGTCCTCCAGCGATTCCGCATTAACCATGGCTTGTTTTTGACAGCCCGCGTGACTTCCATCACGCTCACCGCCGCATTTCCATGTTTACCTAGGAATAATCGCCAAGGGCTGATGCGGGCGCTGGCGCGGTGGGAGGGGTTGCATGTCGACACTCGTGGCTGGCGCCAGGCCGGCAAGCCTGATCACCCTGTTCAGCTTCTTCGGCCTGCAAAGTCTGACCGCAGGCTCGGTCACCGCGGCGACCGCCACGCTGTACCGCGTGACGATCGGCACCGTGGTGGTCGAGTTCACCGGCAGTTTCACCTATGCCCCCGATGGCCATCTCGCCGGCGGCATGATCACCGGCTGGAATTATGCCGATAGCGATCCGTTCTTCCTGAATGACTTCAGGGTGAGCGGCATCAACCTGTCGGTTGCGACATTCCTGACGCAGCTCGGTGCAAACGACACCGCCGGTTTCCTCTCTACCGTCTTCGGCAATGACGACACGATGACCGGTTCGGCGCAGGGCGATTTTCTCGTCGGCGACACCGGCAACGACAGTCTTGTCGGCGGCGCGGGCGACGATTTCCTTGGCGATGGCGCCGGCGCCGACACGCTCAGCGGCGGCAAGGGCAACGATATCTACTCGCTGGTCGATGGCAGCAACAAGCTCGTCGAGCTGGCCGGCCAGGGCATCGATACAGTCCGATCCGACGTGGATTTCGATCTCACCGCCAATGGCGCCAATATCGAAAATCTAGAGCTCTTTGGCGCCGCATCGCTCGGAATGGGCAACGCCCTGGACAATCTGATCACCGGCAATGCCAACAATGACACCCTGATCGGCTTCGCCGGCGACGACTCGCTCGTCGGCGGCAAGGGCAGCGATTCCATGGATGGCGGCGCCGGCGACGACGCCTATGAGATCGACACCGTCACCGACACCGTGAACGACAGCGGCGGCGGTGATGACACCATCCTGAGTTGGATCGACCTGCAGCTCGGATTCCTGAACAATTCCGGCGCCGAGAACCTGATCTTGCTGGACGGGGCCACAAAAGGAACCGGCGACGGCCTCGACAACGTGATCATCGGCAACGACGCCGACAACGTCCTCGACGGCGGTGCGGGCCAGGACGGGCTCGCGGGCGGCAAGGGTAACGATACCTATGTCGTCGACCACGGCGGCGATGAAGTGGCCGAGCTGGCCGGCCAGGGCCTCGATCTGGTCAAATCGTCCGTCGACTTCACGCTCGCGCTGAATCTTGAAAATCTTCAGCTCACTTCCGCCGCCGCGAAGAACGGCAACGGCAACGCCCTCAACAACGAGATCTCGGACACCAGCGGACTGGCCGTCGACAACAAGCTGTCGGGCCTGGCGGGTGACGATGTGCTGAACGGCGCCGACGGCAACGACACGCTCGACGGCGGCGTCGGCAATGATCACACGAACGGTGACGCGGGCAATGACAGCCTGATCGGCGGCGCCGGCAACGATTCGCTCTGGGGCAATACCGGTAACGACACCATGGCCGGCGGTGCCGGCAACGATTTCTATATCGTCGACGATCAGAACGACAAGATCACGGAAATCGCCGGCCAGGGCACCGACGTCGTGATCGCCTCGGTCGACATCACGGCGCTAGCCGACAATGTCGAGAGTCTCTCGCTGCAAGGCGGTGCCACCAAGGGCACGGGCAACAAGCTCAACAACATCATTAGCGGCCAAAATCTGAACGACACACTGGACGGTGGAATTGGCAATGACACGCTGGGGGGCGGCGATGGCATCGACCTGACGATCGGCGGCGTCGGCAACGACGTCTATGACGTCGACGACACACTCGATGCGACAAGTGAAAAATTCAACGAAGGCAACGATACGGTCCGCAGTTCCGCCTCCAGCTACAATCTCGGCGCGGAAATTGAGAATCTTGTTCTGGTGGGCAAGGCGTCCGGCGGCACCGGCAATGCCATCGCGAACGTCATCACCGGCAGTGTTGGCGACAATGTGCTCGAAGGCCTTGGCGGCAGTGACACGCTGATCGGCGGCAAGGGCGACGACCAATACACCGTCGAGAATGCCAAGGACGTGGTGGTGGAACTGGTCGGCCAGGGCCTCGACATAGTCTCGGCGTCGGCCGACTACAAACTCGGCGCCAATGTCGAAACACTCAACCTGCTGCTGGGTGCTGTCATCGGAACCGGCAACGCCACACAGAATAGCATATTCGACCAATCTTTCGCCGCCACACACAACAAGATGTTCGGCCTTGGCGGTGATGATTTCCTGTTCGGGGCCCAGGGCAACGATACGCTCGATGGCGGAGACGGCAATGACTCTCTCATCGGCAGTGACGACAATGACAGCCTGATCGGCGGCATCGGCAACGACTACATGTCGGGCGATGCCGGGAGCGACAATCTCAATGGCGGCGCCGGCAATGACACGCTCTGGGGCGGCGCCGGCAGCGATACAATGGCCGGTGGCGCCGGCAATGACACGTATCAAGACTATGACGGCGGCGACACGATCACCGAGCTCGCGGGCCAGGGTACGGACACGCTGGAAAGCCTGATCTCCATTGCCACTCTTTTCAACGATTTTGAGAATCTGACTCTAGCCGGTTCGAACATGCTGGGCGGCGGCAATGGGCTCAACAACGTCATTACCGGCACCGCCGGAGTCGATACCCTCAACGGCAACGCGGGCAACGACACGCTGATTGGTGGTGCCGGCGCCGACCAGATGACCGGCGGCATCGGCAACGACACCTACGACGTCGACGATGGCAACGACATTGTCACGGAGAAATCGAAGGAAGGCACTGACACGGTGCGCAGCAGCATCGACTTCGATCTCAGCGGCACTGAAATTGAGAACCTGACTCTGCTTAGCGGAGCCTTCAAAGGGACGGGCAACGGCTTCAACAACATCGTCACCGGCAACGTCGACGCCAATACCCTGGATGGCGCGGCCGGTATCGATACCTTGATCGGCGGCGACGGCAACGACTTCTATATCGTGGACAGCAAGACGGACAAGCTGGTCGAACTCGCGGGCAAGGGTGACGATACCGTCAAATCGTCCGTGGACCTTGTGCTGGCGGTGAATATCGACCGGCTTGAACTTGACATTGGCGCCCTGAATGGCACCGGCAATGCGATCGGCAATCAGATCACCGGAAACAAGGATGCTAACAAGCTCCTGGGCCTTGCCGGCGAAGATGAGATCATCGGCGGCGACGGCAACGATTCAATCGATGGCGGCGCTGACAAAGACTTCCTCCATGGCGACGGCGGCAATGACACCCTCCTTGGAGGTTCCGGAAACGACGCGCTCGAAGGCGGCAAGGATGCCGACAGCATGGCCGGCGGCGCTGGCGATGACGGCTATCTTGTCGACGACGCCAAGGACATCATCTTCGAGGCGGCGGGGCAGGGAGTCGATTTCGTTTTCAGCTCCGTGGACATCGCGGCCCTGGCCGGCAACGTCGAAAATCTCAAGCTGACGAGCACCGGCAACTCGATCGGTGGCGGCAATACGGCGAACAATCTGATCGAAAGCAACAAGGGCGACGACAGCCTTTCCGGCGTTGCGGGCAACGATACGCTGATCGGCAACGACGGCAACGACACGCTGGACGGCGGGCTCGGCAACGATTCTCTCGGCGGCGGCATTGGCAGCGACAGCCTTACGGGCGACGCCGGCAATGACTCGCTGATCGGCGGCCTGGGCACCGACACGCTGGTAGGCGGCCTCGGGGACGATACTTACTTCGTCGGACCGATTGCGATCAAAATCGAAGAGAGTGTCGGTGAAGGCAAGGACACGATCCGGGCCTTTACGGATTACGACCTGAGCCTGAGCAAGGATACCGCTAACATCGAGAATCTGATTCTCGAGGACACATACGTGAATGGTACCGGCAACATTCTCGACAACGTCCTCACCGGCAATCAGGCCGGCAATAATCTCAGCGGACTTGACGGGAAGGATAACCTGACCGGCGACGCCGGCGACGATACCCTCAATGGCGGCGCCGGCGTCGATACCATGACCGGCGGCAAGGATAACGACAGCTACACGATCGATAGTCTTGCCGACAAGGTAATTGAATTAGCCGGCGTCGCCACCGGTGTCGCCGACCATGTGTTCACCTTTGTCGAGAACTATGTGCTGGCCGCAAATGTCGAGCGCCTCACTTTGTCCGGAGCGATTGTCGTCACCGGCACCGGCAATGGGCTCGACAATCTCGTCGAAGGAAATGCAATCGCCAACAAGCTGTTCGGCGTAGCCGGCAACGACCTGCTGGACGGCGGCGACGGCGCGGACACGCTGGATGGCGGAATCGGCAACGATGTTCTGCTGGGCGGCGCTGCGATCGATAGTCTAATCGGCGGTGTCGGCAACGACACGCTGAACGGTCAAGGCGGCGCGGACAAGATGGCAGGCGGCACCGGCGACGATTTCTACGACGTCGACGATGTCGTCGAAGGGAGCAATATCGTCGAGCTGGCCGGCCAGGGCATCGACACAGTCCGCGCGTCGGTCGACGGCGTCAGCCTGGCAGCCAACATCGAAAATCTCGAACTCAACGTCTCAGGCGCAGCCAGTGGCACCGGCAATGGGCTCAACAACCGCATGACTGATTTCAGCGGCGATGCCACGCTGAACGGCGGCCTCGGCAATGACACGCTGATAGGGGGCGAAGGCGCCGACCGGTTCAGCGGCGGCACTGGCCGAGACAGCTTCGTGCTGACCGGTGTCATCACCAATGCCACGGTGATCACCGATTTCGAAGTGGGCGCCAGCGGCGACAAGCTCGATGTCTCTTCATTGCTGACCGGCTATGACCTGGCCTTGGACAACCCGGCCGACTTCGTGCAGTTCATCGGTTCCGGCAGCGATACCCGCGTGCTTGTTGACACCGATGGCCTAGCCAATGGCGTCTCCTTCATCGACGTCGCGTTGCTGCAGAACGTGACACTCACCAACGTCAATCAGGCGGTCATCGAAGGAAATCTCGATCTGACTTAAAAATGGTCAACGGCTGCTGACCAACGGCGCGCGCGCTGCCCTCAGTTCCAGCTCAGGACCACCTTGCCACACTGGCCGCTGGCCATCAGGTCGAAGCCCTTCTGGAACTCCTCGATGCCGAGCTGATGAGTCAGCACAGGCCGGAGATCAAGCCCGCCCAGGACCATCTGGGTCATCTTGTACCAGGTCTCGAACATCTCCCGGCCATAGATGCCCTTGATATGCAGGCCCTTGAAGATCACCTGATCCCAATCGATGCGCGTATCTTTCGGCAGGATGCCCAAAAGCGCCACGCGCCCGCCATGATACATGTGGTGGAGCATGTCGTTGAAGGCCTTCGGATTGCCGGACATCTCCAGGCCGATATCGAATCCTTCGCGGATATCCTGCGCCTTCATCGCGTCGGCCAGCGTGCCCCGCTGCACATTGACGATATGGGTCGCTCCCATGCGCTGGGCCAGCGACAGCCGGTAGTCATTGACGTCGGTGACCACCACGTGCCGCGCGCCGAGATAGCGGCAGATGCCGGCCGCGATGATGCCGATCGGCCCGGCGCCGGTGATCAGCACATCCTCGCCCACAACATCGAACGACAACGCGCAATGGGCCGCGTTGCCATAGGGATCGAAGAAGGCGGCGATCTCCGAGGGGATCTGCGGCGGGATCAGCCAGAGATTCTGCGCCGGCACGCTGATGTACTCGGCGAAGGCGCCGTCGCGATTGACGCCGATGCCCCGCGTGTGCGTGCAGAGATGGCGGCGTCCGGCGCGGCAGTTGCGGCACTGGCCGCAGGTGAGATGGCCTTCGGCGGAAACGCGGTCGCCGACCTGATAGTTGTCCACACCGAGTCCCAGCTCGACGATGCGCCCGACAAATTCATGGCCGATGACAAGGCCCGGTTGAATCGTTCGCTGCGACCATTCATCCCATTTGTAGATATGCAGGTCGGTGCCGCAGATGGCGGTCTTCTCCACCTTGATCAGCACTTCGTTCATGCCGGCCTTCGGCAGCGCCACCCGCTCCATCCAGATGCCGGGCTCTGCCTTGCGTTTCACTAGGGCGCGCATGTCATTCATGTCTTCAGCTCCATCCACCGCTGGCCGGTTGTCGTTTCTTCCTGTGGAAAAATCAAGCTGATGTCTCGCGCATGAGACTTTATCGGTCGATTTGAATCGCTAAGTGCTGCATGGGCTTTGATATTTCATCACACCGCGATTTGTTCCCGCACCACAAATTTTGCCCGCTAAACGCTTAATCGTTGTCACATG
>DATKFM010000008.1:0-34204 GCA_035544395.1 Verrucomicrobiia bacterium
GCTCGGTTCCGGGACGACTGGGGCCGGCAACGGGCTCGACAACGAAATCACTGGCAATTTGCTCAACAACAAGCTGTTCGGCCTCGCGGGCGATGACGATCTGGATGGCGCCGCTGGCGATGACACGCTTGATGGCGGCAAGGGTGCCGATTCGCTAGTCGGCGGGACCGGTTCTGATACCTTCATCGTCGATAGCATTTTCGACTCTGTAGAGGAGCTTCTGGCCGATCCGGGCATCGATACTGTGAGGAGTTCGGTTGCCTTCAGCCTCGATGCCGCGTCTGGCCAAGTGACTGGCGACGTAGAGACACTCATACTGACGGGCAATGCGGCGATCAACGCAACCGGCAGCGCCGCGGCCAACACGCTGATCGGCAACGCGGCGAAGAACCTGCTCATCGGGCTCAATGGCAATGATACGCTCAACGGGGGCGGTGGCCCGGACACACTGGAAGGCGGCGCGGGCAATGACACCTATTTCGTCGCCTCTAAATCTGTTCAGATCAGAGAGTTCGGCGGGGACTTCGGAGACGCCGTCGTCGCCGGCTTCAATGTGGACCTCAATTCCACTCAATTCGCTGAGCTCGAGTTCGTCACGCTGACCGGCAACGCAGCCCTGAGCGCAACAGGCACTGACGCGAGGAACTCCCTGATCGGAAACGCCGGCGCCAACAAACTCACTGGGGGCGCGGGATCCGACACATTGGAGGGCGGCAACGGAAACGATACCCTCGATGGCGGAGCCGACGAGGATTTCCTGTTCGGCGGCGCCGGCAACGACAGTTACTTCGTCGACAGCGACAACGATGCGGTGAAAGGCGAAGTTGCCGGTGGTGGTGTCGACACCGTTTCCAGCAGCATCGTCGACTTCACACTTGCCGAAGGGCTGGAAAATCTCGTTCTGCTTGCCGGTGGCGCCAACGGCAGGGGCAACAGCGCCAATAATCGCATGACCGGGAATGACGCCGAGAATATTCTGGTCGGCAGCGACGGCAAAGACACGCTGCAGGGCGGCGGCGGCGCCGACCTGCTGGACGGCGGCACCGGAAAGGACGCCATGAACGGCGGGCTCGGCAACGACACCTATGGGGTCGACGACGGCGATACAATCACAGAGTCCGTAGGGGGCGCCGCAGGTGGTCTGGACGACGTTATCTATGTCGGCACGATAGGACACACGCTCGCTACCAATGTCGAGAATCTCATACTAGGGGCCGCCTCCGGCGATTCCTTCGGAACCGGCAACGCTCTCAACAACATCATTACCGGCAATGACGGCAGCAATCGGCTTCTTGGCATGGCCGGCGACGATACGCTTCTCGGGGGAGACTTCGCGATCTTCAACGACATTCACAACACGTTGGACGGCGGTGCCGGGGCAGACTCCCTGGTAGGCGGAGGCAGCTTCAACGACTACTTCGTCGACAACAGCAAAGATATTGTTGATGCCTCCAAGGGCGCTTTCGCGTTCGACACCGTCCACAGCTCTGTTTCATTCGATCTAAGGGATAACGGTGTCACTGTACTCGGTAACGTTGAGTATTTGGTTCTCACAGGGGCCGGCGCGATCAATGGAACTGGCAATGGCTTCGACAACATCATCACTGGGAATGGTGCAGCCAATCTCATCGACGGCGGCGCGGGAGGCGACGAGCTCACCGGTGGAGGCGGCAATGACAAGTTGTTCGGTGGCGATGATGGGGACAGCCTCAACGGCGGCGCCGGCGCGGATACGATGGAAGGCGGCGCAAGCGAGGACACCTATTTTGTCGACAATGCGAGGGACGTCATTCTTGAATTGGCCGGCACGGAGTTTGATGTCGTGCTCGCCTCGATCAATTACACTTTGCCGGAAAATTTCGAACAGCTTGACCTTATCGGCAACGCCACAGTTGCTACGGGAAATGCCGCAGACAACATTGTCGGCGCGAATATCCTTTCCAGCAAGTTATCTGGCCTCGGTGGCAGCGATGGGCTCTTCGGCCAAAATGGCGCCGACACACTGGATGGCGGCATCGGCAACGATACGATGGCGGGGCGAAAGGGGAGCGATGTCTATCATGTCGACTCTGCCGGGGATGTTGTGGACGAAACCTCGGGCGGCGGTATCGATACCGTCATAGCGTCGGTCACATATTTGCTGGCATCGCCGGAATCCGCCGATGTTGAGAATTTGACTCTGGCCTCCGGGAAAGGGGACATCAACGGCAGCGGCAATGGGCTTAACAATCTAATCACCGGCAACGAAGGGCAAAACAACCTCGACGGCGAAGACGGGAACGACACCATCCTGGGCGGCAGCAACCGCGACTTTCTGGTCGGCGGCGCCGGTAATGACAGCCTCAATGGCGGCGCAGGCGACGATTTCTTCTTCGGCGACATCGGCGACGACACGATGATCGGCGGAACCGGCTCGGACGTGTTCTTCTACGACAGTGTGTTGGATGGGCATGACCTGATCCGCGGTTTCGACGGCAATGCCAACGGCGGACAGGATGTGTTGGACCTGGAAACTCTCTTTAACGATCTGGGAGCCGGCAATGAGGCGGAGCGGATCACCAGGGTGCAGATTACCGACCGAGGCGCCGCTGTCGATGTGTGGATCGATACCGACGGCAACGGCTCCTTCGATCTCTTCGCGGCCACGTTACAGACGTCCGATGCCGTTGTCGCCGGCGCGGACATAAGTGTGGGGGGCTAGCGCCCCCTGCTCGGCCGCCGCCGCGTCGTTGCCAGCGAAGCCACGGCGCGGCGGCTGGTACGAGTCCTGCCCTAGGTCGCCGGTAACCCGGCGGGCCGCCCCACCCGACGCAGCCCGAGATACTGCACGAGCGCAAAGTCGGCGACGAGCACCGCGACGATGCCCACTAGCCATTGACCGAGCGCGTTAAACAGGCCGGATTCGGCCAGCAGCAGGACCGCGCTGGCGGCAACCCACAAGAGATTCAGAATGATTACGACGCGCCCGGCCCAGATGTTAACGTTCGGCCGCCGGGCGCTGGACAGCAGCCACACCGCGTAGCCGAGGAGACCAATTCCTACCGCCAGCAGATATGCAGGACGCTCAAAGCCGATTAGAACGCTTAGGGGGCCTGGCAGAAGCGTCAGCAGCAGCCCGCCGGCCCCGGAAACCGCGGCATCGATCTGCATGGCGCGGCGCAGCAATGGCGTCGCTGTTGCATTCCCGGTCATGTTGCATCACCTTTCTGTTCTGTTTGTCGTGCAGTTGCGGTTGCATGCTGCAGCCAGACTTTGTGGATCGCAATTACCCGGCAGGTAATCGCCCGGGCAGCAGTGGCGAGGACATGAAGCAACGCGCAAACCCCCGGAGGAATCCCTTCGGCCAGCTTTTGCGGCGCTGGCGGCAAAGCCGCGGCATCAGCCAACTCGGCCTGGCCCTGGATGCCGGAATGTCGGCACGACATCTGAGTTTCATTGAGACCGGCCGGGCGCGGCCAAGCCGCGAGATGGTGCTGCGGCTGGGAGAGGCGCTGGCCCTGCCGTTGCGGGAGCGGAATGAGCTTCTGATCGGCGCCGGTTTTGCCGCGGTGTTCCCGTCCAGTTCGCTGCACAGCGTGCCTCTCGCCCAGGCGCGCAAGGCGCTGAGCTTCATGCTCACGCAGCAGGAGCCCTACCCCGCCATCGTGGTCAATAGGGCCTGGGACATGCTGATGACCAACAAGGCGGCGGAGCGACTCCTGGGGCTGCTCGGACTTCCGATTCAGAAAAGCAGCGGTGAGCCGCCGAACCTGCTGCGCGCCCTGCTCCATCCCGCTGTCCTTCGCCGCTATGTCATGAATTGGGAGACTGTCGCATTGTCCATGATCTCCAGTATGCGACGCGAACTGAACGCCTATCCCGATGCGGCAATTGGCCGGCTGCTGGCGGAAGTCATGGAGTATCCAGGCGTTCCCCGCGAATGGCCGGTGGAAAGCGACGATGCCGCGATCCCGCCCTTGTTGCCGCTGACGCTGGAGAAGGATGGGTTGCGCATGTCCTGGTTCACCATCATCACCACCTTCGGCACGCCCCAGGACATCACGTTGCAGGATTTGCGGGTGGAATGTTTCTTTCCTGCCGACGATGCGACCGACGCCGCCTGCTGGCGATTGGCGCGGCAAAGCGACGCCGCATCGTCAGCCGCAGAATGAGGTTGGATTCCATTTGCAGATGACGCAGAGTTCCTTGAACGGAAGACGCCGCGCACCATCTCGGAGCCTCTCATCTTCCGTATTGTCGGAAAGTGGCCGACATGAGCGAAGAATATTACACTGAGGTCTGCGAGGAGATGCTGGGCATCATCGCAGCCTATGCAGAGATGTCGGCCGAAAAGACCGGCCGAGCGAATTTCGGCGAACGCGTCATGGCGGCGCTGCGCCGGGTGCCGCGTCACGAGTTTGTCCCCGCGGAATTGCGGCCGATGGCCTATGTGGATTCGCCGCTGCCAATCGGCTTCGACAAGACGATCTCACAGCCCTTTATTGTCGCGCTGATGACCGACCTGCTGGATCTCCAGCCGGCCGACAAGGTGTTGGAGATCGGCACTGGCCTGGGCTACCAGTCGGCGGTGTTGGCCGAGCTTGTCGCAAATGTCTTCACCATCGAATATATCGAGGAGCTGGGGCAGGAAGCGAGAAACCGCCTCAGCCGGTCCGGCTACCGCAATATCGAATTCCGCATCGGTGACGGCGCCTTGGGCTGGCCGCAGCATGCTCCCTTCGACAAGATCATCGTCACGGCCGCACCAGAACTCATTCCCGGCCCGCTGATCTCTCAACTGAAGCGCGGCGGCCGGATGGTGGTCCCCGCCGGTATCGCCGAAGCGCAGCAGCTTCTGGTAGTAGAAAAGGACGACTCCGGCCGCGCCCGAACGCGGGAAATCATTCCGGTCAGGTTCTCGGCACTGATGGCCGCAGATTGACACCAAGCAAAGGCGAAACCACCAAGTTCTCCGCGTTTTTACAAATCTGAGGGCCAGCCCGCGCATGTGATCGCCATCACGTTAGCCGTTGACCCACATCACATATCCGCCAAGTAAACCGTCGGTTGAGTGACCGGCATCATACGGATAGCAGCTGAAAACCCCGAAAATCAGGCCATCTGAAACCGAACAGTTTGATGTTGCCCGGCCAAATTGCCTTTGACGGCCCGGCCCAAACAAGGAGGTTGCGATGGTCGCGTTGTATGCTGGTACGGAAGCCGCCGTCCGTTTTGACACCGCAAGCATCAGCGGATTGCTGGATGGACCTGTCTACGACAGCTCGCCGACACACATGTCCGTTGGTGGTTCGGGCGATGGTTACAGGATCTTCGGCGGTACAGGTTTCACCTACGGTGCGTCCGGCCTCTTCAACGGCGGCACGGTCACGTCACTGTATATCAGCAATGGCACGGGCGGCGAGCCACTCGGCATTGTCGGCATGTCGATGCCGGTTGCCACCCTCAGAAGTTATGTGTTTACCAGCAATACCGCCGGCTTCCTGGCAGCCGTCTTTGCCGGCAACGACACGCTGAATGGCCACAGCTATTACGCTTTCGACGACTACCTCAGGGGTTACAACGGCCATGACGCCGTCAACGGCGGCGCCGGCAATGACACCCTGGTCGGTGATGCTGGAAATGACACCCTGAACGGGCAAGCCGGCACAGATAGCCTGGAAGGTGGCGCCGGCAATGACAACCTGCGCGGCGGCGCGGCGAACGATTTCCTGATTGGCGGCAGCGGCGCCGACACCATGGCCGGCGGTGACGGCAATGACTACTACAGCGTCGACATTGCCGGCGACATCGTAACTGAAGGAGCGGGCGTGGCGGGTGGGCATGATGAAGTCCACGCGAAAATTACCTATACGCTTTCGGCAAATCTCGAAGATCTTTACCTTGCGGGCGCCGCGGCTGCCACAAACGGAACCGGCAATGATTCCGCCAACGAAATCGGTGGCAGCAACTTCGCCAACCGCCTGGTCGGTCTCGGCGGCAATGACTCCTTGGGCGCCGGCGATGGCAATGACACGCTCGACGGCGGAGCAGGCGCGGATGAAATGCATGGAGCTTCCGGCAACGATACCTACTATGCGGACTGGTCAGACCTAGTCGACGAAGGCGTTGGTTCCGGAATTGACACTGTCATTGCTTCGACGGATTTTAGTCTCAGTTGGGCCATCGGCGATGTTGAGAATCTGACGCTGCTTGCCGGCGCCGACAATCTCTCGGGCCAAGGCAATGGCCTGGCCAATAAAATCACAGGCAATGAAGGCGAGAACAACATCCACGGATTCGCCGGAAATGACACGATAGACGGGGGTGGTGCAACTGACAGCCTTAATGGTGGCCTCGGCAACGACTCGCTGAACGGTGGCATCGGCAACGACTACGTCGACGGCAGCCACGGCACCAATACCATCAATGTTGTCAGCGGCAACGACACGGTCAGCCACTCCGCCTTCATAGACGGGTATGACATCATCCAGGGTTTCGACGGCGCCGCTGCCGGCGGACAAGACGTGCTCGACTTCGACAGCATGTTTGATTCCCTTGGCGTGTCTGCCGTAAACCGTGCCGGCCGTGTCCAGCTAAACGACAAGGGCAGCACAGTCGACGTCCGGATCGACACGAATGGCGACGGCGTGTTCGAGTACCTGGCCGCGACGCTCAATACGGCGAACACGATAACCCTCGGCGAAGATGTGGTGGTCGGAAGCTAAGGGTCGTTCGACCCAACTTTCAAAGCCATAGCGCAGGAGCGGAATCCGGGTGGTTCCGCTCCGCCCTTCGCCCGGTGACTAGTCCTCTGCCAGGCTAGTACGCAGTTTGTGCAGAAGGGCGCCCTGCTCTGCTTTTGTCGTCACGCGAAACCTGACAAAGCTACCACCGATCTTCAGATCGGCGAACAGGCCGGCGCGATCCTCGTGGAAATGTAGCCAGCCCTGCCCGCCCCTATAGAAGGCGCCACGCTTGCGTTCGCGCAACATAGTGTGGCGTTTCCGAATTTTGCCGAGCAGGCCCTCGAGATCGTCGAGGGCGGAGTCAGTGGCATGCCGCATCGGAGAGAACCGGCATGTGCAGCCGTTGGGCCGTCCTCAGTGATGCAGTATCTGCGACAGGAACAGCTTGGTCCGGTCCGAGCGCGGATGATTGAAGAATTCCTCCGGCTCGTTCTCCTCGATGATTTCGCCACGATCCATGAAGATGACACGATTGGCGACGGTGCGCGCAAAGCCCATCTCGTGGGTCACGCAGATCATCGTCATGCCGGAGCGCGCCAGCTCGACCATCACGTCAAGCACTTCCTTGATCATCTCCGGGTCCAGCGCCGAGGTCGGCTCGTCGAACAGCATGACTTTCGGGTTCATGCAGAGAGAGCGGGCGATGGCGACACGCTGCTGCTGGCCGCCGGAGAGTTGGCCCGGATACTTTGCTGCTTGCTCCGGGATTTTCACGCGCTCCAGGTATTTCATGGCGGCCGCTTCCGCGTCGGCTTTCGGCATCTTGCGCACCCAGATTGGGGCCAGCGTCAGATTCTCAAGCACGGTAAGATGCGGGAACAGGTTGAAATGCTGGAACACCATGCCGACCTCGCGGCGCACCTGCTCGATATGCTTGAGGTCATGGCTCAGCTCGATGTTGTCGACGACGATGCGGCCCTTCTGATGCTCTTCCAGCCGGTTGATGCAGCGGATCATCGTTGATTTGCCGGAGCCCGACGGCCCGCAGATGACGATCCGCTCGCCCTTGTTCACTGTCAGGTTGATGTTCTTGAGCACGTGGAACTGGCCGTACCACTTGTGCACGCCATCCAAGCGGATCATCACATCGTTGGAAATCTGCATGGCAGGTGCGGCGGCTTGCAGGGACATGGAAGATGCCTCCTCGCTTATCGTTTCTTGTGGCCGGTATGGAGCTTGCGCTCCAGATGCATGCTGTAGCGCGACATGCCGAAGCAGAACATCCAGTACACCGCCGCGGCAAACACGTAGCCTTCCATCGAGAGGCCGAGCCAGTTCTGATCCTTGGTCGAAGCCTTGATGATGTTCAGGAAGTCGTAGAGTCCAACGATGGCAACCAGCGTCGTGTCCTTGAACAGGCCGATCGAGGTATTGACCAGGCCGGGGATCGAGATGCGCAGCGCCTGTGGCAGCACCACAAGGCGCATCATCTGCCAGTAGCCAAGGCCCATGGCCATGGCGCCCTCGAACTGGCCCTTGGGGATCGCCTGCAGGCCGCCACGCACCACTTCGGCGATATAGGCGGCGGAGAACAAGGTCACGCCGATCAGGATGCGCAGCAGGATATCGAACGTCACGCCTTTGGGCAGGAAAAGCGGCAGCATGACGTTGGCCATGAACAGGATGGTGATCAGCGGCACGCCGCGCACGAACTCGATGAAGAGCACCGACAGCAAATGATTGACCGGCATGAACGAACGCCGCGCCAAAGCCAGCAGAATGCCCAGGGGGATCGAGAAGACGATGCCGACGATGGCTATCACCAGCGTCAGCATGAGGCCGCCCCATTTGTCGGTGGGCACATGGCGCAGGACAGTGCCGCCGACGAGCAGCTCAAACGCCAGGATCGGGAAGCCGATGAACATGAACATCGCCCAATAGCGCTTGCCCGGCACACCGTCGATCAGCAGCGCCGCCGCGGCGATGACGAAAAGCAGGAAGGTCACGTTGATGCGCCAGCGTTCGCCGCTGGGATAGAAGCCATACACGAACTGGCCCAGGCGGTTGCTGACCATGACCCAGCAGGCGCCCGGCTTCGGGCAGTCATCCCGCGAAGCGGCATTGACCACGATGCCCAATGAGACAGACGTCTCTTTGGCCGGATCGATCTTCACGCCCGGCAGGAGTTTCAGTTCGCCGCCGCGAAGCTCAAATCTTGAATCGGACAAGGCAAAAGTGCTCTGGCGTTGCGACGGCAGATTCACCAACTCGACCTTGCCGATCGCAGCGCCAGGTACATTGCCGGGGATGACAATATTGGTCAGCTTTACGTCCAATGCCCCGGTGGAATTTACCTCGGATGGCTGCTCGAATACGCCGGCCGCGGTCTCCGTGACCTTGAGCTCAACGACGCGCGTGACCGCCAACCCGCTGCCGAAGTTGGCCTCGATGAACGCCCAGTTCACAAAGCCGGGGATCGTCAGGTAGAGGAGGAGCAGCGCCAGGAAAGTTAGAACAGTGTTGCCGATCGACGAGAAGAAATTACGCTTCAGCCACGCGATTGGGCCTGCGACCAGGATCGGTGGCGGCAAATCAGGATGCTCGCCCGGCCGGTAGACCGGGGCGGCTGGCGGCACGCCATTGGCGGTCATGTCCGTCATCGCCGCCTACCGTTCCACCAGCGCGATGCGCTTGTTGTACCAGTTCATAAACAGCGAGATCACCAGGCTCACCGTGAGATAGAACAGCATGGTGATGGCAATGCATTCCACGGCGCGGCCAGTCTGGTTTTGCACCGTCGAGGTGAAGATCGAGACCAGATCCGGATAACCCATGAACGCAGCCAGGGTCGAATTTTTGACAATGTTCAAGTACTGGCTGGTCAGCGGCGGGACGATAATGCGCATCGCCTGCGGAATGATGACCAGGCGCAAGGTCCAGCTGCTGCGCAGGCCGAGAGCCTGGGCCGCTTCGGTCTGACCATGGCTCACCGCCTGGATGCCGGCGCGGACGTTCTCGGCGATGAACGAAGAATGGTAAATGCTGAGGCCGAGGCAAAGCGCCGTCAATTCCGGGCTGAGGACCATGCCGCCCTGGAAATTGAATCCCTGCAGCACGGCGTAGTTCCAGGAAACGGGGTTGCCGAATATGATCGACGCGAGCAGCGGCAGCCCGACAATGAGCGCGAAGCCGACTGAGAGTTTGGGAAACTGCTGTCCGGTCGCATCCTGGCGGCGCTTGGCCCAGCGCGCGATGAAGATTGCGCCGGCGATGCCGATCACGAGGGCGATCAATCCGGTCAGCGCCGAGTCCTCGGCGACCGGCTTCGGTACATACAGGCCACGGACGTTGAGGAACACCGCATCGAACAGATTGAGGCTCTGCTTGACGTTCGGCAGGACCTGCAGCACGCCATTGTACCAGAACAGGATCTGCACCAGCAGCGGGATGTTGCGGAGCGTCTCGATGTAAACCGTCGCCAGGCCGGCAACGAGCTTATTGCTCGACAAGCGGCAGACGCCGATGACAAACCCGACTATCGTCGCCAGCGGAATGCAGATGACCGCCACCAGGAGCGTATTGAGGATACCGACGATCAGGGCGTCGAAGTTGCTCGACTGCAGTGTGTACGGTATCAGCGACTCGCTGATCGGGAATCCGGCGACATCGTCGAGAAAATCAAGGCCCAGCGGAACGCCCAGCTGGGCCTGATTTTGCATCATATTGTGGATGAGGTAGCCGCCGCAGAGAAACACGAGGGCCAGCGTGACGACCTGCGCGACGATGCCGCGCTTTCGCTCGTCGCGCCACCAGGCGACCGTAGGTCCGGTGTCAGTTGTTACCAACTGCGCCATGGCGAGTCTCCTCCCTGAGGGAGATGGACAAAGCGCGAGCGCCCGGTTCTTTGGAGAACCGGGCGCTGCTCTTCGTACGTTCGCCTAGCGGACGGGCGGCGCGTATTGCAGGCCGCCGCGGGTCCAGAGGTCATTGAGACCACGGGCCAGGCCAATCGGCGTCTTCAAGCCAATATTGCGCTCGAAGATCTCGCCATAATTGCCCACGGCCTTGATGATGTTGACGGCCCAATCATTGCTGAGACCTAGGCCCTCGCCCATCTTGTCTTCCAGGCCGAGGAAGCGCCGGGTCTCCGGATCCGTGGCGCTGCCCAGGACTTCGGTAATATTCGCCTGGGTGATGCCCTTCTCTTCGGCGATTATCGTCGCGAAATGCGACCAGCGGACGATATCGCCCCATGCATTGTCGCCGTGACGGACGACGGGGCCCAGCGGCTCCTTGGAGATGATTTCCGGCAGAATGATGTGCTCGGACGGATCCTTCAGAGTCGTGCGCTCGCCGGCGAGGCCGGAAGCGTCCGTCGTATAGGCGTCGCAGCGGCCTTCATCATAAGCGCCGCGGGCCTGTTCGTTCTCCTTGAACTTCACCGGCTGCATGCCGAGGCTGTTGGCCCTGTCGAAGTCGCCCATGTTCTTTTCGGTGGTCGTGCCTTCCTGCACGCAGACCGTGGCGCCCTTCAGTTCCTTCGCGCTGGCGACGCCGAGGCTCTTCTTCACCATGAAGCCCTGGCCGTCATAGTAATTGACCGCCACGAAATCCAGGCCGAGCTGGGAGTCGCGCGAGAGGGTCCAGGTCGAATTACGGGCCAGCATATCCACTTCGCCCGACTGCAGGGCGGTGAACCGCACCTCGGCGCTCAGCGGCTTGTACTCGACCTTCGACGGATCGCCGAACACGGCGGCGGCAACCGCCTTGCACAGGTCAATGTCCAGGCCATGCCATTCGCCATTGTTGTCCGGAGCACCGAAGCCGGCGAGGCCGGTGGTGACGCCGCATTTCAGTTTGCCCGCGGCCTTGACGTCATCAAGAGTCCCGGCGCTGGCAGCGCCGATCATGGCCATGGAGGCGACGGCAGCCACCGACGCCAGCAGTTTGAGCTGTTTCATGTTTCAACCTTCCCTGGTTCAGCGTTTATCGATAATCACTTGAACTGTGCGTTTTTCTTGCGTTCTGCATACCCGCCAGCAACCCCTTACAATGGCGTTGCCAAGCGGTTCACATTTGGTTGGTTTGCTTTAACACAAGGCTTGCGGATGCTACAAGCCTGCTTTGCCGGAGCCTTACCGCCCGGCCGGCGCGGCGCGTGAAATCCAGCGTATGGAGCGGGAAAAACGGCATGACAGGCGGCAACAAAGGCGGAACGCTTGGTGACGAGACCCTTGCGACCCATGCCGGCAACCACCCGCACCGAAATCATGGCGTCATAAATCCGCCGGTCTACCGGGCTTCCACCATCCTCTATCCCGATGTCGCGACGCTCGAGCAGATCGGCAAGGACCGTTTGTCGCGCATCACCTATGGTCGCTTCGGCACGCCGACCGTCCACGCCCTGGAAGAGGCGGTGACGGCCCTTGAAGGCGGCGGGCGGGCCATCGTCGTCTCCTCCGGCCTCGCCGCGATCACGGCGACCTTGCTGCAGCATCTGAGCGCGGGCGATCACCTTTTGATGGTCGACACGGTCTATGGCCCGGCCCGAGCCTTCTGCGACAAGGTGCTGTCGAAATTCGGCGTTGAGGTCACCTACTACGATCCCCTCATCGGCGAGGGGATCGCAGCGTTGATCCGCCCGCAGACCCGCATTGTCTATACGGAGGCGCCGGGGTCGCTGACGTTCGAGATGCAGGACATTCCCGCGATCGTCGCCGCCGCGCATCGGGCGGGCGCACTGGTGCTGATGGACAACACCTGGGCGAGCCCGCTGTACTTCAAGCCGTTCAGGCACGGCGTCGACATCATCATTCACGCCGCCACGAAATACATCGTCGGCCATGCCGATGTGATGTTGGGCATCGTCGTCTGCCGCGACGAACTCTATCGGCCGCTAAAGCTGGGGATCCATGCGCTCGGCCATGGCGCCTCGCCCGACGATTGCTATCTGGCGATCCGCGGGCTGCGCACCCTGCCCGTGCGCCTCCAGCGCAACGGGGAAAATGCGCTGGCACTGGCGCATTGGTTGAAGCAGCGGCCGGAGGTCGCGCGCGTCATGCATCCGGCGCTGCCAGATGATCCCGGGCACGCAATCTGGAAGCGGGACTTCGCGGGCTGCAGTGGCCTATTTGGCATCGTGCTGCATCCCTGCGCCCCAGCAGCGCTGGCGGCGATGCTCGATGGCATGCGGCTGTTCGGCATGGGAGCCAGCTGGGGCGGCTATGAGAGCCTGATCCTGCCGGTCAATCCGGCGGCCTCGCGGACGGCGACCAAATGGAACGCCGCAGGCCCGACGCTGCGGCTGCATGCAGGGCTGGAATCCATAGACGATCTCATCGCTGATCTGGATGACGGCTTCAAGCGCCTGGCCGCGGCGAAGGCCTGAGCGCAAAAGAAAACGGCCCCCGGCTTGCGCCGGAGGCCGTTTCACCAGGTATCTCCGCGAGATTACATCGACAGGCGTACGTCGGTCAGGCGTGAAGCAATCGTCTTCAGCGCCGCCTTGAGATCCGCGCCGGTCGTCGCGGCGTAGAAGTATTGCGGGCTGTCGCCATCGGGCGGCGAAGCCAGCGCGGAGAGCATCCGCAGCTCGTTCGGGTGGTCCGCCAGATCGAAGCCGATGATGTAGAGTTTGATCCCATCGTTCTTGACGTTGCGGGAGAGTATGCGGAGGCGGTTGTCCAGATTGTTGTTCGTCGTCGTGAAGGCCGGGATAGGATCGCCATATACCCAAGAGTTGGACTCCACTGGCGCCGAGATCGTCCCGTGGGCGGCATCGGTATTGTCGCCGGCGATTTCACCCGAGCCGAACCGGCCCTTATAGGCATCGCCATTACCGCCGACCTGCGCGCCGTCGGTGATCAGGATGATGTAGCGATCGCGCTGGAAGGGCGTCGTCACATAGGCCTGATTGAACGGCTGTCCCGGCATCAGAACTTCCCAGGCCCAATACATGCCCTGGAGAATGTTGGTGTTGCCGTCGGGATCCGTGTTCGCGATGCTGCCGATCTGGGCCGACAGCGACGCCCGGTTTGGTGACAGCGGTATGATGCTGCGCGTCAGACAGGGCGAGCAGTCGTTGTCGCCCGGCGCATCACCGATCGGCGGCACGGCGGCAGGCCGCGTGTTGTCATTGAAGAAACGCATCGTGCCGGAATAGGTGGCACTGACAGGAGCAGTGATTGCAGGGACCGAGACCGGACGGCTCGAAGCGCCTACGGGCAGCGCCGGAGTCGTGTTGGTGTTAGTAACGGTCGCCTGAGTTCCCGACTGAATCGCCCCGTTCACGGGGGTCACCGCGTCCATGTTGTTGTTCTCGTCAGCGGTGTAGGTATTGCTGCTCGTGCGGTAGTCGTTGAAGTAGGCCAGAGTGCAGCTTCGATTGGTGTAACCAGCGCCGGCGCTGTTTGCTCCGCGCCAGCGCGTGGTGTTGGGTTCATTGTCGGGACTGCCGTTCGACCAGCTGCCGCTCCGCGGCTCGGCTTCGGTGATCGACATCGGCTCCCAGGCCGGCCAATCTTTCTGCGTCGAGCCGGAGCCGACGTCGAATTGCGCTCCTTTGACCAAGTCGGCGTCATTCGTGTTGACGCTGTTGGTATTGTTGTTCTGCGAGCCCGGGGTGGCTTCGCCGCCGACGTAGCGGGCATAGACGCAACCGCTCCAGCCGCCGGGCAGTTGACCGCTTGAGCTTGTGTCCCTCGGGTTCATGAGCAGCGGAACCTCCGACAGGGCCGATTTCCAGACCGTTGTCTGACCGGTGGCAAGGGTCACCGGGTTCGTGTAGGACGCTACGGTCTGTGTCGTGACGGTGGTGCTCGTTGCACCCTGCGTCTTGACGTTGGTCTTCGAGTTCCAGGGCACGAACCCAACATTGATCAGGTTGTAAGTCGTGCCTGAGACGGTGAGGGTCGGCGATGTGTTGACGCCGGTGCCGTAGAGAGTGTTCAAAAAGTCGGTAAGGCCGTCACGGGCAGCGCCGATCTTTGCCGAGCCATCCATCGAGCCCGACATGTCCAGTGAGATCACTGCATCCACCGCGCGGATTGTGCGCTCCACCTCAGATTCCGCAAGCACGGTCATCTCGTTGCAACTCGTGCAACCCACGGCATTCAGCACGCGCATGAACGTCGTGGGAATTGTCGCGGTTGCCGTCAGATGAAGCGTTTCGCTGCCCGACACGCCGGCAGCGACCGGAGAATTGAGCGTAACCTCCGCATCCATGAAGTCTGCTTGGAATGGCGTGTCATAGGATATCGCGACCGTGTGCGGAAAGTTTGCCGAGAAATATTTCAGCACATCCGCGTTGCGTTCCGGAGAGAAGTACACCTTGCCGCCGGCAAGGACCGCCTGGTCGATCGACTGCGACAGTCGCGCCTTCAGAAGATAGCCGCGCGCCGTATCGGTCGCCAGCCCGAGCGCTCCGATCATCGGGATCAGCGCCAACGCATAGAGTACGTTCAGCGATCCCTTTTCCTGGCGCAGCCATGTGGTGGCCTTCAGCATCGCGCCGCGCGACAGCTCACCCAGACGCTTCGTTTTCATGATGCATCCCATCTTTCTGCTATTTCCTCAAGTCTTGTCCCTGATCCGGAATGCGGCCTGCGCAGCCACGGATCTCGAAGTTTCCTCAGGGCGCCGTCGTGAGATTGGCGCCGCGAGGGCGCGCCCAGGCCTCATGACGGAACGTGATCGCCTGAAATATCTCGCCGAACAAAGGCTCGCCGCCCAGGTTCCTCATTCCGGAAAACGCGCCGAAGAAGACCGGCTCATACTGATAGAGCACCTCTGCGGCAACGACGTCCTCAGCTTCCGCGAGAGTGAAATTGTTGGGCAGATCCGCAACTGCGCCCTCGGCGCCGATCGCACTGTTGCCGATCGATGCGCCATGGGTGCGCTGCCAGACAACGCGCGGATTGGGCTGCCCTGTTGCGCGAAACACTGAAGATACAATGATCTTGCCCTGGGTATTCAAATCGTAGGGCTTCATCTGCTCGATCGCGGCGTCATAAACGGCGGTGAGCTGTGCCGTCGTCATGCCGTCAGACTGTCCCACCAGATCCGCCACCTGGCTGGCGGCGCGATCCAGCTTCTGATGGATCAGGATGTACCGTGTCGCTTCGAAGCAGCCGAGAATGATGAGCAGCAGCACCGGCAGCCAAAGGGCAAACTCGCCGGCGGCAAATCCGCGCTCATCCCGAATGAAGTTCTTCTTTTCGTGCAACATGAATGTACCTCTTAGGACGTCGGCATCGGGAACGGCTCGTTCCGGATCGTCATTTTCGCCACGAAGTGAACAACACTGTTGTCGACCATCTTGCCGTCGGGGAAGAACGGCATGTTGGTGATGAAGGGCAGGATCATCATCTGCCAGTCGTAGCTGATCGTGTACTGCACGATTTCCGACGTGGCGCCGACGCCCACTTCGCCCCTGTCATCCTGATGTCCGGGGATGCCGTTTATCTCGGTGAAGGATTCGCCGGAGTCCCACTGGCCATTTCCATTGGCGTCGGTATACGGCTCCGGATCATCCACATCCGTGAAGTTTGGATAGGTTTCTGTCGTGATCGTGATGTCTTCGGGCTCCACCAGCCCGTAAGTGTATTTGTCGACGATCGCCAGGATCGCGGCCGTGCGCTGTGTTTCCGTGCCCTGACCGGTCATGCCGTAGCGCGCCGCTTCGCGGACCGCCGACTCGATAGCCGCCTGGTTGAACATCAGCATGCCCAGTTCGAAAGACGCGGCGATGAGAAAGAACGCCAGCGGAAAGACGAGCGCGAACTCGACGGCGGAGGCGCCATCGCTTTCGCGGGCGAATCCGGTGAGCCGGCTTGTGGCTCTGCGAACGAGATGCTTGATCATGTATTCTCCTTGTCCCGACGCGAAGGACATCTTCCCAGCTGCACCGAGGGATTTCGCCGTCCGGTCCCGAATCGGAATCCGGCTCCGAATATCCGCCCACCCAATCATTTCGTATACGCTTGAAACCGCAAAAAAACAATTGTTTTATTTGGTTAATCCCTTTTATTACTTGTTATTACTAACTTTTGTTTCCTATTACTTAGAGTTTTATCTGTGTTTTCATCTAACTTCCGATGCATTCCGGTGAATCCGTTCATCCGGAATTCTGTCTTAAGCCGCTCTGTATTTCGTCAATTCCACTAAAAATGATTCAATCGCCGACAGGATAAATTACCTGTCTTAATTCCGCGTTAACTCGGCCGAAGAACTATGAAGTGGCGAAAATCGCGGATGCTTCAGAATGCCGATGGAATCGGGCTTAAATTCATGAAAGGATTTGTCACCCGCAGCTCCGCGATGTCCTGACGACAGTTATCGGTGGGCTTCATTCTCGTGTTTCGATTCGCGCAATCGACAACGCGAAACCGCGACAACCACAGCATAAGTTGCCGACTAATTCGCAAATTAAGCGGCGACATTAAGCATGCATTAATCGTTACTCGATAATTTACCCGCCGAAGTATTAGGGATCGGACCGGACTATGCGTGCCGAATATTGGGAATTTAGGCGCTTCGCGCATTACCACGCGCACGCAGATGTTCGAGATAAGACCCGGTGGCAATTGGCCACCGGTTTTAACAGATCGTTAAAGGCGGGTGTGCTTTGATCATCGAAACATTGATCCGGGGAGAAGCCTGCCGTGTGGACCATCGTCGGACGTTTCCTATGGGACGACAAAGGGGCGACGGCCATCGAGTATGGGCTGATTGCCGGAATCCTCAGCATCGGCGTAGTGGGCTTCATCGGTCCACTGAGCGATGCGGTCGTGTACATGTTTACGCTGGCCGCGGATGCTGTGACGGAAGCCTCGCCCGGCCCGTAGTCCTCCCTATCCACAACAACGCCGGGTTTGCATCCCGGCAAGTCGCGCGGTGACGGGCCTAGCCATGCTGAGCCTTGTAAGTCAGGCTTGTCTCTTGGGCTTTGCCGCTTTGCTGCTGGCGGTCGCCGTTTCCGATATCCGGATCCAGCGCATTCCGAACCTTTATGTGCTCGGAATCATCCTTCTATACCCGCTATTCGTGCTGACGACGCCGCTGGCCATTGATTGGCGTTCCGGCCTGGTCTGCTTCGGCGCCGTGCTGGCCGCGGGTTTTGTTCTCAGCTCGGTCTTCCGCCTTATGGGCGCCGGCGATGCAAAACTGCTCGCGGCCGCCGCGCTGTGGACCGACAGCAAGCTCATCATGCCATTCCTGATGATCACGGCGATCAGCGGCGGCGCGTTCGCCGCATATCTGCTGCTCCGGCGCTATGCCAAGGCGCGCTCGGCCCATGGCGGCCCCGCGTTGGCGGATGCGGCACTAGGCGCGGACGCCGGCGTGACGATCGGTGACATGACAATGACCTCCGGCCAAGACACGCCGGAAAGAATTTCAGTTGGTACTTCGACGCCGGAAATCGGCAGCAACGGCGGCGAAGATGGGTCCAAAAAAGCGACGGATCGTTTTCCTATGGTATTGCCATACGGAGCGGCCATCGCCGTCGGCGGACTCGCCATTGCCGCTATGCTGCAAATGAGAGGGTGAAACAATGAACGTTCGCACGATTGTCTTTGTTCTGGCAGCGTTGCTGATCGCAGGCGGCACCGCCTTCGTCGCGCGCGGCCTGCTGACGCAGAAGCCGCAGCCCACGGTCGTCGAGAAGGAGACCTCGGGCAAAAAGGTTCTGGTCGCGAAGGCCAACCTGCCTGCCGGCACGCTTATCAAGGAAGAAGATGTCGAGTGGCAGAAGTGGCCCGAGGACGGCATCAATGCCGCTTACCTGGTCGAGGGCCAGGCCGACACCAGCAGCGTCGCCGGCGCCGTCGTGCGCCGCGGCATCGCTGCCGGCGGTCCGATCACCGAGACCATGATCGCGCGTCCAGGCGACCGCGGCTTCCTCGCCGCCGTTCTGGCGCCGGGCATGCGCGCCATGTCCATCGACATCGACGATCAGACGGCGATTTCCGGCCTGCTTTTCCCCGGCGATCACGTCGACCTGATGCTCCTCCTGCAGATGCCCGAGTTGGAAGGCGTCGATGGCGAGGAAGTCGTCGGTCCGGACAGCTTCGAGCCGCATGTCGCCGAAACGATCCTCGAGGACGTCCGGGTCATTGCCATCGATCGCATCATTAATGACATCGAAGGCCAAGAGCCGCAGAAGCTGAGCACGGTCACGGTCGAGCTCACGCCGAAGCAGGTGGAAATGGTCCATTCCGTCCGCGACATCGGCGATCTCGCCCTCTCTCTGCGCGGCCTGGCCACTGACAAGCAGCCGGCAGGCACGCCGGTGGCGTCGATTTCCGGCACGAAGACTCCGTCCGTTTCGTTCCTCAACGTGTCACCGGCCGACCGAATTCCCGGCCATGAGGACATGACCACGGCGGCAAACACCGAGTCGAAGACGACGGGCGCCGGGGCGTCCACAACCATCGCGAATGCCGCCACGTCGACGTCAGACGAAGGTGCGGATAGCGGTGCAGCCCTGGATCCGTTTGCCGACAACACGGTTCCCGAGCGCGGTGACAGCGTCACCTATGACTACGAAGTCAGCCGCTCTCTCGAAGACCGCATGCTGAAGTCCATGGGTAGCGACAGCGCCCGCGTCGACGTGGTGCGCGGTTCTTCATCGGGTGGCGCGGACAATACAACGCTTGTGCTGCCGGTTACGCAGTAAGGCCTTGCTAGGGGGATATTATGAAAATGCATAGTCGAAAGTTTTTTCAGCTACTGGCGTCTTCCGCGATCGCTCTTGTTGCGCTCGCCGGCGGCGTCGACCTTGCCGGCAATCAGGCAGCCGCCCAGGAAGTGACCAACGCCAGCTCCGGCAGCGTCGTGCAGCTGCCGGTTAGCCAGGGCCAGTTGATCCGCCTGGATCGGCCGATCACGTCGGTATTCATCGCCGACACCGAGATCGCCGACGTGGGCATCAAGTCGCAGCAGCTCATCTACGTCTTCGCCAAGCGGCCGGGGACGACGACGATCTATGCGACGGACGAGAGCGACAACGTGCTGGCGAGCGTTACGCTCGTCGTCACGCACAATCTCGGTTCATTGAACCAAGTCATTGCGCAGGCTCTCCCGGGCCGCAACATCCAGGTGCAGTCGATCAGCGGCGGCATCATCCTGTCGGGCAGCGTCGGCTCCGCACTTGAGGCTGAGGAAGCCCGGCGTTTGGCCGACCGCTACCTCGGCAACGGCGAAGAGATCATCAATCGCCTGCAGGTCACTATGCCCAACCAGGTGAACCTGCGGGTGCGTATCGCCGAAATCAACCGGAACACGCTGAAGGAGTTGGGCGTGAACTGGGATGCGCTGTTCGACAACGGAGAGTTCGCTGTCGGATTTGCCACCGGGCTGCCGACGTCTCTCTTTCCGAGCGGGACAGTCACTGGTGGGGTCAGCTCAGGCAATTTCGACCTTACCGCGACCCTGGATCTGCTCAACTCTCAGGGTCTGGCAACCGTGCTCGCCGAGCCTAACCTGACGGCGATTTCGGGTGAAACCGCGTCGTTTGTCGCGGGCGGCGAAATTCCCGTTCCGCAGGAAGTCGACGACGACGGCGACATTACGATCGAGCTGCATCCCTTCGGCGTCACGCTTGCCTTCACGCCGACGGTGCTGGGCCCGAACCGTATGAGCCTTCGCGTTCGTCCGGAGGTCAGCGCTCTTTCGATTGCCAACTCAGTCACCTTTGGCACCGGCGCGGACGCGATCACGTTCCCGGGCTTCACCGTTCGCCGCGCGGAGACGACGGTGGAACTGGCGAGCGGCCAGTCGCTGGCGATCGCCGGCCTGGTCCGCGCAGACCAGACGCTCACTGCCGACAAGGTGCCCGGCCTCGGCGATATTCCGATCCTGGGAGAGCTGTTCAAGTCGGATTCGTTCAACCGGTCCGAGACCGAGCTTGTGATTGTCGTGACGCCGTATCTTGTCGAGCCGATCAGCAATCCGGCCCTGGTTTCACTGCCGACAGATCCCGCGGTGGGACAAGAAGGCAGCCAGGCCCTCGCGACATCTTCCACCGCCTCTGGCGCGGCGCCGGCCAAGTCCGGCTTCGTTATTGAATGAGGTCATAGTCATGAAAAGCAATTCAAATCGCTTGTTTAATCGCGCCTGCTCGATTGCGGCCCTGGTCCTTGTTCCGGCAGTGATCGCCGGCTGCGACCATCGCCCGCTGGACTACGCTACCTGGAAGCAGAATGAGCCGACGGTTCAGCCGCAATACCAGTCCACGCAGTCGCAGCATGTCGTCGCCTTCGCGCCGAAATCCAACCAGCTTTCGGATGTGGAACGTGAAGCTGTCGGCATCTTCCTGCGCCAGAACGGCGTGCAGGCCGGCAGCCAGGTGCTGATCGGCGCGCCCACAAAAACGGCGACGCAGAACAGCCTGGTTCAGGCCCGCCTGAATGCCGTGCGCACCGCCCTGCGGTCGCAAGGGGTCAATGCGCGCATTGCCACCGTCAAGTCGACCGACAATCAGCATACGGGCGACGAAGTCGTCGTCTTTGCCGAAACGGTCGCGCTCGTGGTGCCGGACTGTCCCGGGTACAATCAGCCGATCACGCTCGACTATGAGTGGCGGCCCGAGACGCGCCTGGGCTGCGCCAACGCCGTCAACTTCGCGCGCATGGTCAGCAATCCCAACGATATCGCCCAGGGCCGCCCGCTCGCGCCCGGCGATGGCACCAACAACGTCATGGCTATCCAGCGTTATCGCGGCATTCCGGCGGCGCCGCAGACCTTCCCGATCGCCGAAGGCCCGGGAACCGTACCGTTCCGGATCTCGTCGGACAGTAACTAAGGAGAAAACCAACATGAGCTTTGCCAGCAAACTGCGGCGCGGTGCGCCGATCGAAGGTCCGATTGAGCCGGATTTGAGCAATCAGTCGGCCGGCGATTGCGTGGCCTTCGTCAACGATCCGGAGACACACGGCATCATCAACATCGTCTGCGGTCCGCGCTTTCCGGGCTTGCAGATCGTCAACGGCGGTACGCGCGAGGTCGTCGACTATCTCGCCGCCGGTGCGCCGCCGAAGCTGCTGATCGTCGATGTCTCCGACTCGGCCAAGCCGATGTCGGCAATGCTGCCGATCATCGCGGCGTTTGCCGAGGACACCAAGGTTATCGCCATCGGCGCGGTGAACGACATCAATCTCTACCGCGAGATGACCGAGGCCGGCATTTCCGACTACCTGGTGAAGCCGGTCAGCGATCGCGCCCTGGATGGCGCCATCAACCGGGCTGAAGAGCGTCGCCTGCAGGCCATGCAAGCCAGCATGAACCCTGCTCCCACCGCCGCTCCGCTCAATGACAAGCGTTCGGTCATTTCGGTTCTCGGCACCCGCGGCGGTGTCGGCGCCACCACCGTGGCGACCAACCTCGCCTGGCTCATGGCGTTCGACAAGAAGCGCGACACCATCCTGATGGATCTCGATCTTCAGGACGGCTCGATCGCCTTGGCTCTGGACGTGGAGCCCTCTCACGGCTTGCGTGAAGTTCTGGACAATCCGTCGCGTATCGACAGCTTGTTCATCACCAGCGTCGGCGTGAAGTGCGGCGACCATCTGACCGTCATGGCCGCCGAGGAAGGCGTCGATGACGAGGTGCACTACAACACCTCCGCCGTTTCGCTGCTGGTCGAGGAACTCCGCAAGCAGTCGCCGGTCATCGTCGTCGACGTGCCGCGCAAAGCGGCGGCGGCCCGTGCGGCCGTGCTCGCCGCTTCGACCGACATCGTCGTCGTCACTGATATGACGCTGGCGGGTCTGCGCGATGCGATCCGGTTCAACGCCATGATCCACCAGGTCGCCAGTACGGCCCGCGTCGTCTTCGTCGCCAACCGGGAAGGCGGCAAGGAAGCCACGGTCTCCAAGGCGGAGTTTGAAAAGGCCCTGGGCAAGCCGGTGAACGTGGTTCTCGCCGACGATCCCAAAGCCAACCAGGCCGCCGCGAATGCCGGCAAGCCTGTGGTCGCCGCTGCCGCCAGCAGCAAGATGACCGCGGGCTTCAAGTCGATCGTGTCGTTGCTGATGGCCGACATTGCCGCTGGCAAGCCGGCCAAGAAGAAGTTTTCGTTTTTCTCGAAGAAAAAGTAAGGGTCTGAAGAGTCATGGCTGCTGTGCCGCCCGCTGAAGGTGCCTTTCAGCCTGGTCAAGTCGTCGGATCGGCCGCGAATAGCGGCGCCGATCCGGCGTCAAACCTGGCTCCGATCATTGCCAAGCTGCAGCCCGTCGTGGTGCAGAAGCTGATTGAGCAAGGCACGGCAAATCTTTCCAAGCATATGCTTGCCCTCAAGGTCGGCGAGATCGCTTCCGCCGAACTTGAGGCCATGAATCACAACCTCAACCTGCTCGAAAGGCGCACCCTGATCGGTGCGCTGATCGCCGGTCTGCCGCCGCAAGTAATCGACGGCAGCGCCAGTGCAGCCGCAAGCGGCAGCACCGCAATGGTGCTGGCGTCCGCCGGCGGCGGTTCCGTACCCGGCGTAGCGACGGCATCCGCCGGAACGGCAGCTCCCGCCGCCGCCCAGGCCAGTCCCGGCGCCAACATCGGCAGTGCCCAGACCAACCATCCCGGTGCACCGGCAGCGCAGCCGGGCAAGCCGACGATGGCACCCGCGCAACCCCGGCAGAACACCGAGGCCAGCGTCTCCAGCAAGCAGAGCGTCGAAGAAGCCAAGCTGAAGATCCAGCCGCTGGTCGTCGATCGCATCGACATCGGCGCTGCGGCCCGCCTGGACCGCGAGGAACTCGGCCGGCAGATCGGCGAGCTGGTCGGCGAAATCCTGCGCGAAGAGCGCATCCGCCTCAATCAGCGCGAGCAGAAAGACCTCGTCGAACTGTTGCTCGACGATATGTTGGGCCTTGGCCCGCTGGAGCCGATGCTGGCCGACGAGACCGTGACCGACATCATGGTCAACGGTCCCTATCAGGTCTACGTGGAGCGCAAGGGCAAGCTCGAAGTCACGGACGTGAAGTTCCGCGACAACGGCCACGTCATGAACATCTGCAGCCGCATCGTCTCGCAAGTCGGCCGGCGCGTCGACGAATCGCAACCGCTTTGCGACGCGCGTTTGCTGGACGGCAGCCGTGTTAACATCATCATCCCGCCCCTGGCGATCGACGGGCCTAGCATCTCGATTCGTAAGTTCTCCAAGAAGGGCATCACCATCGACATCATGTCGAAGCAGCGCAACCTGTCCGAAAAGATGGGCACGGTGCTCAAGATTGCCGCCCGCAGCCGCCTCAACATCCTGATCTCCGGCGGTACCGGTTCGGGCAAGACCACGCTGCTCAACGCGATGTCGCAGCTGATCGACCAGGGCGAACGGATTTGTACGATCGAAGATGCCGCCGAACTTCAGCTGCAGCAGCCGCATGTGGTGCGCCTGGAAACCCGCCCGCCCAATCTCGAGGGCGTCGGCGAAATCACCATGCGCGACCTCGTGAAGAACACCCTGCGTATGCGACCCGACCGCATCATCCTCGGCGAAGTCCGCGGACCTGAGGCGCTCGACATGCTTCAGGCCATGAACACCGGTCACGACGGCTCGCTGGGCACGATCCACGCCAACCGCCCCCGCGAGGCGCTGACCCGACTGGAAAACATGATCGGCATGGCCGGCATCAATCTGCCGCCCAAGGCCGTGCGCACGCAGATCGCTTCGGCCATCGACTTGATCGTGCAGATCAGCCGTATGCGTGACGGCATGCGGCGTATCACGAACATCATGGAAGTCGTCGGCATGGAAGGCGACGTGATCACTACTCAGGAACTCTATGCGTTCGAGTTCGAGGGCGAAGATGCCCAGGGCAACGTGAAGGGCACGTTCAAGTCATCGGGACTGCGCCCGCATTTCCTGCCGAAGGCATCCTACTACGGCCTCGACCGGGCCCTGATGGAGGCTATGTAATGAATTTCTTGCAGAACAGCGATCTTGCGCCCTCCGATGTGATGATCTTCATCGTCTGCGCCTTGCTTGGCCTGGGGATGATCATCACCGTGGCGCTGATTGGCGCCCATAAGTCCAAAATGCGCATGAAGCGCGTGATGGCGGTGACCGGCAAGGCGGATATCCGCGCCAAGAATACCGTCAACGTGCGCCGCGCCACGGCCGACAGCTCGATCGCCGCCTTCGACTACCTGATCAAGCGGTTCCTGCCCAATCCGCAGCGCATGCGCATGCGCTTGTGGAGAACCGGACGCACGATCACGCTGGGCCAGTATCTGCTGTTCTGTTTCGCGCTCGCAGCCATCGTGACCCTGGCGCTCAAGTTTGTAGTCGGCCTGCCGACGATCGTATGCATTCTCGCGGGCTTCGCGCTTGGCTTCCTGATACCGCACATTGCCATCGGCACGATGGTCGGGCGGCGCCAGGACAAGTTCATGCGGACATTCCCTGAAGCGATCGACCTGATCGTCCGCGGCCTGAAGTCGGGTTTGCCGGTGACAGAGTCCATCCGCGTCGTTGGTCAGGAAATCGCCGATCCGATCGGCATCGAGTTCCGCGGCATCGCCGATGCCGTGAAATTCGGCAAGCCGATGATCGACGCGCTGTGGGCGATCGAACCCCGCATCGACATCCAGGAGTTCCGTTTCTTCATCACGGCTCTCGCGATCCAGCAGGAGACCGGCGGCAACCTGGCGGAAACGCTGGAGAACCTGTCGACCGTTCTGCGCCGCCGCAAGCAGATGAAACTGAAGATCAAGGCGCTGTCTTCGGAAGCAAAGGCCAGTGCCTACATCATCGGCTCGCTGCCCTTCATCATGTTCGCGATCATTCTGACCATGAACTACGATTACGGCAGCCAGCTCTACAAAGATATACGCGGCATTTTTATGATGTGTGGTGGCTTTGTTAGCTATGCCATCGGCATAGCCATCATGTGGAAAATGGTGAGGTTCGAAATATGACGCAGGATATTGTTCTGCCGCTCGGGATCCGCCTCGAGGATCTCGTCGCCGTCGGCGCTGCGCTCAGTGCCATCCTGACCTTCGCGGCCATCTGGTTCGGCGCCATCGAGCGCGCGCCCAGCTCCCGCCGGGTCAAGGAACTGGCGCTGCGTCGCGAGCAGCTGAAGGCCGGCACCATGACGACGTCGCGCCGGCGCAATCGCCAGGGCTCGACGAACTTCATGCGTCAGTTCGTCATGTCGATGAACCTCCAGCGCAGTCAGCGCGCCGAGTTGATCACGCGGAAACTGGCGCAAGCCGGCTGGCGTTCCAATGACGCGCTTATTCGCTATCTCTTCTTCAAGGCAACGTTGCCGATCGCCTTTGGCGGCATCGCCGTCGTCTACTTCTATGGCCTCAATGCGTTCGACCTGTCGCCGCTCACGCGTCTCGCCTTCACGGCAGGCTCCGTGATGCTGGGCTTCGTCGGACCGGACATCTTCGTGAAGAACGCCATCAGCAAGCGCCGCTGGGCTATTACCAAGGGCTTGCCGGATGCGCTCGATCTGATGGTGATCTGCGCGGAAGCCGGCGTGGCGCTCGACGGCATCTTGAAGCGGGTGTCGGAGGAGTTTTCGACCTCCTGCGCCCAATTGGCCGAGGAACTGCAGCTGACCTCTCTTGAAATCGGCTTCCTTCCGGATCGCCGTTCGGCCCTGCAGAACCTTATCAACCGCACGGACATGCCGTCGATCCGCGGCCTGGTCAATGCGCTGATCCAGAGCGACAAGTACGGTACACCGCTGGCCGTTTCGATGCGCGTTCTCGCCAACGAATACCGCGAAGAGCGCATGATGCGGGCCGAAGAAAAGGCGGCGCGTCTGCCGGCCTTGATGACCGTCCCGATGATCATCTTCATTCTGCCGCCCTTGTTCATCGTGCTGATCGGCCCGGCGATCCTGCGCCTGATCGACGCCTTCAAGGGCATCAATACGAATTGACATAGACAGCTTATTTTCCCATCAAAGCCCGCCGCTTCCGCAAGGAGGCGGCGGGTTTTTGCTTTTCGGCGCTGGCAACTGCGCTCGATGGCGTCGTTCCTTCCGATTTTTGCGCTGGAGCGACGCCCCGTACGATTTGCTGCAGCGCAGCATGACTCTCCGCTTGACGCCGAACTCAACTAAACTAAACTCCACTAAACTAAACTAAACCATTTGACCGAATTCACCGCACTAGTCACGCGGTGCAATGCAGGCGTAACACCGCGAGGGAGGCATACATGCGGAGACTAGGCACATGGTGTGCCGGTGCTGCGACGGCACTGGCAATGACGTTGGGTTTCGGTTCGGGCGCCAACGCCCAAAGCAATGAATTGACGCTCTGCTGGGCAGCTTGGGACCCGGCAAACGCATTAGTGGAACTGTCCAAGGATTTCACGGCGCAGTCTGGCATCGAGATGAAGTTCGAATTCGTGCCGTGGCCGAACTTCGCCGACCGTATTTTGAATGAATTGAACTCAAAGGGTCAGCTCTGCGATCTCTTGATCGGTGACAGCCAGTGGATCGGCGGTTCCGCCACCAATGGCCACTATGTGAAGCTGAACGACTTCTTCGCCAAGGAAGGCATCTCCATGGATGATTTCCTGCCGGCGACGGTTTACGCCTACTCCACCTGGCCCAAGGGCGCGCCTGAATATTGGGCGTTGCCGGCAATGGGCGACGCGCTCGGCTGGACCTACCGCAAGGATTGGTTTGCCCGGCCCGAGCTGCAGGCCGAGTTCAAGGCCAAATACGGACGCGACCTGGGGCCGCCCGCCACCTGGACGGAACTCAAGGAAGTTGCCGAGTTCTTCCAGGGTCGTGAAATCGACGGCAAGAAGGTCTATGGCGCCGCCATCTTCACCGAGCGCGGTTCCGAAGGCATCACCATGGGCGTCACCGCGGCGCTCTATTCCTGGGGTTTCCAGTACGAAGATCCGAAGAATCCGTACCACATGGACGGCTTCGTCAACTCCAAGGAATCGGTCGAAGGGCTGCAGTTCTACAAGGATTTGTATAAGTGCTGCACGCCGCCGGGCTACACGGATAGCTACATGCAAGAAGGCTTGGATGCCTTCAAGTCCGGCCAGGTCGCCATGCAGATGAACTGGTTCGCCTTCTTCCCCGGCCTATACAAGGACGAGAATGTCGGCGGCGACCGGATCGGCTTCTTCGTCAATCCGAAGCAGAATGTCGAGGCCTCCACATTGGGCGGCCAGGGCATTTCCGTCGTCGCCTACTCCGACAACCAGGAAGGCGCGCTGAAGTACATCAAGTGGTTCGCTCAGGCCGATGTGCAGAAGAAATGGTGGTCTCTGGGCGGCTATTCCTGCCACAAGGCCGTGCTCGGCGATCCGAATTTCGCCAGCACCGCACCGTTCGCGGCCGACTTCCTCAAGGCGATGTCGGGCGTGAAGGACTTCTGGCAAGAGCCGACCTACGCCGAGCTGCTCCTGTCCATGCAGAAGCGCGTCCACGACTTCGTCGTGGCCGACCAAGGCACGGCTCAGGAAGCTCTCGATAAGCTGATCGAAGACTGGAAAGAAATCTTCGAGGCTGACGGCAAGATCTGATTTAGCCGCCGCCGACCGGCGCCAACGCTCCGGCTGTCCACAGACAGCCGGAGCCGCCGCCGGAATTTGGAAGCACTGCTCACGTAGGTTCAGGCGAACATGTTGCAGCAAGCTGCGGCACGAACCCCGACTTTATTGGCGCATCGCCTCCGCGGTCTGTCGGATCGCGCGATCGCCTGGTGGTTCATCACCCCGACCATCCTGCTGTTGCTGGCGATCAACATCTTCCCGTTGATCTGGACCATCTACCTGTCCTTCACCAACTACCGCGCCAACAAGACGACCCAGGATTTGGAATGGGTCGGCCTGAGGAACTATCAGCGAGTGCTGACCGACAGCGACGTCTGGCAGACACTGCAGGTCACCGCGCATTTCCTGTGCTGGACGCTGGTGTTGCAGATGGTAATCGGCTTTGGCCTCGCCCTGCTCATCAACAAGCAGTTCAAGGGCCATGGTTTCTGGACCACGGTCATCCTGCTGCCGATGATGCTGTCGCCGGCCGTTGTCGGCAATTTCTGGACCTTCCTCTATCAGCCGCAAATCGGGCTTTTCAACTACGTCATCTCCTTCTTTACCGGCATCGACCCGAGCTCGTTTCAGATGATCGGCGAAGTGCATCTTGCGCCCTGGGCTATCGTCATCGTCGATACCTGGATGTGGTCGCCTTATGTGATGCTGATCTGCCTAGCCGGCCTGCGCTCCATTCCCGACTACATCTATGAGGCCGCCGAGGTGGATCGCGCCTCGCAGTGGCGGCAATTTTGGTCGATCACCCTGCCGATGGTTCTGCCCTTCCTGATGCTCGCGATCCTGTTTCGCGGTATCGAAAACTTCAAGATGTTCGACCTCGTTGTCGAGCTGACCTCCGGCGGCCCCGGCTCGGTCACCGAGCTGGCGTCGATCAATCTGAAACGCGAGGCGTTCGAGAAGTGGCGCACCGGCTACTCCTCCGCCTTTGCCATCATCCTGTTCGTGACCGTGTTCGGTGCGGCAAACATCTACGTCAAGGCGCTCAACCGGGTGAAGCAGCGATGAGCGGCCTGAGCACCGCCCATTCAGTCGTCGCGCCGCGGCGCGGCACCCAGTGGGTCGCCGGCGCCGTGGTCATCCTCTATGCCCTGATCACGATCCTGCCGCTGGTCTGGATCGTCATGACCAGCCTCAAGACGCCGCCGGACTCAATTTCCTACCCGCCGAAGATCCTGTTTGATCCGACGCTCGAGGGTTTCTGCAACCTGTTCACCACCCGGACCCGCCAGACCGACGAATACATCGCGTCCCTGCCGCCGGCGAAAGGTATCTGCGACCAGATCGTGCGCGAGCGCGATATGGTGATCGCCGGACCATCGAAGTTCGGCGAACGGTTCATCAACTCGGTCATTATCGGTTTCGGATCGACATTCCTGGCGGTTTTCCTGGGAACGCTCTCGGCCTATGCCTTCTCGCGGTTCAAGGTGCCGCTGAAGGACGACTTGATGTTCTTCGTTCTCTCGACCCGCATGATGCCGCCGATCGCCGTTGCGATTCCGATCTTCCTCATGTACCGGTCGCTCGGACTCTCGGACACCCATCTGGGCATGATCCTGCTCTATACCGCGGTAAACCTCTCGCTGGCCGTGTGGCTGCTGAAAGGCTTCATCGACGAGATTCCGCGGGAATATGAGGAAGCCGCGATGATCGACGGCTACTCCCGCTTCCAATCCTTCATCAAGGTGGTCCTGCCGCAGGCGAGCACGGGCATTGCCGCGACCGCCATCTTCTGCCTGATCTTTTCCTGGAATGAATATGCGTTTGCCGTCCTGCTGACCTCCGGACGGGCGCAGACCGCGCCGCCGTTCATTCCCATCATCATCGGCGAAGGCGGTCAGGATTGGCCCGCCGTCGCGGCAGGCGCGACCCTGTTCCTGATCCCGATTGTGCTCTTCACCATCCTGCTGCGGAAGCACCTGCTGCGCGGCATCACATTCGGCGCGGTGCGCAAATGAAAAAACCTCCGGCCAAACCGAACCCGCCCCAGAACTTATTCCGCCGCGGCCCGTGGGAGAATGCCGCGACGGCATTGATCGGCGTCGGCATCTTCATGCTGATGCAGCCGTTCCTGCTGGGGCTGTTCACTTATTCCTTCATCACGATCCTCACGGGTACGCTGATGTTCGTCGTCGTCAGCCATTTTCGGGACTAGCCGGTCATGGCGGAAATCCAGGTCCAGAACCTGCGCAAGGCCTTCGGCGATTTCGTCGCCGTCAAGGATTCGAGCCTGACGGTCGGCCATGGCGAATTCTTCGTCATGCTCGGGCCCTCGGGCTGCGGCAAGACCACAACGCTGCGCATGATCGCGGGACTGGAACTGCCCACCTCTGGCCAGATCCTGCTGGGCGGTGAGGACGTCACCTTCCTGCGGGCACGCGAGCGCGATATTGCCTTCGTGTTCCAGCTCTTTGCCCTCTACCCGCACATGACCGTGCGGCAGAACATCGCCTTCCCGCTCAAATGCCAGGGCATGGATCGCAACGAGCAGAACAGCCGTGCCATGGCGACCGCGAAGTTGCTGCGCATCGACAGCCTGATCGACCAGCCGGTCTCGCGGCTTTCCGGCGGCGACCGGCAACGCGTCGCCCTGGGACGTGCGATCGTGCGCGAGCCGAAGGCTTTCCTGATGGATGAACCGCTGGGCGCGCTCGATGCCGAGTTCCGCCAGATCATGTGCCACGAACTGCGCGCTCTCCATGACCGCGTGAACGCCACGACGGTCTATGTCACCCATGATCAGCTCGAAGCCATGTCGATGGCCGACAAGATCGCCGTGATGAATCTCGGCGTTGTCGAGCAATTCGGCACGCCGCAGGAGATCTATGACCGGCCGGCCACCATGTTCGTCGCCGATTTCGTCGGCTCGCCGCCGATGAACTTCCTGCGTTTCTCCTCGGCCCTGACTCCGGGCGACGAGGCGATCCGGCTGAATGGTGCTGCCGTTCCCATCCCGCGTGTAGCAGAAGGCCGCGCCGAAAGTCCCTTGGCGCTGGGCGTGCGTCCGGAGCATATCCGGCTCGCCGACAGCAGCAATTTGCGCGCCCGGATCTTTGGCGCGGAGTATTTGGGCACGACGCAGATCGTCACCCTCGATACCGAACATGGCCAGGTGAAGGCGCGCATTCCCGCCGACGCCATCGCTCGCGCCGGCGAGACCGTCGGTCTTACATTCCGCACGCCGCAGCTTTCGCTGTTCGATGCCGTGACCGGCCGCGCCATCAGAAGTCCCGGAGGCGCCGCCCATGTCTGAGATCAAGCTGCAGGGCGTCAGCAAGCGTTTCGGCGCGATCGAAGCCGTGAAGTCGCTCGATCTGACGGTCGGCAACGGCAAGTTCGTCGTGCTGCTGGGGCCGACGGGAGCCGGCAAGACGACCACGTTGCGTCTCGTCGCCGGCCTCGAGCAGCCAGACGCCGGCCAGGTGCATATCGCCGGTCAGGATGTAACGGCCGCACCGCCGGCCGCACGCGATGTCGCTTTCGTGTTCCAGCAATATTCGCTGTATCCCCATCTCTCGGTGTTCGACAACCTCGCCTTCCCGCTGAAGTCGCCATCGCGGCGCATGCCCGCGGACAAGATCAAGAAGCGGGTCGAGGAAGTCGCCGAGCTGCTGCGCATCACGTCGAAACTCGCCAACAAGGCGACCAAGCTGTCGGGCGGCGAGATGCAGCGTGTCGCCATCGGCCGCGCCCTGGTGCGTCAGCCCTCGGTCTATTTGATGGATGAGCCACTCTCCTCGCTCGACGCCAAGCTGCGCGCCGATCTCAGGCTCGAATTGAAGCGCATCCAGCAAAGCCTTGGCGCCACCGTTCTGTATGTGACGCATGACCAGATCGAAGCCATGACCATGGCGACCGAGGTCGGCGTCCTCAGAGAGGGTGAGTTGATCCAAATCGGCACGCCGCGGCAGATCTATGAAGAGCCCGGCGATGTCTACGTCGCTACGCGGCTCGGCGTTCCCCGCATCAACCTGCTCGCTGCCGCCACGCTGCCCCATCTGGCGGCTCCAGCGGAAACAGAAACCATAGGCGTACGCACCGAGCATGTGCGGCTGGAGCGACAGCCGGTCAACGGCATGCTGCGCGGACAACTTACGCGGATCGAACGGCTCGGCGATCAGAGCCATCTGCATCTCGATGTCGCGGGCCAGAAGATGGTGCTGCTGGCCGATCCGCATGAAGACCGTAAGCCCGGCGACACCCTGGGCATCGAACTGACGCGGCCCCTGTTCTTCGATGCCGGCGGACGCCGGCTGCTCGAGTCCTGATCATGGCCGACGCGCAAGCCCTCCGGCGAAACCTCATCAAGACCGTGGCGGAGCGCATCGTCGCCCATGCCGACGAACTGACCACACTCGATCAGGCGATCGGCGACGGCGATCACGGCCTCAACATGAAGCGCGGCATGGATGCCGTGCTGGCCGACCTGGACAAGCTGGCGGAAAGGCCGCTGGGTGAGGCGTTGAAGGCGGTCGGCATGCATCTGGTGACGCGGGTCGGCGGCGCGTCGGGGCCGCTCTATGGCACGCTGTTCATGAGTCTGGGCAAGGGCCTCTCGGACATTCCGGACCGCCCGGCCCTCGCCGCGGCCTTTCGCGGCGCTGTTGATGCAGTGAAGGCGCGGGGCAAATCTGATGGCGGCATGAAAACCATGCTCGACGTGCTGCTGCCGCTGGCCGAGACGCTGGAGACCGGCGGTGCGGACCTGACGTCGGCAATGCGCAAGCGGGCCAGCGAAGCCGCGGCGGCCACCACGCCGCTTCAGGCGATCCGCGGCCGCGCCTCGTTCCTGGGCGAGCGCTCCAAGGGCCATATGGATCCCGGCGCCCGCTCCAGTCAACTGATGCTCGAGGCGGTATGCGACGTGATCGAGGGGCGGGTATGAACAACAAGGTCGGCATCGTCATCGTGTCCCATTCACCCGATGTCGCTCGCGGCGCGGCCGCGATGGTGCGGCAGATGGTCGGGGACGATGTGCCCTGCGCCCACACCGGCGGCAATCCCGACGGCGGCCTCGGCACCGATCCGCTGAAGATTCGCGCCGCCATCGAGTCGATCTGGAACGACGCGGGCGTTGCCGTCCTGGTGGATCTCGGCGGCGCGGAGATGAATGCGGAGATGGCCATTGAGATGCTCGACGGCGACCGCGGCTCGCGGGTGCGCATCTGCAACGCGCCGGTGGTCGAAGGGGCGGTGGTGGCGGCGACGGAAGCCGCCGGCGGCGCCACGCTCGACCAGGTCTGCGCCACGGCCGAGGAACTGTCGCCGTGAGCGCCATCCGTTCCAGCGTCAAGATCACTCACCCCGTGGGCCTCCATGCGCGCCCGGCGGTGAAGTTCACAAAGCTGGCGAAGACGTTCGACGCAAACATTCGGGTGCGCGGCGCGCCGGAAGCGCCGTGGATCGACGCCAAGAGCATCGTCAAGGTCATGGGGCTGAAGCTGCGCACGGGCACGGTGCTGGAAATGGAGGCCGAAGGCGCCGCCGCTCAGCATGCGGTCGATGCGCTGCGCTCGCTGGTGGAGCGGGACTTCGATGAAGCCGCGGCCGAGTCCTGAACGGATCTTTCACGGACAGGCCGCAGCGCCAGGGCTGGTGATCGGACCGCTGGTCCGTCTGTCGCTGCAGTCGGCCATCGACACGGCGCCAGCCGAAAGCGCCGAGATCGAAGAGCGGAAACTGGCTGAGGCGGTCGCGCAAGCGCAGGCAGAGTTGCATTCCTTGGTCGCGACCAGCGAGGCCATGAGCGCGGAGATCCTGGAATTCCAGCTCGAATTGCTGGGCGATCCCAGCCTGACTGAGCCAGCCTCGGCGGCCATCGCCAACGGCGCGTCTGCTGTGGCGGCGTGGCAGGCGGCAATGGAAGAGCAGGCGGCGAACTCTGGCAGCGCCGAAGACGAGTATTTCCGCGCCCGCGCCGCCGACATCGCCGACCTGCGGGAGCGGGTGCTGATGGCGCTCAGCGGCGGCGCAGTGGCGGTCCAGGACTTCCCGGCCGGGGCAATCC
>DATKFM010000009.1:0-22326 GCA_035544395.1 Verrucomicrobiia bacterium
GAGGCCGGCATTCCCCACGGCCTGATCCCCAATCATCCCGGCCAGTTCTCCGCCTTCGGCTTCACCATGACCGACGCGCGGGTGGACCGGCATCGCACCCTGCAGCAGACCTCCCATGATTTCGACCGCGGCCGCGCGACCGCCACGATGAAGACGCTGGTAGAGGAGGCGCTGAACGACCTCCGGCAACAGGGCTATGGCGAACCGTTCGAGATCATCCGCTCCCTGGAAATGCGCTATCTCGGGCAGAACTACGAACTGGAAGTGCCGGTGCCATTTGACGGCTTCGACGAAGAAACGACTCCGAAACTCTGGCAGGCCTTCCACGACATGCATGCCGCCCGTTTCGGCTTCGCCATTCCCGGCCAGATGATCGACATCGTGAACTTCATGGTGACGGCGGTGTCGGTCACGCCGAAGCCGGATTTCACGAAGATCGCCAAAGCCACCGGCGCCGCCACGGCCGCCGGCACGCGCCGCGTCGTGTTCGAGGACGGCGCCCATGACACGCCGGTGTTCGATCGCGCCGCGCTCTGCGCCGGCCATCGGATATCCGGACCCGCGGTCATCGAGGAAGCCGCCTCGGTGACGCTGCTGCGACCCGGCCAGGTTCTCTTGGTCGATGACTACGGCAATCTCCGCATTACAAGCCAGGACGGCAAATGAAGATCACCGACATCAAGGCGACGCCGGTCAATATTCCATTCACCGCGCCCTATGTGTTCAGCTACGGCTCGGTCGCCTCGCTGACAAAGACCATCGTCGAGGTGGCGACCGACGACGGCGTCACCGGCATCGGCGAGGTCGCCGACGGCGACCGGTCGGCCGATGTGCTGAAATTCCGCGAGCGGCTGCTGGGGCTCGACATCCGCGAGATCACTACGGCCGAGCGCCGCTGCGTCGGGGGCATGCGCTATAATCCCTGGGGTGATGTGGTGGGGCAGCGCCGCGCCTTCGGCGGCGTCGAGATGGCGATGTGGGACGCGCGCGGCAAGACCGAGGGCGTGCCGCTCTATGTCCTGCTCGGAGGCGCTGTGCGGCACGAGATCGCGCTCACCGAGTATTTCGCCTTCCGCCATCCCGGTCCGTCCGATCCCGGCGAATCGACGCCCATGGAGATCGCCCGCTATTGCGGCCGCATGGTGGAGCAGCATGACTCCGACAGCTTCGAGGGCAAGGTAGGCACGGTCTCCCTCGACGACGAGGTGACGATGGTGCGGGAGATCCGCGCCGCCGTCGGCGACCGGATGATCCGCCTCGACGCCAATGGCGGCTGGACCGTGCCGACGGCGCGCGAAGCCTTCCGCCGCTTCGATCCCTATATCATCCACTATTACGAAGACCCGGCGGAGACCTATGAAGAGTTTGCGCAGCTCCGCGATTTCACCCGCGCCTCCTTCTCCACCCATGTGATCGACCTGGAGAAGACGATCCGCCTGCGGGCGCCGGACTGCATCGTCACCAATGTCAACGAGCATGGCGGCATCCGCCGCACGGTGGAGTTCATCCGCGCCTGCGAGCAGTTCGATGTCGCCTTCCGGTTCCATAGCGGCGAGACCGGCGTGGGCAGCGCTGCTTACCTGCAGCTATCCGCCGCCATGGAGCATGTGCGCGAGCCGAGCCAGACATTGTTCCGCTGGTATGGCGACGACGTGATCGCCGAAGGCACCTTCGTGCCGAAGCGCGGCCGCGTCGCCGTGCCCGACGGTCCGGGCCTGGGCGTGACGCTGGACCGGAAGGCGCTGAAGCGCTGCCATGAGCGTTTCCTCAGCGAGGGCGTATTCCCCGCGAGCAAAAGCAACCTGAAGATTCGGGACCGCTTCTGGAGAGTGTAGAGGATATGCCCATGGACATGGTGACCATGACCATCATCGACTCGACGATGGTCTCCATCTGCCGGGAGATGGGCATCTCCCTGATGAAGACGTCCTATTCGACAATCTTCAACGAAGGGCTGGATTTCACCTGCGCGCTCGCCGACGCCGAGGGCGAGATGATCGCCGTCGCCGAGTTCAACCCCGCGCAGATCGGCGGCATGCCGCTGGTGGTGCAGAGTTCCGTGCGCGAGCTTTCCACCGAGCCGTTGGAGCCCGGCGATGTCATTGTCCATAACGATCCCTATCGCGGCGGGCTGCATACGCCCGAGCACTCCTTCTTCACGCCGATCTTTGTCGATGGCGAGCTGATGGGCTACGCGGTCGCCATCGGCCATGTGGCGGAAGTGGGCGGCTCGGTGCCCGGCGGCTTTCCCAGCGAGGCAACGGAGATATTCCACGAGGGCCTGCGGGTGCCGCCGATCAAGATCAAGCGCGCCGGCAAGGACAATGACGATGTCTGGAAGCTGCTGCTGGCCAATGTACGCACGCCCCGCCACAACTACGGCGACTACCGCGCGCTGATCGGCTCTGTCGAGATGGGCGCGCAACGCACCGAGGCGCTGATCCGGAAATACGGCAAGGAGGTCTTCACCCGAACCTGCCGCGACCTGATGGATTATTCGGAAGCGCGCATGCGGGCCGAGCTGAAGGCCTTTCCCGACGGGCACTATGCCTTCGACGATTACATGGAGGATGACGGCATCGAGAACCGGCCCTATCGCATCCATGTGGAGTGCCATGTGCAGGGCGACGAGATCGTCGTCGACTTCACCGGCTCGGACAAGCAGGCGAAGGGACCGATCAACGCCACCCTGGGCGTCACCTGGAGCGCCACCTACAACGCGCTGCTGCATCTAACCGATCCGTCGATTCCCAAGAACTCCGGCTGCTTTCGGCCGATCAAGGTGCTGGCGCCGCCGGGGACCGTCGTGAATGTGGACTACCCGGCACCCGAAGTCGGCGGCAACACCGAGACCCATCCGCGCATCGCTTACACCGTCATTGGCGCACTGGCCCAGGCAGTACCGGAGCGGGCGCCGGCAACCGACGCAGCCACCCACTGCAATTTCCTGTTCGGCGGCACCGATCCCGTCACCGGCGAGTACTATGTTTGCTACGACCTGCTCACCGCCGGCTGGGGCGGCCGGCCCTTCGCCGACGGCAACAACGCGGTCAACGGCATCAACGGCAATTGCCGCATGATTCCCGCCGAAGTGTACGAAGTGCGCTTTCCCTGGCTGATCGAGGAAATGTCGCTGGTGGTGGATTCCGGCGGCGCCGGCGAATATCGCGGCGGTCTCGGCGTCTCCAAGCGCGTGCTCTGCCGGAAAGCGCCGATCACCGTCAGCCATATGGGCGACCGCCACAAGCGAAAGCCCTGGGGACTCCATGGCGGCGGCGAGGCGGCGAGTGCCGGCATCCGGATCAAGCGTGCGGGCACGGACAAATGGCTCACCGCCGTCGAAGGTGAGGGCAAGGTATCGCCTTCGAAGTTCGCCGGCGTGACCATCAATCCCGGCGACCGGGTCTGGCTCCATAATGGCGGTGGCGGCGGCTGGGGCGATCCGCGCAAGCGGGACCGCGCAAAGATCGATCAGGACATCCGCGAAGGCTGGGTCACCCGCGACCGCGCCGAACGCGACTACGGCCCGGCGCCCGCCGTCAAAAAGAACGCGGCAGAGTGAGGCGTCCATGCGATTCGCCGACAAGCGCTACTACATCGAGGCCTACGACAAATGCGCCAATTGCGGCGTGCTGATCTATGACCAGGGATTGAAAGCGAAAGCCGCCGGCGGCAAAGACCATCTCTATTGCTCGGACTGGTGCCGGGACTGGTCGGCGCAGCGGGACGCGGGGAAGAAGCCGGTGTTGGCGCTGCCCCCCGTTAAGCGCTGACCGCGCTGCTGCCCGCCATCGCATGGGTTGCGCCGCGCAGGAACTCCGTCGCGGCGCGGAGATCGTTGAACGCCCGAAGCTGCTCGTGGCCGATCACATCGCCCATGCTGACATCGATGCGGCGGCCGATTTTGTTGCGCACCTCGTGGAATAGCATGCCGTAGCGCAATACCTGGTGGATCGCCGAGGCGATGTGAAATACGCGGCTGTTCTGCCCGTGAAAATAGACCGGCAGCACGGGAGCGCCTGCCGCCAGCGCCAACTTTGCAGTCAGTGTGCCCCAGGGCAGATCATTTGCGTGACCGAATGCGCCTTCGGCGCGGGCGACACCCCCGCCGGGAAACACCAGCAACGCGCCGCCACTGTCCAGCAGTTCCCGTGCCCGCCGGCGTGACGTCAAATTGTTCTGCAACGCCGACTCGGTACCGGAGAAATCCACCGGCAGTATATGACGCCGCACTTCCGGCGCCTGATGCAGCACGCGGTGAGTCATGACCTGAAAATCACTGCGAGATTGCGACACCAGCCAGCACAAGATGATGCCGTCGAGGACGCCGAAGGGATGATTGGCAATGACCACCAATGGCCCGGATGCGGGAATTACTTCCCACGCATCGCGATTCACCCGGAGATCGATCTCCAGCGCATCGATTGCATCCTGCCAGAAATATTCATGGGGCCGGGCCAGCTTCGCATGGTCCTCATAAAGCTGACGGATGCGCGGCTGGCCGGTTGCGAACTCCAGAAGCCGGACGAGGCCGCGGCCCAAGCCGTTCAACTCGGGCGATGCATAAGTGAAGCTGGGCGACGCCTGGGCGTCATCGATTGTTTCGGCGGATGAGGCTGTACCTGTCATGCACCCTATATAGGTGCGCCAGGTTCCCGTTTTATGGCAGTGCGGAGACGGTGAGGTAAACGCGCCTTACCCGGCGCTGGTTAACTTACGCGTTCTTCAAGAATCCCCGCAGTTTGTACAGAAGCTCCAGCGCCTCTTTCGGCGAGAGTTCGTCAGGATTGATGGCCGCCAGCGCCTGCTCCAGTTCCGAGGGCCCCTTCTCCGGCGCGCTCTGCTTCACTGTGGCGGAGAACAGCGGCAGGTCGTCGGCGAGGCGGGCCAGGGCGCCGGCTTGCTCGCCTTGCTCCAATGTCTCTAGCACCGACTCCGCCCGCGCCACCACCGCCGGCGGCAGGCCCGCCAGTTTCGCCACATGGATGCCGTATGAGCGGTCGGCGGCGCCGGGCGCGATCTCGTGCAGGAACACGATCTCATGCTGCCATTCCTTGACCCGCATGGCGTGGGGCGCCAGGGCCGGCAGCTTCGCGGCCAGCGATGTGAGCTCATGATAGTGAGTGGCGAACAGCGCGCGGCAGCGGTTGATCTCATGCAGATGCTCCAGCGCCGCCCAGGCGATGGAGAGGCCGTCAAAGGTGGCGGTGCCGCGGCCGATCTCGTCCAGGATCACCAGGGAACGGTCGGTCGCCTGGTTCAGGATCGCCGCCGTCTCCACCATCTCCACCATGAAAGTGGAGCGGCCGCGGGCCAGATCGTCGGCGGCGCCGACGCGGCTGAACAGGCGGTCGACGGCGCCGATATGGGCCGAGGCCGCCGGCACGAACGAACCCATCTGCGCCAGCAGCACGATCAGCGCGTTCTGCCGCAGGAACGTGGATTTGCCGGCCATGTTCGGGCCGGTCACCAGCCAGAGGCGCTGGCTTTCCGAGAGATCGCAATCGTTGGCGACGAAGCTGCCGGACGCATTTCTCTGCAGCGCCTGCTCGACCACGGGATGACGGCCGCCCTTGATGTCGAACGCGGTACTGCCGTCCACCAACGGCCGGCAATAGCGTCCTTCCGCCGCCAGTTCCGCCAGCGCCGCCGCCACATCCAGCGTCGCCAGCGCGCCGGCCGCCAGGGCGATTGCCTCGGCGCGGGCCGTCACTTCGCCCACGAGGTCGGCGAACAGCGCCAGCTCGATCGCCAGCGCCTTGTCGGCCGCCGTGGCGATGCGCTGCTCCAGATCGCCAAGCTCCACCGTGGTGAAGCGCATGGCGCTGGCCATGGTCTGGCGATGAATGAAGCGCGCCGCGTCCTTCAGCAGCTTGTCGGCATGGGTCGCTGTGGTCTCGATGTAGTAACCCAGCACGTTGTTGTGGCGGATCTTGAGCGCCGAGATGCCGGTCTCGCCGCGATAGCGCGATTCTAGATCGACGATGAGGCGGCGGCTGGCGTCGCGCAGCATGCGGAGTTCATCCAGCTCGGGCTCATAGCGCGGCGCGATGAAGCCGCCGTCCCTGGCGATCAGCGGCAGCTCCTCGGCCAGCGCCCGGGTCAGCCGGTCCACCAGCTCGGCCTGGTGACCGAGATTGCGCACGTTCTCTGCCAGCGCCGCCGGCAGCGCCCCCAGCTTCGGCGGCGATTCCAGCTTCTGCCGCAGCGCCGCCGCCTCGACCAGCGCGTCGCGCACCGCCGCCAGATCACGCGGGCCGCCGCGGCCCAGGGAAAGGCGCGACAGTGCCCGTTCCATGTCGGGCACGCGGCGCAGGCGCTCGCGCAGTGTCTCGCGCAAATCTTCCTGCGCCACGAAATAGGCCACCATATCCTGCCGGGCGGCGATATCAGGGGGATCGGTCAAGGGCGCGGCCAGCCACGCCGCCAGCAGCCGGGCGCCGGCGCCGCTGCGGGTGCGGTCGATGGCTGACAACAGCGAGCCCTGGCGTTCGCCGCCCAGGTTGCGCATCAGCTCGAGATTGCGCCGGGTGGCGGCATCGATTTCCAGCACGGCACCCCGTGCCAGGCGCTTCGGCGGCGACAGGCGCGGCAGCTTGCCCTGCTGCGTCGTCTCCACATAGTCCACCAGCGCGCCGGCCGCGGCGAGTTCGGCCCGGGAGAATCCACCGAAGCCTTCCAGCGCCTGCACGCCATAGAGCTTCTCCAGGCGACGGCGGCCGTTTTCGCTGTCGAAGCGCGGATTGGGCAACGGCGACAGCGCCGATTTCCAATCATTGAACAGCTCGAATAGCTTGACATCCCGCAGCAGCCGGTCGGCCAGCAGGATCTCGCCGGGATCGAGCCGCGCCAGCGCCGCACCCAGCTCCAAGGCGGAAATCGGCTGGGTGTGGAAATCGCCTGTGGACATGTCGAGCCAGGCCAAGCCGATCTCGCCGCCCGCATCGGCCAGGGCCACCAGGTAATTGTGCCGCCGCGCGTCCAGCAGCGCGTCCTCGGTGATGGTGCCCGGCGTCACCACGCGGATCACCTCGCGCCGCACGACAGCCTTGGCGCCGCCGCGCTTCTTCGCTTCGGCCGGATCCTCCATCTGCTCGCAGACCGCGACCTTGAAACCGCTGCGGATGAGTTTTGCCAGATAGCCATCCATGGCATGGGCCGGCACGCCGCACATGGGGATATCCTGGCCGCTATGCTGGCCGCGCTTGGTGAGCGCGATATCCAGCGCCTTCGCCGCCTTCACCGCATCTTCGAAGAACAGCTCGTAGAAGTCCCCCATTCGGTAGAACAGGAGGCAGTCGGGGTAGGCCCGTTTGCTGGCCAGATACTGCGCCATCGCCGGCGTGGCGAAGGCGGCCGCATCGGGTGCGGCGATCATGGCGGCAGGCTGGAGTTCAGCATTCATGCTCGGGGTCCTAACCCATTAATTCCGACCAATCCAGCATTGGCCGCCATGGCCTTGGCCGCCTTCCCTTTCGCTCCGTTTCGTGCCAGCCTGTCGGCAGAGAATCTTCAACCAAAACAACACCTCACTCGGCATTCACAAGGGGCGGCAGGCGGGAAGATGGCTGACAACCGACGGGACCTTCTGGAAGAAGAGGCCCTGCTGATGCACGCCAGCGGGCGGCCCGGCAAGATCGAGATTCGCGCCACCAAACCGCTCACCACCCAGCATGATCTGTCGCTCGCCTATTCCCCCGGCGTCGCGGCGCCGTGCCTGCGCATCGCCAAGGACCCGGCCCAGGTCTATGACTACACGGCTCGCGGCAATCTGGTGGCGGTGATCTCCAACGGCACGGCCGTGCTCGGCCTCGGCGATCTCGGCGCGCTCGCCTCCAAGCCGGTCATGGAAGGCAAGGCGGTGCTGTTCAAACGCTTCGCCGACATCGACGGCATCGACATCGAGGTCGATACCAAAGACGTCGACGAGTTCATCAATTGCGTGCGCTATCTCGGCCCCACTTTCGGCGGCATCAATCTCGAGGATATCAAGGCGCCCGACTGTTTCATCATCGAGCAGCGGCTGCGCGAGCTGCTGGACATTCCCGTCTTCCATGACGACCAGCATGGCACGGCCATCATCGCGCTGGCCGGGCTGATCAATGCGCTGGACCTCACCGGGCGCAAGATGAAAGACATCAAGATGGTGGTGAATGGCGCCGGCGCCGCGGCCATCGCCTGCGTCGAGCTGATCAAGGCCATGGGCCTGCCCCATCACAACGCGATCCTCTGCGACACCAGCGGCGTGCTGTATCAGGGCCGAGAGAAAGGCATGAACCAGTGGAAGTCGGCCCATGCGGTGCCGACCAAGGCGCGCACCCTGGAAGAAGCGATAAAGGGCGCCGACGTGCTGTTCGGCCTGTCGGCCAAGGGTGCCGTGACCGCGGCCATGGTCAAGAGCATGGGGCCGAAGCCGATCATCTTCGCCATGGCCAATCCGGACCCGGAGATCACGCCCGAGGAAGTGCGCAGCGTGCGCAACGACGCCATCGTCGCCACCGGCCGCTCCGACTATCCGAACCAGGTGAACAACGTTCTGGGCTTCCCCTATATCTTCCGCGGCGCCCTGGACGTGCGCGCCTCCAGCATCAACGACGCCATGAAGATCGCCGCCGCCGAGGCGCTGGCGGCCATGGCGCGGGAGGATACGCCCGACGAGGTGGATGCAGCCTATGCCGGGCGCCGGCTGCGCTATGGGCCGGAATACATCATCCCCGTGCCGTTCGATCCGCGCCTCATCTCCACCATTCCCATAGCGGTCGCGAAGGCCGCCATGGAGACCGGCGTGGCGCGCAAGCCGATCGTCGATACCATCGGCTACAAGATCGAGCTTTCCGCGCGGCTGGATCCCACGGCCGTGGGCCTGCAGCGCATCTTCGACCATGTGCGCGATCATCCCAAGCGCGTGGTGTTCGCCGAGGGCGAAGAGGAGAAGGTGATCCGCGCCGCGGTCTCGTTCCGCCATGCGGGCTATGGCGAGCCGATCCTGGTGGGGCGTGAGGAGCGCATCGTCGAGACGATCCGCACCCTTGGCCTCGCCGGCGCCGAGGGCCTCGAGGTTCAGAACGCCCGGCTCAGCCAGCACAACAAGCAGTATATCGATTTCCTTTACACGCGGCTGCAGCGCAAAGGCTTCCTGTTCCGCGACTGCCAGCGGCTGGTGAACCAGGACCGCAATGTATTCGCGGCCTGCATGGTGGAACAGGGTCACGCCCATGCCATGGTCAGCGGCCTGACGCGCAGCTTCCACACCACCTATGAGGAAGTGACACGGGTCGTCGATCCTCTCAATGACCGGCGCGTCTTCGGCCTTTCCATTTTCCTGTCCCAGGGCCGCACCGTGTTCATCGCCGACACCTCTGTCCATGAGTTGCCGACGCCGATGGAACTGGCGGACATCGCCGTGCAGACGGCGGCCAAGGCGCGGCAGTTCGGCCATGAGCCGCGGGTGGCGCTGCTCTCCTTCTCCAACTTCGGCAATCCGCTGCGGGAGAAGGCGGAGCGGGTGCGCGATGCGGTCGACGAACTCGACCAGCGCAAGGTGATGGGCCGCGGCAATATCGATTTCGAGTATGACGGCGAGATGCAGGCCAATGTGGCGCTCGACTTCCAGCTCATGCGCGAGCGCTATCCCTTCTCCCGCCTGACCGGAGCCGCCAATGTGCTGATCATGCCGGCGCTGCACAGCGCCGACATCTCGGCCAAGCTGCTGCAGCAGCTCGGCGGCGGCACGGTGATCGGCCCGATTCTCATCGGCATGGGCCGGCCGGTGCAGATCGTTCAGCCTGGCGCCACGGTGTCCGACCTGGTAACCGCCGCCGCCATTGCCGCTTTCGACGCGAGGCGGTAAGGGCAACCTGCTTGTTCCCGATGACAATCGGCGGTAGCCTGAATACTTCGTTGCGGCATGAATGAGCGAGGTGAGGCGGTTAGTATTCCGACATTCTCAGATGAGAGTCGCAGCTAACAAACGCAAAGTCTTTCATTTTGTCATGATCAAGCCGACGCACTATGGCGGCGACGGCTATCCGATTCGGTGGCTCCGGTCAGCAATCCCCTCGAACACCATGGCCTGCCTCAACGGCCTGGCGGCCGATTTCCGGGATCGGAAAGGTCTCGGCGACGACGTCGATATCCGGCTTCACACTTTCGATGAGACGAACTGCCGGATTAAGCCCGACAAGATCATCCGCATGATCGAGGCCGATGGCGGCCGCGGTCTCATCGCCATGGTCGGCGTGCAGTCGAACCAGTATCCGCGTGCCGTCGATCTCGCGCGCCGTTTCCGGGAAAGCAACATGCCGGTCTGCATCGGCGGCTTCCACGTTTCCGGTTGCCTGTCGATGCTGCCGGAGATGCCCGACGATCTGAAAGAAGCGCAGGCGCTGGGCATCAGCCTGTTCGCCGGCGAAGCCGAGGAACATCGGCTGGACATGGTGTTGCGCGATGCCTACAGCGGCGAAATGAAACCGCTCTACAATTTCATGCCCGACCTGCCGAACCTGATGGGCGAGCCGACACCGATGCTGGCGCGCGACCATGTGCGCCGCACCTTGCGGTCGCTGTCCAGCTTCGATCTCGGCCGCGGCTGCCCGTTCCAATGTTCCTTCTGCACCATCATCAATGTGCAAGGGCGCAAGAGCCGTTATCGCACCGCCGACGATTTGGAAAAGATCGTCCGCAGCAATCATGCCCAGGGCATCGACTGGTTCTTCGTCACCGACGACAACTTCGCCCGCAACAAGGATTGGGAGGCGCTGTTCGACCGGTTGATTCGCCTGAGGGAGGAGGGCATCGAATGCCGCCTCACCATCCAGGTCGACGTGCTGTGTCACCGCATCCCGAACTTCATCGACAAGGCGGCGCGCGCCGGCGTGGTGCGGGTCTTCATCGGTTTGGAGAACATCAACCCCGATAATCTCGCCGCCTCGAAGAAACGCCAGAACAACATCACCGAGTACCGGCGGATGCTGCAGATGTGGAAGAGCAAGGGCATCATCATCTATGCCGGCTACATCATCGGCTTTCCCAATGACCGCAAGGAGACGGTCCTGCGGGATATCGAGGTCATCAAGAAGGAATTGCCGATCGATATCCTCGATCTGTTCGTGCTGACGCCGCTGCCGGGATCCGAGGATCATCAGACGCTGCATAAGAAGGGCATCTGGATGGATCCGGACATGAACAAGTATGACACCCATCACCGGGTGTCCCATCACCCGCTCATGACGGACCAGGAATGGGACGAGGTCTATCTGGAGGCCTGGCGGAGGTTCTATGAGCCGCGCCACATGGCGACGATCCTGCGCCGGGTGGCCGCCTATGGCGGCGATGTGGAAGACACCGCGTTCGACCTGCTCTGGTTCTACATGATGATCCGCTATGAGGGCGTGCATCCCCTGGATGGCGGGCTGTTCCGTATCCGGCACCGCCGCGACCGGAGGGCCTCATTCCCCGCCGAAAGCCGACTTGCGTTCTATAGCAGGCACATTGCCGCATCCCTGCTGAGCATCGCGCGGACCGGCTACTGGCTGGCTTGGATAATGAACCTGGCCCGCAAGGTGAAACGGGAAGCCGAGCGGCAGGCCGATTATACGGACCTGGCCCTGGCGCCGGTTTCCGACCATGAGCTGGACGAACTCGACCTTTTCAACGCCACCCGCGGCGGACGAGGGGCGGTGACGAAGCGGCGGAAGGCGACCGCCATCCGGGAGACGGTAACGGCCGCTCCGGCGGGCGCGACGCTGCACTGAAGCTCGCCTGCATCCGTGGCGCCCCGGTCCTTCCGCTGGACGCCTCCAGCGGCAAGGTTCAATCCGAGCGATGGACCCCATGTCCAGCGGGAAATCGGCCGAGATGATCCCGTGGCCGCCATCCAGCGGGGACTGAGGCGCATACGGTATTCCGATAGACGGTGTCCAAAATCAAGGCGGCCGCTGGATGCGGCCGCGGATAAAGATTGTACCAGATTTGCGGGAAATCAGTGCAGGAATGTGGTCCTGCGAGGCTCCAAAGACTGTCCCCTCTCTCCATGGAATGGGGATGGGGTTAGGGTGGACTTGAACAACGACATACTGCCATGTATCGACACCCCTACACTCGCAGCACCCGCTGAACGCGGATGATGCGTGTCTCTCCCCCACCCTGTGGGGGAGAGACGTCAACTACCTGCGATGCTAGAAAAATCCGGCCTTAAGTTTGCGGCTTCAGGCCTTCGATACTCACCGACCGGATGTAGTAGCTGCCGCCGCCATTGACGAAGAGTAGGCCGTCGAACGGCTTGGTGATGGTCTTGTCGGTGACGCGCATGACTTCCTGTCCATCCAGGGCCACGCTCATGACACCGTTCTTGTCGCGGGTCCATTCGAAGAGATGGCGGCGGTTGTTCTCGAGGCTGAGCGTCGTCTTGGAGGAGGCGATGACGACCGCACCCTTGGAGGTCAGGCGGACCAGCCGGAGCGAGTCCTTCTGATTCGGCAGATAGGCGAGGCGGTAGGCGTTGCTGCCGCCGGAGCCCTGGTAGACGCCGAAATCCATGCGGCCGAACCGTTCGGTCGAGGCGAAGTCGAACTTGATGCGGAATTCGTTGCTGACCTTCACCGGCGTATAAAGGGCCGCGTATTGCGCGGTGCTGGTGTTCTGCTGCTGCGGCTGGTTCAGGATGGCGCCCAGGATGTCCAGCGCCGGATTGCCGGTGCTGGTCTGGCCCGGCTGCGTGCCCGGCGGATAGATCGTGCTGCGCAGGCCGGTAAAGGTGCCCTTGTTATCCACCTTGAACGTACCCGACGTGACGGTCCAGGTGGGATTCTGGGTGTAGTTGCCGTCGCGGAAATCGTCGAATAGCAGTGCGACATACTTCGGCGCCGAAGGTGCGCTGTATTGTGCCAGCACGCCGCGCAGGTCCTTCAGGAACTGCGGATCGGCGGCGCGGTCGGCTTCGGCCTGATCAATCAGCTCATCGAGTTCATTGATCAGTTCCTGCATGTTCTCGGAGTTGTAGCCTTGCCACTGCTGGTAGGTCGTGGTGCTGTCCTGTGCCAAGGCGGGGCCGGTGACGATCGCAATAGCGGCGGCGCCGGCGATCAGCAAAGACTTTAGTCTCATGTGCGGAATTTCCCTTCATCTGCGGCCGTTCGTGACGCCGAGACAGCCAAACCGTAACATGGCATTCGTTGCACGGGCAATATTGGCGGCTGCAGGCGTTAACATGCATCCTGCCTCATTGGCCCTGAACCCTACCTGAATAAGCGATTAAGCTGGCGGACATGACTCCGGATCCCCTGTTCCCGCGGAATTTCTGGGCCGTCTTGGCGGTCCTGACGGCGCCGGCAGCGGCCGTGCTGGCGGTCTTCGCGGTCATGGGCTGGGTTTCCTGGATGGCGGCCTGCGGCGCAATTCTCCTCGTGGCTTTAACCCTGGGCCTCCTGATCCGTTCCCATCTGCGCCGGCTGGGCCACATCGCGCACTACCTGCAGCGGCTGGCGGCCGACGGCGACGATCCCGGCAATGTGCCGCCGCGGTTGCCGGACACGGCCCTGGAGGCGACCAGGCAACTGTCCCAGGCGGTGGCCGGCTCCGGCCGCGCCTGGGCCAAGCGCCGCCGCGACCTGGAAGCGCTGGTGGCGGCGAACGAGGCGGTGATCTCCGGCCTGCCCGATCCCCTGATCATGCTGGACGAGCAGCGCCGCGTCGTCCGTGCCAACCGCGCCGCCAATGGGCTCCTGGGTCCGAACATCGCCGGCCGCGAGCTGTTCGAGGTCCTGCGCAATCCCACGGTCACCGAGGCGGTGACGTCCGCCTTTGCCAGCCGCGAAAGCCGCATGGTGGAGTTCACCCTGCCGGTGCCGGTGGAGCGCAGCTTCAGTGCCCAGGTGGAGCCGCTGGCGCGCCCGATCGCCGATGGCACGGTGGCGCTGCTGATGCTGCAGGACCTGACGCGGATCAAGCGCGCCGACCGGATGCGCGCCGACTTCGTCGCCAATGTCAGCCACGAGCTGCGTACGCCGCTGTCGACGCTGATCGGCTTCATCGAGACGCTGCGCGGGCCAGCCAAGGACGACCGCGCGGCGCAGGAGCGCTTCCTGTTGATCATGCAGGAGCAGGCGGCGCGCATGGCCCGCATCGTCGCCGACCTCTTGTCGCTGTCGCGGATTGAGCTGAACGAGCATACGCCGCCAACAGCGGTAATCGAGCTGGCGCCGCTCCTCCATGGCGTGGCCGACACGCTGGAGATGAAGGCCGGCGGCAAGCAGATGACGATCCGTCTGGACGCGGCGCCGCCGGCCGGCAGCGCAGCCGCGGCCACGGCCCTCGCCGACCTGCCGTCTATCATCGGCGATGACGACGAGCTGACCCAGGTGTTCCAGAACCTGATCGACAATGCGATCAAGTATGGCCGGCCGGGCAGCACCGTGCGCGTGGCCAGCTGGCTCGCCGAGCGCGGCGACGATGTCAAGGTCGACGCGCTGCCGCCGCGCATGCAAGGACCTGCCGCGATCGCCATCGCCGTGATGGACGAGGGCGAGGGCATCGCGCGCGAGCATCTGACGCGCCTGACCGAGCGGTTCTACCGCGTCGACACCGCGCGTTCCCGGGATCTCGGCGGCACCGGTCTCGGCCTTGCCATCGTCAAGCATATCCTGAACCGCCACCGCGCGGTGCTGGAGATCGACAGCGAGCAGGGCAAAGGCAGCACCTTCACCGTGTATCTGCCGCTGACGCGCGACAGCGCCGGTGAATCCTGATCGGACATCGAACGGTAACAAAACTCCGGCAATGCTGGGAAAACAGGTCCGTAGCGGTCTATCCTGCAGCGTTCTCGCCGGTCAATGTCATGGAACAGTCATGCAGCCGTAGCATCAGTTTCGCGAAAGCTTCCTAATCTCCAGCTTGCCGCCACGGATTTTCCGGCTGCGCGGCGGGAAACCGGCGCTAGGCCGATCCCATCCGAGGTCGCCAACAAGCGGAGATATCAGGACATGAAATACGCCATCACCCTCGCGGCGCTTGCCACGCTGGCCCTGGCTGGCCAGGCCCAGGCGCGCGACGAGATTCGCATCGTCGGATCCAGCACCGTATTCCCCTTTGCCACCGCGGTCGCCGAGCAGTTCGGCAAGAGCGGCGGCTTCAAGACGCCCGTCGTCGAATCCACGGGCACCGGCGGCGGCATCAAGCTGTTCTGCGCCGGCGTCGGCGTCGATCACCCTGACGTCGTCAACGCCTCGCGGGCGATCAAGGATACGGAACTCGCCACCTGCAAGCAGAACGGCGTCACCGAGATCACGGAGGTGAAGATCGGCTATGATGGCATTGTGCTGGCCAACTCCAAGGCCGCGGCGCCGCTGAACCTGTCGGTGAAGACGGTGTTCCTGGCGCTGGCTAAGCAGGTGCCGCTGGATGGCAAGCTGGTCGACAACCCCTACAAGAGCTGGAACGAGATCGATCCGTCGCTGCCGAGCGCGGCGATCGAGGTGCTAGGCCCGCCGCCGACCTCCGGCACCCGCGACGCCTTCGTCGAGTTGGTGATGGACAAGGCCTGCGGCGAGTTCGCGGAGATCAAGTCGCTGGAAGGCGATGCCAAGAAGGCGGCCTGCCAGACGGTGCGCGAGGACGGCGTGTTCGTCGAGGCCGGCGAGAACGACAATCTGATCGTGCAGAAGCTGGAAGCAAACGCAGCCGCCGTCGGAATCTTCGGCTTCAGCTTCCTTGACCAGAATGCCGACAAGATCCAGGGCTCGGCCATGGATGGGGTGGCGCCGACCTTCGAGACCATCGCCGATGGCTCCTACGAAGTCTCCCGCCCGCTCTACTTCTATGTGAAGAACGCCCATGTGGGGCTGATCCCCGGCCTCAAGGAATTCGTTGCCGAGTTCCTGAGTGACCGGGCCACGGGCGATGAGGGCTATCTGGCCGACAAGGGCCTGATCCCGCTGCCGTCGGGCGAGCGCAGCCAGGTGATGCAGGCCGCCATGGCGCTGCAGCCGATGACCAACTAGGCCGATCGGCCGCCATCCGGCGGCCCTTTCCGCGACGGCCCGGCGGTCGCCTAACCTCCTGCCGGGCCCTGACTTTCTTCTGTCTTTCCCCGGCTGTCATAAAACTGTCATATAAACGTCGTAAACTGGGATGGCAATGAACAGGCGATCGGTCAGCTCTCTTCGCTTTGCCAGCCGGGCAGGTCTGCGGCAGCCGGCCCTTCTTGCCGTGGCACTTCTTGCCGTGGCGCTTCTGGCCAGCGCCGCCGCGCCGGCCCTGGCGCGGGAGGAAATCCGTATCGTCGGCTCCAGCACGGTCTACCCCTTCGCCACCACTGTGGCCGAGAATTTCAGCCGCAACAGCGGCTTCAAGCCACCTGTCGTCGAGGCCACGGGGACCGGCGGCGGGCTGAAACTGTTCTGCTCGGGCATCGGCATCGACAGTCCGGACATCGCCAACGCTTCGCGCCGGATCAAGGACAGCGAAATCGAGGCCTGCGGCAAGAACGGCGCCGGCGACATCGCCGAGGTGAAGATCGGCTATGACGGGATCGTGCTGGCGCAGTCGAAAGCCGGCGCGCCGTTCAGCCTGTCGGTGCGCAACGTCTGGCTGGCGCTGGCCAAGCAAGTGCCGGTGAACGGCGCGCTGGTTGCCAACCCTTACAGAAACTGGAACGAGATCGATCCGTCGCTGCCAGGCGAACGCATCGAGGTGCTGGGGCCGCCGCCGACATCGGGCACCCGCGATGCCTTTGTCGAGCTGGTGATGGACAAGGGCTGCGAGATGTTTCCGGAGATCGCGGCGCTGACGGGCGACGGCAGGAAAACCGCCTGCCAGACCATCCGCGAGGACGGCGCCTATGTCGAAGCCGGCGAGAACGACAATCTGATCGTGCAGAAGCTGGAGGCCAACGCGTCGGCGCTCGGCATATTCGGCTACAGCTTCCTGGAGCAGAACGGCGACAAGCTGCGCGGCGCTTCGATGGACGGGGTGGCGCCCAGTTTCGACGCCATCGCCGGCGGCCAGTACGAAGTCTCGCGCGCGCTCTACATCTACGTGAAGAAGTCCCATCTGGGCGTTGTGCCGGGCATCCGCGAATATGTGGTGGAGTTTACCGGCGAGGCCGCGGCCGGCGCCGGCGGCTATCTGGCCGACAAGGGTCTCGTGCCGCTGCCCGATGCGGAACGCCAGCAGATGGCGGCGGTGGCGGCGAGCCTGGTGGCGGCGGGTGCGGCGAGTGGTGCTGCGGCGCCTGTGGCGACATCTCGCGCCGCGCCGGTGGATCGTTCAAGCCTGATCCACAGCGTCACCATGCTGGCAATGCTCGGCCTGATGATGGCTGCGTATGTTTTCGGCCGGCGGCGTGCCTCGGCCCTGACGGCCGCGGCCGGGCCCGGCCTTCACTCCCGTCCCGGCTATCACGGGCTTTATGTCGCGCTCTGGTGCGGCGTGCCGGCGCTGGTGATCCTGGCGCTGTGGCTGTCGCTGGAGCCGGTGGTGCTGCGCTCCCTGACCATCGGCGAGCTGCCGCCCGACTTGGCCGGCAAGTCCACAAGCGAACTGAACCTGATCTTGAACGATATCGGCAACATCATCGCCGGCGCCGTCAGTAGCGATCCCGATGGCGTGAAGACCGCCGCCGCTGCCCGGCTGGTGGCCTGGCGCGGCTGGAGCGCGCTGGCACTGGCTCTGGCCATCGCCGTCATCGGCATCGCCGGCCTGGCCTGGGGCCGCGGCCGCATCGCCGCGCAATTCCGCGCCCGCAACCGCGTGGAGCGGATGGTGGAGATCGGCTTGATCGTGCTGTCCACCCTGTCGATCCTCACCACCATCGGCATCGTGCTGTCGCTGCTGTTCGAATCCCTGCGCTTCTTCGCCCGCGTACCGTTCTTCGATTTTCTGTTCGGGCTGCAATGGAGCCCGCAGACGGCGATCCGCGCCGACCAGGTGGGAGCATCCGGCAGCTTCGGCGCCGTGCCGCTGCTGACGGGGACGCTGCTGGTCACCTTCATCGCCATGCTGGTTGCCGTGCCGATCGGCCTGATGTCTGCCGTCTACATGGCGGACTATGCCTCGCCGCGGCTGCGCGCGGTTGCCAAGCCGGTGCTGGAGATTCTCGCGGGCATTCCCACGGTGGTCTATGGCTTCTTCGCCGCCTTGGTCGTGGCGCCGTTCCTGCGCAAGTTGGGCATGACCCTGGGACTGGATGTGGCGTCGGAAAGCGCGCTGGCCGCGGGCGCCGTCATGGGCGTGATGATCATCCCCTTCGTTTCCTCGCTGTCCGACGACGCCATGAACGCGGTGCCGCAGGCGTTGCGGGATGGATCCTTCGCGCTGGGCGCGACGAAATCCGAGACGATCCGGCAGGTGGTGATCCCGGCGGCGCTGCCGGGCATCGTCGGCGGCGTGCTGCTGGCGATCTCCCGCGCCATCGGCGAGACCATGATCGTGGTGATGGCCGCGGGCCTCGCCGCCAACCTGACCGCCAACCCGCTGGAGGCGGTGACCACGGTCACCGTGCAGATCGTCACGCTCTTGGTGGGCGATCAGGAATTCGACAGCGCCAAGACCCTGGCCGCCTTCGCGCTCGGCCTGCTGCTGTTCGTCGGCACGCTGGTGCTCAATGTCATCGCTCTCATTGTCGTCCGCCGCTATCGGGAAAAATATGACTGACGCCGTGCTCCCCGCTGCCACTCCGCGTCCGCGTGCCGGCGGCTCGGCCGACCGCGTGCGCCGCCGCTATGCGGCCGAACGCCGGTTCCGTTTCTACGGCCTGGCCGCCATCTTGCTGGCGATGGCCATGCTGGCGATCCTCGTGGGCAGTATCGTGCTCAAGGGCTATACCGCCTTCACCCAGACGGAGATCGCGCTGGAGATCAGTTTCGATCCCCAGGTGATCGATCCCGCGGGGACTCGCGATCCCGCGATGCTGGCCAAGGCCGACTATGCGGCCTTGATCAAGGCGGCGCTGGCGGCACAGTTTCCGGAGGTCACCGCCCGTCAGGACAAGCGGGCGCTGGCCGGCCTGATCGGCTCGGGCGCCGCCTACGAGCTGCAGCAGCGCGTGATCGCCGATCCGGCGCTGATCGGTACGAAGGCGCGGCTCTGGCTGGCGGCGTCCGACGATCTGGACATGTTGAACAAGGGCCATATCCGCAGGGACGTGGCGCAGGCGGAGCGCCGGGTCGACGACCGGCAGATCGCCTGGTTCGATGCCCTGAGCGACCAGGGACTCACGCGGCAGAGCTTCAACAGCGTCTTCTTCACCGCCGCCGACAGCCGGGAGCCCGAGGAAGCGGGCATCTGGGGCGCCATTGTCGGCAGCCTGTTCACAATGCTGATCACGCTGCTGCTGTCCTTCCCGCTGGGCGTGGCGACCGCGGTCTATCTCGAGGAGTTCGCGCGCAAAAACCGCTGGACCGATCTGATCGAGGTGAACATCAACAATCTGGCGGCGGTGCCGTCGATCGTCTATGGCCTCTTGGGCCTCGCGATCTTCCTCGGCTTCTTCGGCCTGCCGCGCTCGGCGCCGCTGGTCGGCGGCATGGTGCTGGCGCTGATGACGCTGCCGGTCATCATCATTGCCAGCCGCGCGGCGCTGAAGGCGGTGCCGCCGTCGATCCGCCAGGGTGCGCTGGCGATCGGCGCGTCCCACTTGCAGGCGGTGCTGCATCATGTGGTGCCGCTGGCGCTGCCGGGCATGATGACCGGCGCCATTATCGGCATGGCGCGCGCGCTCGGCGAGACGGCGCCGCTGCTGATGATCGGCATGGTCGCCTTTATTGCCGACGTTCCCGGGGGACCGACGGACCCGGCGACCGTGCTGCCGGTGCAGATCTATCTCTGGGCCGACAGCCCGGAACGCGCCTTTGTCGAGAAGACCAGCGCCGCCATCCTGGTGCTGCTGGTGTTCCTGCTGATCATGAATGCCCTGGCGGTAGTCTTGCGCCGCCGTTTCGAACGACGCTGGTAGGAAGGAGAGACGATGGTGGCCCTTCAAACTCTTGCGGTACCGCCTGTCGGCGCGCCGTCAGCGCCCATGGAGGCGGCGTCGGCCGCGACCAAGATGTCGGCGCGGCAAGTCGATGTCTATTACGGCGCCAAGCAGGCGCTGAAGGCGATCGACATCGATGTCTTCGCCCATCAGGTGACGGCGCTGATCGGGCCTTCGGGCTGCGGCAAGTCGACCTTCCTGCGCTGCCTCAACCGCATGAACGACGTGATCGAGAATTGCCGCGTGTCCGGCAAGATCACGCTTGACAACGAGGACATCTACGACCGCAGTCTCGACGTGGTGCAGCTCCGCGCCCGCGTCGGCATGGTGTTCCAGAAGCCGAATCCGTTCCCGAAATCGGTGTATGAAAACGTCGCCTATGGGCCGCGGATCCATGGCACCGCCACCGGCCGTGCCGAGACGGATGAGATCGTCGAGAGCAGCCTGCGCCGCGCGGCGCTGTGGGAAGAGGTGAAGGACCGGCTGCATGAGCCGGGCACCGGCCTGTCCGGCGGCCAGCAACAGCGCCTTTGCATCGCCCGCGCCATCGCCATCAACCCGGAAGTGATCCTGATGGACGAGCCCTGCTCGGCGCTGGACCCGATCGCCACTGCGCGCATCGAGGAGCTGATGGACGAGCTGAAGGAGAACTTCACCATCGTCATCGTCACCCATTCCATGCAGCAGGCGGCGCGGGTGTCGCAGCGCACCGCCTTCTTCCATCTCGGCGTGCTGGTGGAACAGGGCAACACGGAACAGATCTTCACCAGCCCGCGGGACGAGCGCACCCAGGGCTACATCACCGGCCGGTTCGGCTGAGCGGAGGACCGACAATGGCTGACATGGCAATGGCGATCGGCAAGGAGCATATCGTCAAGTCGTTCGACGAGGAGCTGAAGCGGCTGCGGCAGGCGATCGCCCAGATGGGCGGCCTGGTGGAAGCGCAGCTGCAGAAGGCTGTCGATGCGCTGGTACGGCGGGACAGCATGGCGGCGACACAGGTTATCGCCGACGACAAGAAAATCGACGAGCTGGAGGAGCAGGTCAGCAACCTGGTGATCCGGCTGCTGGCGCTGCGCCAGCCGATGGCCAACGACCTCCGGCACATCGTCTCGGCGCTGAAGATTTCCAGCGATCTCGAGCGTATCGGCGATTACGCCAAGAACGTCAGCAAGCGGGCGGTGGCGCTGGCGCAGTTCCCGCCGGTGAAGCCGGTCTATGCCATCCCGCGCATGGCCAAGCTGGTGCAGGAGATGATCAAGGAGATCCTCGACGCCTATACCGCGCAGGATGCGGCCAAGGCGGTGGCGGCCTGGCAGCGGGACGAGGAGGTGGATGAGATGTACACCAGCCTGTTCCGCGAGCTGCTGACCTACATGATGGAGGATCAGCGCAACATCACGCCGTCGATCCATCTGCTGTTCATCGCCAAGAACATCGAGCGCATGGGCGATCACGCCACCAATGTGGCCGAGGATATCCACTTCCTGGTGCTGGGGCGGCCGATCGACAGCGCGCGGCCGAAGGCCGACACGACCAACATCGTGCTGGCCCAGGGCGCAGGCGAATTGGGCGGAGAGCCGACACCATGAACCCCACCGTACTCGTGGTCGAGGACGAAACGGCGCTGGTGACGCTGCTGCGCTACAATCTGGAGCGGGAAGGCTTCCGGGTGGCCGAGGCTGGCGACGGCGAGGAAGCGCTGCTGGTGGCGCGGGAGCAGAAGCCGGACCTGGTGCTGCTGGATTGGATGCTGCCGCTGCTGTCGGGCCTGGAAGTCTGCCGGCAGATGCGGCGCATGCCCGAGACCCGCGGCGTGCCGATCATCATGCTGACCGCCCGCGGCGAGGAAGGCGACAAGCTGCGCGGCCTGGACAGCGGCGCCGACGATTATGTCACCAAGCCGTTCAGCCCGAGCGAGCTGATCGCCCGCGTGCGCGCGGTGCTGCGCCGCAGCCGGCCCTCGACCAACGGCGAGACCATGCAGTTCGAGGACCTGACGATGGACCTCGCCTCGCATCGCGTCCGGCGCAAGGGCCGCGACGTGCATCTGGGCCCGACGGAATTCCGCCTGCTGCGCCACCTGCTGGAACATCAGGGCCGGGTGTTCAACAGGGAGCAGCTGCTGGACGCGGTCTGGGGCCACGATGTCTATGTCGAGCCGCGCACGGTGGATGTGCATATCCGCCGGCTGCGCAAGGCGCTCAATGGCCCGGAGGAATACGACCTGATCCGCACCGTGCGGTCGGCGGGGTACTCGCTGGATCGGGGAGAGTAAGGTCTAGGGCTCTCAAATACTGGCTCGTCCCCTCGCCCACGGAGTGGGAGAGGGTGCAAGACATTCGCGTCCAGCGAAT
>DATKFM010000010.1:0-3692 GCA_035544395.1 Verrucomicrobiia bacterium
CGGTCCAGCGCCGCCAGCGGCTCGTCCAGCAGCAGCAGGTCGGGTTCGAACACCAGCGCGCGGGCGATTGCGACGCGCTGCTGCTGGCCGCCGGAGAGTTCGTGAATGCGGCGCTTGCCGTATCCCGGCAGCCGCACCAGCTTCAGGTACTTCTCCACCCGGTCCGGAATCGTCTGCGGATCGAAGCGGCGCATCTTCAGGGGATAGGCGACATTATCGGCGGCGGTCATGTGGGGAAACAGCGCCAGCCGTTGGAACACCATGCCGATGCTGCGCTTGTGGGGCGGCACCGCCGACACCGGCTGGCCGGCGATGAAGATCTCGCCCGACGCCGGCCGGACGAATCCGGCGATCATGCGCAGCAGCGTCGTCTTGCCGGAGCCGCTGGGGCCGAGGATGGTGAGGAACTTGCTGCGCGCGAGTTCGAACGAGGCGGCATCCACGGCGCGCACCTGGTCGAAGACGCAGGAGACGCCCTCCACCCGCACCATGCTATCAGCCGGACGCGCCGCCGCTGCCGATTCAGCCTGCAATTTCCGGCCCATCCATTCCCTGTTTCCTGGCGGCGGGACTCCAACGAAAGCCCGGCCCCCTGTCAAGGCGCCGGGCGGGCCGGTTCAGAGCGTGCCGTTGTAGCTGCCGCCGTCCAGCAGCAGGTTCTGGCCGGCGATGTAGCCGGCATGGGCGCTGCAGAGGAAGGCACAGGCGGCGCCGAACTCATCGACGGTGCCGAACCGCTTGGCGGTTTCCGCCGCCTTCGCCTCGGCCAGGGCCTGGGCGGCCGGAACGCCCCGCGTCTTGGCCTCCGCCTCGATCAGGCTGCGCAACCGGTCGGTTTCATGGGAGCCCGGCAGCAGGTTGTTGATGGTGACATTGTGCTGCGACACCTGCCGCGCCAGGCCGGCGACGAAGCCGGTCAGCCCGGAGCGGGCGCCATTCGACATGCCGAGCCCCGGATAGGGCGATTTCACCGCCGCCGACGTGATGTTGACGATGCGGCCGAAGCGCCTGGAGATCATGCCGTCGATGACCGCTTTGATCAGCAGGATATGGGTGACCATGTTGCCGTTCAGCGCCTTCATCCAGTCATCGCCGGACCAATTGCGGAAATCGCCCGCCGGCGGGCCGGCGGAGTTGGTGACGAGGATATCAGGATCGGGGCAGGCGGCGAGCAGAGTTGCGCGACCCGTATCCGTGGTCACATCGGCGGCGACCGCGGTGACGTTCGCGCCGGTGGCGGCTTTGATCTCGGCCGCGGTCTTGGCCAAGGCATCGGCGCCCCGGGCGTTCAGCACCAGCGCGACGCCTTCGCGGGCCAGGGCCAGGGCACACCCCTTGCCCAGTCCCTTGCTCGCCCCGCAGACGATGGCCTTCCGGCCCTTGATTCCCATATCCATGCGCCACCTTTTTCGAACAACCGTGCTGCCGCAAGATGGCCGCCCCGTTGGCGGCGCACAACCGGCGTCAGGAACTATGCAATCGTCCGTCCGATCTGGAAGGAATCGCGGGCATCGATCATAGTACCGGCGGGTTTGCGTACAAGAAACCAGGCAGCGAGCAACGAGATCGTGGGATGGGAATAGCTGATTCAAAGTCACATGACGGTGGGCGCATGTCCCTGCCCGGCCGGTTTATCGCGTTCTCTGTTTTCGCGGCCATGCTCGGCCTTGGCGCGTCGGCGCCGGCACAGACCGAGACCACGGAACCTGTGGATACGCGCGCCCTTCCGACCGAGCTCAAATCATGGACCGGCGATTTCGACGGCATGAAGGAACGGCGGATTATCCGCGTTGCCGTCCCCTATAGTCGCAGCCTGTACTATCTCGACCGCGGGCGGGAACGTGGGCTGACCGCCGACATCGTCCGCAAGTTCGAGGAGCTGCTCAACAAGAAGTACAAGAAGGATCTGGACAAGCGGCCGATTACGATCGTGCTGATCCCGACCACTCGCGACCAGTTGATCCCATCGCTGCTGGATGGCCGGGCCGACATAGCCGCCGGCAACATCACGATCACCGAGTCACGGCAGGCACAGGTGGATTTCTCGCAGCCGGTCGCCAAGCCTTTCTCGGAGGTCATTGTCACCGGCCCTGGCGGACCCGATGTGAAGAGCATCGACGATCTCGCCGGCAAGGAGATCTTCGTCAGGCCGTCGACCAGCTACTACGAGAGCCTGACGGCGCTCAACGAACAGTTCACCGCCGCCGGCAAGGCGCAGATGACCCTCACGCCGCTGCCCGACGCGATCGAGGACGAGGACAAGCTGGACATGGTCAATGCCGGGCTGCTGGGCATGACCGTCGTCGACGAATGGCTGGCCGATCTCTGGTCGCCGATCCTGACCGACATGGTCGTGCACAAGGACATCGCCGTGCGCACCGGCGGCCAGGTCGGTTGGGCTTTCCGCAAGAACAGCCCCCTGCTGAAAGCCGAGATCGACGAGTTCGTGGTCCAGGTCGTGAAGAAGTACGGGCTGATCACCGGCAATTACAAATCCTTCGCGGCGAAGATCCGCAAGGCGGACAATGCCAAGGCCAAGGAGGATTGGCAGCGATTCCAGTCGGTCGTCGAGTTGTTCCAGAAATATGCCGGCCAGTATGGCTTCGACTATCTGCTGCTGACGGCCCAGGGCTATCAGGAATCCCAGCTCGATCAGAACACCAAGAGTCCGGTCGGCGCCATCGGCGTCATGCAGCTGATGCCGGACACCGGCAAGGCGATGGAGGTCGGCGACATCAGGCAGACGGAAGCGAATGTCCATGCCGGCGCCAAATACATGGACCACATCATCGAGGTGTATTTTCCCGACGCGGAGCTGGACGAGGAGAACCGCACGCTGTTCGCCTTCGCCGCCTACAATGCCGGCCCCAGCCGCATGGCGAAATTGCGCAAGCTCGCGGCCGAGCAAGGCTACGATCCCAACAAATGGTTCAATAATGTGGAGCGGGTGGTGGCGCAGAAGGTCGGGCAGGAGCCGGTGACCTACGTCCGCAACATCTACAAGTACTATGTCTCGTACAAGCTGGCGCTGGATGCCGAGGAACGCTCGCGCGAGGCCGCCGGGCAGGTCAAGACAACCGTGCCGGAGTAACGGCTCGGCAGCTTGCCACTACTCCTGCCAGAATCGCTTGCCGACTGAATAGGCAATGTCGGTGCGCAGCAGGCCGAGGTCCCGTAGGGTGTGATTGTCGAGTCCGCGCGGTTCGCTGTTCGCCATCCAAGCGGCAAACATGCCGGGCACCTGCATGATCGGCTCGCCGATGCCGGTGACGGCGTCGAGCAACCGCCGGGCCGAGAAGGCCGCCGCGCTATTCGATTCCGAAACTGACATGCACTTGTTCACTGCTTCCTCCTGCCCGACGGATTTAGAATTATTCAAATGTCCGACGGCCCTGTTTCCTGGTGGCGAATGAGATATGCGCTCCACGCCCCCATAGACAGGGGAGGATGGCCGAAAATTCCTGTTTATTTGTGTGACGAACGTCACAGGCAGGTGCGGTCTGCGCGAGCCGCGGGAGCGCCGGAATCTACGCCTATCGGCCGCGGCGGGCCGGGCTCAGCATGCGCGCGGCGGCCAGAATGCCGAGCACGATCAAGCCCGTAAAGAGGGCTCCCCAGTTGCCCAGCGCCGCCAGGGCGCCGGTCGCCGCCCAGCCGACGGAGCAGAGCGCCTCGGCAAATGTGGCGACGCG
>DATKFM010000011.1:0-6320 GCA_035544395.1 Verrucomicrobiia bacterium
CTACATATTTTATTTGTGCCAAGCAGCATCAGTATGATGCATGAACGTAGATTTCCCAATTTGCGGGTGTTATTGTAGAGGACGTAAAGTTGGTTTCATCACCAATGAAGATCCCATTCGCGCCTAAATCATAGTAGATATTTACAGAATCCACTTGGACATTGCCGCCAAAACCGCCTGCGGCGCTGCTGAAATGTGTCACTATTGGCGCGGCAATCTCATCGCCAACTTCGTAGTTCCTCTCGGAGGTTAGACATTTCATCGTAACGGCAATCCGATCCAACCTTGGCACAGCCCCCAAGCCATGCGCAATCGTGTAGCGCGAACCGAATACGATGGCCTGTTGAGCACTCCTGAACCGCCGTTCGCTCGTATACCAAGTCGCCCCATCGGTCCAGACAGCGAGCATGCGTCGACCGTCCGCGTTCTGAACTGTCACCGACGTGCCGCCGCCTTCGAATTGATCCGCACCAGCACGATTGACCAGGACATTTCCACCAGCTGCGTTGATCAATAAAAAGCGAAATCCTGCGGGTATGGAAGAAATCGCTGGCAGCGTTACCGTAACTGCGCCCGCACTAGTCAGCCTCACGACTCTTTCAGCGTCGTTCGCTGTGACCGTATAGGTTGCGGCGCTTTGATTGTTAGCGCCTGGCGTATCCTGCCTCTTGTATCCCACACAAATCCAATTCCCCGCCCCAAGCGACAAGAATTCCGCCGTATCATTGACCGCCGTTATAATGTTGGTATTTCCGGGCAGAATCAGCGAGGTCGCATTGTGAGTCAGTGTGAGCGCGCCGGCGAAGCGCAATAGTCGCCGGATCCCGGCATTAGCCGCGCCGAAGTTGGTGATCGCCGTCGAGCCGGTGATCAGAAGGTTGCTGGAGGCGGCGGCGCCGATGTTCACCGTCGCCGCACTGGCGATTGGGATCTCGGCTGCCTCGTTCAATGCCGCCCCCAGCGTCACGGCGCCGTTGAAGATCTGGGGCGCCGTGTAAGTGGTGGCGATGTCCGTGCGCGCCGCGTTCGCCGGCAGTGCCGAATTGGCGCGGCTGAGGATGCCGAGATAGACCGTCAGCGCTTCATTCTGCAGCGCTCCAGCATCCCAGGTCACGGTCACCGCCGTATTGGTGGCAAAGGCGCTCGACGCGATGGTGCCGTAGATCGTGCCGGTCAACGCGCCCACGGCCTTGACCCGCCGGCCCGTATGATAGACCGCCGCGACATTGGTGCCGACAACCGAAAAGCCGGTGGCCGAGGCATAGGCAATGCCGTGCGCGCCGTCACCATCGCCATAGATGACCCACTCGGCGTCGTTATACCAGTCGCGGACATCCGCCTGTAATTGCCGGGCGCTGTCGTTCACCTGCGACGGCGCCATGCCCTCGGGGAACAGTGCGACGTTGTTCGCGGGCGTGGTGCTGTAGTCTCTGATGCCGGCCATGAGCGTGCCTTTCGGCCGGCGCGTCGCGGCGCCGGCGGTTGCTGTAATTGGGGGATTGTTGGAATGTCAGCCGGCTAGATATGGGAGAAACTGGCCGATCAGTCCGCCGACAGTGCTGATGTAATCGAGCGGGCCCGGCCCCGGCGCCGAGGTCGCAATCGTTGCGCCGGGCGCGCCGCCGATCAGCGAGGAATAGGCGTTGAGCTTCTGCAACGGCATGTTCTGCTCGAAGTCCCAGCGCTCCTTGTCGGCATCGATCAGACTCTGGGCATAGTTCCGCCGCATCTGCCCAGCCTGCAGCAGGGCATTGATGTCCTGATAGTCGGCCGCGGCGAACTGCGGCACCAGCTGCGCCGCGTTCTCCTGCAGGCCACGTTCGAACTGATAGTTCTGGAAGAGCTGCGGCGCCAGGGCGTTGGCGATGCCCTGGCCGACCTGTCCCGCATGAGCGCCGGAACCGTAGCGCCCCGCCGATGCGAACATCGAATCGATACCCGGCTGCACCTGCGCCCGCACTGCATCACCAATGGCCGCCGTATAGGGATTGTCCGCGCCTAGATACCGCCCGCCGATGGCGTCCTGCGCATGCTGGCCGGCCGCCGCCATCAGCGGATTGCCTGCCAAGCCGCGCTGCGCCAGCGCCTGCATGCCGGTTGCCTCCTCCGGGGCGAATCCGGCAACGCTTTGGCCCGGATACCATTGCGGCACCGTCGACCGGTACCAAGCCGAAGCCTCCGGGAAGATGCCGGGAATGTTCTGCGTCTTGTCGCCCAGATAATAAGGTATCGCCGGTTTCCAGGGTTCGTTGTTCTGCACCGTGGTCTGCTGTCCGCCACCGCCGCCAGGCATGATCAGATCTCCTTTGTCATTTCCACATGTGTTGCGCGCCAGCCTCTAAGCTTGCGCTCCCAGCCCCGTCGGCCGCACATCTCCATTGCCATGCAGCCATTGGCGCGCGCCCAGTCTTCGATGTCCTGCTGCAAATGCTGCCAGCGATCGAAGCCGTCTCCGGCCAACAGCAGGTACCGGCAGCGGCGCTGCCGTGGATAGTTGCGAAGTTCGGTGACCGCGAGGCCAATCAGGCAATTATCAGCACGTACGGTCCAAAGCTGCATTTCCCTCCGCAAGAGCCCTGCGAGAAAATCCTCAGGCGTATAGCGACCGCCGCCATGAGCGAGGGCACGTTCAATCTGCCGCAAGACTTCGGGCCATGCGTCGGCGACTCGTTGCGATGGAACTGGATGGAGGATCGCTGTCGCATCCGGTGATGCGAGCGTGACGGCGGTCGAATCGCACACGGTTAGACCCCGTGCGAGCCGACACCGCCCATGCCACCATAGGCCCCACCGCCCCTGGGGCCCCGCCCGCCGGGACCCGCACCACGCGACGCTGCGCGATCCCTTTCGTTTCTCTCGCCGCGCGCCTTTTCTGCGTTGCGGCGCGACTGCTGTGCGATGGCTTCGGCGCGCGTCCAGGCTCGACCGGTTTGCGGATTTATGCGCCCGCTCCTCACGGCATTCTCCAGATCCATGTCAAACCGCTGCGCGGTTCCAGAGATTCCGCCATATGTGCCGGGCGCGACGCCAGCGGCGTTCTCCACCATTGATGCAACCCCAGTGCCAATCGGATTGGATACCGCGCGAATGCCCGAGCGGATGGCTCCGACAAAATCACGGAGATTATCCACATATCCCGCCCGCATCATGTCGGCCTCCCGCATTGCTCGATCTGGCGCCGAACCCATGCCGCTGGTTTCACGATTCCGTTGTGAACCGAATCCAGGGTGATCGCCTTGAGTCTGATGAAAGAGAAGAGTGGCCGTTTGCGGATCCGACAGCAACTGCCGCACCTGCGCCGGCGCCATGCCGAATTGCTGCATCAATTGCCACGGCGGCATTGCCAGCAACTGCCGGCGCCACGTCTCGATCACCGTCGGCAGCGTCGCGACCGGCGCCGGTGGCTGAAGCGTGACCGGCGGCCGCGGCACCGGGTGGGGCAACGGATAGGGCTGCAGCGGCGCCGATGCAAAGCGTTGCGCACCGCTGTAGGAATTCGTCAACGGCAGCGCCTGGCCGCCGGGAAGTTGTCCCATCAGCATAATACCTCCAAATGTCGTGAGATGCAGCTTCGCCACTAGCCGAGGATGGCGTAATCGAATTTCCGGTCGGTCAGGCCGTTGTTGGCGTGTGTCAGCGTGAAGCCGCCTTTGGCCTTTGCCGAGGTATGGATCGTGCCGGCGCCGAGCTCGGCCGCGGCGTTTGTCGTGGTTGGCCAGAGCAAGATTGTACTACTACCGGAAACCCGGGGGTCGCCGACAACGGTGGCGCTCACGCCGGCGGCGAGCGTCACCGATCCGCTGTTGTTGAGCCCGCCGGTGAGCATGCGGTTCACCACTTCAGCAATCTCACGCGCCGTGCCACCATTCACAGGCAGGCCGCGAAAACCATTCTGCGAGGCCATGATTATTGCCGTCCTGCCGGCGCGGCGTCGATCTCGTCGATACCCTGCAGGTGGGTCCAGCTTTGTCCCGCCGGAATCTTGAGGCGGGCGCGGAAATAGCGAGCCGAGGCGCGCTGTGGGCAGGCGCCGCGATCGTTCTGGGCGACATCCGGACCCCACTGCACCTCATCGCTCAATCGATTCCGGTAGCCCAACGCCACGCTAGGTGTGCCGCCATCGGCCAGCGGCCGCACGCCGCGCACCAGCGTCCGCGAGCCCTCGAGCAGCTGCGACTCCCCGGTATCGACGACCGCCGCCATCGGCTGCCCACTGAAAAAACCGGCACGATTCGCAATCGAGAAGCCGCCCAGCAGCAGTCGGCCGGCCCCCGTCCAGGCGCGGCTATCCAGCGAAAACGGCAGCGCATCCAGATTGGTGGAAATGCTGTCGAGTCCCTCCAGTGTATAGCTCGCCTGCGAGGCGCCCTGATGGAGCAGAGCCAGCGGCTGTTCCGCACGGCTCCAGCGGTCGGTCTGCCAGCTATAGATCAGCAGTTTATCGGGCGTGCCATTCACGCTCGCTGCGCTGGGATAGCTGACCACATATAGCTTGTTGACGGGATCGACCGCGCTGCTGATGCGGTGCAAATGACTTTGATTGACGTCATTCCAGAAGAAGCGGTCGACCTTGTTCTGGCCGATGCCGCGCAACTGTTGTGCGCCCGCCAAGGCGTAGAAGCCTTCATCCGAGAGGAAAAATGCCATGTCTTCATAACGCGCCACCGAGCCTTCGGCCGGCGTTCCGATACCGCGCGCAACCTCATCGAATTGGAACACCAGCGGCACTCCGACATAGGTCATTCGCTTGATCGACCTTTCCTGGAACACCACGCCATATTCACCGCCGACCAGGCCCATGACGTAGCCGCCATCGGGCAGATCCTGGAAATCGGCCTGAGTCGCTTGCGATGGCGTCCATGTCTCCGCGTTGTTGATGCCCGACCATTGCACTCTGTTGACCGTGGCGGCGATGCGGCCCATCACCACGAAGTCGCGCACCGTCGCCACCAGCCTGCCGACCGGCGGCGATCCCGACAGCGGTTCGAAATTGGCGGAGCTGCCGACAGTGTATTTCTGCGACACATCGGTGCCATTGACCGCAATCACCAGATCGCCGAATTGCGCAAATGACCAGCCGCCGTCGGTTGGAGTCGCATAGGCCCCGCCGGCGATGCGGCTGACATCCTGCCAGTTCACGCCTGAGCTGTCCCAGCGATAGAGCTTTGTGCCGTCGCCGGCGAACTGCGCAATGGTGCCGCCGACGCCGCGGGCATAGATCGCACCCTGGACCCGCGCCGCCATGGCGTTGCCCTGTTCCGCGAAGGCCGGCAGCGGCCGATAGGACGCCGCGTCGGGAATGACATTCAGCGCTTCCAGGGCGCCCGGATTGGCCAACGCCGGCAGATCGGGAAGCCAAGGACCCACGGGGATCATCGTCACCTCTTTGTCTGCTAACTCGTCCTAACTCATGTTCCAGTGCCCGGCAGCTTCTTCAACCGCCGCCCAGCTGCCAGGCGAAGCCGATTGTTTGAGCCAATTGCCGTTGCCAGCGGACACCGCACCCCAGGTCTCCCCCGCGATTTCAGCGGGGAGCCAGATGCCGGCGGCGGTGGTAGCCGGCGTCCAACTTGCCCGCGAACGCCAGAACAAGAGCAACGACATGGAAGCCTTCCCGCCTATGGCGCCGTGTAGCCGCAAACGCTGAGCGTGCAGGTGACTGCCGCACTGGTGGTCACGGTCAAGGCCGTGTTGGCCGTCAGCTTGATCGGCACCGTCAAATCTCGGCTGACACACTGCCCGGCACTCGCCGCATAGAAGCGGAATTTCAGCGTCGCCGTGCCCTCTTCCAACGTCACCGTGACCGCGCCGTTCGCCGCGACAAAGATATCCGTTAGGTAGAGCGACAGGCCGGCTCCCGGCGCAGCCTTGACTGCTGTATCCGTCTGCGCCGTCGTGAATTCATTGGTCGCGTGCCAAATGCGCGGCGGATGGGGATGGGTGTACAGCGCGCCGTCGCGGTCGACGACAAAGGATGTCTGGTCGCCCTCCGCGCTCACCTGATTGGCAGGCGCGGTGTCGTCAGGTGTTTCGGCGACGCCGGAGATCATCATCGGATTGCTCGACGCGACGGAATCATGGGGATTGGTCCCCTGTTGCCGCACGCGCAGGAAGCCACCGCCATCGAAGATCAGCGGGTGATAATCGCCATCAGCCGATACCGGTGTCGCTGCGGTGTCACTGCGGATGCCCAGCATCATGACACCTACATCACCAGAAGCATGAGGAGCATCCTCTGCTTTGCCGAGATTCGCAGCAGCTGTGCCGGGCGTCACGCTCGTGGTGATCGCGGCAAGCGAGCCGATCGTGTTGGCGCCCGC
>DATKFM010000012.1:0-10808 GCA_035544395.1 Verrucomicrobiia bacterium
GCGGCCCGGAGGGTGACGATGGGATCAGCGAGCCTTTACTAGCTGTCCCGGCCGCGATTGTCATGGGGCATCATGAAATGGCAGGACCGGCGCCGAGGCCCCTCAGCGGAGGACCCGGGAACGTGATTAGCTGCCGAATGACTGCATGATGTTCGTGCGCTCCTCTGGCGGCAGCGGGATGAGGCCAAGCTGCTGCAGGTAGCCGTCAGGCCGGGGCGCCGTCGCTGAGCATCTCCAGCACCAGTCAGATACTGGCTGCGGGCCAGAGGATAGCTACTATTGGGCTGCAGTCGCGTTGTCTTCCTCCGCGATTGCTGCAGCGGCTGGACTCTCGGGCTCCAGCACCTGCATCAGTCCGGCGCGGATAGTTTTCAGCCGCGCCTCGCTCTCCACTTTCAGCCCGTATTGGTCCTTTACATAGAAGACGTCGACCGCGCGCTGGCCGAAAGTGGAGATCTTTGCGGATGAGATCTGCAGATTGAGATCGCTGAGGCAGCGGGTCAGGCGGTAGAGCAGTCCGGGCCGGTCGCGGCCATTGACCTCGATCACCGTGTGGTTGGCGCTGAGCTTGCTGTCGATAAGGACGCGCGGCGCCACCGGGAAATGGGCATACCGGCTGGGCAGCAAGCGGTCCCGCTGCTCCAGATCGGGTAGCGGCCGGCCTGCCAGCGTCTGCTCCACGCTGGCGGAAAGCCGCGCCAGCCGGTCGGGCCGGGCGAAGGGGCCGCCATCGGCATCCTGCACCCAGAACGTATCGAGCGCCTTGTGGTTGGCCAGGGTGAAGATGCGGGCATCCACGATATTGCCGCCGCAGGCGGCGATGGCGCCGGCAAGATCGGCGAACAACCCGTGGCGGTCGGCGGTGTAGATCGTCACCTCCGTCACCGCGCGCCATTGGTCGATGCGCGTCTCCAGGCTGAGGTCCTGGGCGCTCATCTCCGCCCGCCGCACCTGGCGCGCATGGCGGGCATGGGCGTTGTTGTCGAACGAAAGCCAGTAGGACGGATGCCCCCGCTCGACATGGGTAGCGAAGTCCTTCTCCGGCCAGTCGGGCAGTTCCGCGCGCAGCGCCGCGATCGCCGCCTGCACTCGCGCCTCCCGCCCTTCGGTGATCATGCCGCCGGCGAGCTGTTCTTCCGTGCGGTAATAGAGTTCGCGCAGCAACTGCGCCTTCCAGCCGTTCCAGGTACGGGGGCCGACAGCGCGGATGTCGGCGACCGTCAGCACCAGCAGCAGCCGCAATCGCTCGAGGGATTGCACCACGGCGGCGAAATCCAGCACGGTCTGGATATCGTCGATATCGCGCTTGAAGGCGGTGTTGCTCATCAGCAGGTGATAACGCACCAGCCAGGAGACGGTTTCGGTTTCCTCCGGCGTGAGCCCCAGCCGCGGGCCGAGCTGCAGCGCCACGTCGGCGCCCAGGTCCGAGTGATCGCCATGCCGGCCCTTGGCGATGTCATGCAGCAGCACCGCCAGATACAGCACGCGGCGCGACAGGATCTTGTGCACCACATCGGACGCGATCGGCACCTCGTCCTTCAGCAGCCCCTGCTCGATCCGATGCAGGATGCCGATGGCGAAGATGGTGTGCTCATCCACCGTGTAGTGGTGATACATGTCGTACTGCATCTGCGCGACGACGCGGCCGAAGTCAGGCACGAATCGGCCGAAGACGCCGGCCTCGTTGAGGCGACGCAAGGTTCCTTCCGGATCCTTGCGCGAGGTCAGCATCTCCAGGAACAGCCGGTTCGCTTCGGGATCGGCGCGCAGCTCCCTGCCGATCAGACGCAGGCTCTGGGTCGCATAGCGCATGGTCATGGGATGGATATCCATCTCATGGCGCTGGGCCACTTCGAATACCCGCAAAAGATCTGCCGGCCGCTTCTGGAACGCCTCAGGTCCGGCGACCGACAGGCGATCGGAATCCACGGAGAAGCCCTCGATCTCCTGGCGAAACAGGCGGAAGCCCGGCAGCCGCAGGCGCGAGCGCCGCTGATGCTTCGCCTCGAGAGCCGCGCAGAAAATGCGCGTGAGATCGCCGACGCTCTTGGCCACCAGGAAGTAATGCTTCATCAGCCGCTCGACGCCCTGGATGGCGCCATGATCGCGATAGCCGAGGCGGCGCGATACTTCCGGCTGCAGGTCGAAGGACAACCGCTCTTCCGCCCGCCCCGCGACGTAATGCAGCATGAAGCGCACGGTCCAGATGAAGGCGCTGGCCTTCTCGAAGCGCACCACTTCGCGCTGGGTGAAGACATCGCGCTCCGTCAGCTTGGCGATATCGTCGACCTGATAGAGATACTTGGCGATCCAGTAGAGCGCGTGGAGATCGCGCAAGCCGCCCTTGCCTTCCTTGACGTTGGGCTCGGTCGCATAGCGCGAATTGCCCATGCGGGTGTGGCGCTCATCCCGCTCGGCAAGCTTGGCCTCGACGAAGGCGACGCCGCTGCTGGCAACCAGCTCCTTGGCGAAGCGCCGGCGAAGCGTCTGGAACAGCTCGCTGTCACCGGTGAGATAGCGCATCTCCAGGATCGCCGTGCGGATGGTCATGTCGGCCTGGGCCTGGCGCAGGCATTCATCCACCGAGCGCGTCGATGGCCCGACCTTCAGGCCAAGGTCCCACAGCATGTAGAGCATGTACTCGACGAGCTGCTCCACTTGGGGCGTGTTCTTGTAGGGGATGAGGAAGAGCAAATCGACATCGGAAAAGGGCGCGAGCTCGCCGCGGCCATAGCCGCCGACGGCCAGCACTGACAGCCGTTCCGCCGATGTGGGATTATGCAGGGGATAGATCCGCACCGACGCCAGCTCATGCAGCGTGCGGATCAGCTGATCCATCAGCAGGCTGAGTCCCTGGGCCGCGGCTCGGCCGTCATGATCGACCTCGAAGCGGCGGCGCACTTCCGCCCGGCCATCCGCCAGCGCCTGCTTGAACAGCGCCAGCAGCGCCGGGCGCGCCGCCGTGGGATCGGGCTTGTCGGCGAAAATCTGTTCGAGCCGGACCGCAAGATCGCGGCGGTCGATGATCGACCGGGGATCTTTAACGCCGTCCATGAAGCCGTCCGCTCAAATCTGCTGCCCTCGATCGATGACTGCTTGACTTCTTTGGAATTATCGCCGGAAACGGCTTCAGGACCCAGCGGTTTTCGGTCTTAACCGGCGCGATCGCGGGGGACAAAGGCTGCTTGGGCCGATAGCATTGCCTCCGTCCTCCACCCCGGCCATCACCGGACCCAGAGATCGTGCCGAAATCCCCCGCAATCAAGCCAACCGCCCCGGTTATCGTCATCGGCGGCGCCAATATGGATCTGAAAAGCCGGATTGCCGGACCTGAGATCTTGGCCACGTCGAACCCCGGCGCCATGGCCGTCACGCCCGGCGGCGTGGCGCGCAATATGGCGGAGACGCTGGCCCGGCTCGGGCTGCCCACGGCACTCATCGCCGCCATCGGCCGCGATGCCCTGGGCGATCGCCTGCTGGCGGAAACCCGCGCCGCCGGCGTCGATATGAAGGCCGTCCTGCGCGGCCGCTTTGCCACCGGCAGCTATAGCGCGGTGTTGACGCGGCAGGGCGAGCTGTTGATCGGCGTCGCCGACATGGCAGCCACGCAGCGGCTGACTCCAGCGGCGCTACGGCGGCTGCGAAAGCGATTGAGCGGCGCGCGGCTGATCGCCGCCGACTGCAACCTGCCGATGCCGACTCTGGCCTGGCTGGTGAAGCTCGCGGCAGCGGCCGGCGTGCCCATCGCGCTGGAGACGGTGTCGGTGCCGAAGGTGAAGAAAATGCGCGCGATCCTGCAGCGGCGCGCGCCGATCTTCGCGCTATTTTCCAATCGCGCGGAAATCGCGGCGATCACCGGAAAGGACGCGGATAGCAAGCATGGTCTGGCCAGCAGCGCGCGCTGGCTTCATGATCATGGCGTTCAGCACGTGGCCTTCAATCTGGGAATCCGCGGCATGTATGTTTCCGCAGCCCACGGAAAGCGCGGCGCCATCGTCGCGAGCCGCCGGGCGAAAATCCTCGACGTCACCGGCGCGGGCGATGGCGCGGTCGCCGGAACCTTGTTCGGTCTTCTGCGCGGCTTCGACCTGATGCGCGCCGCGGATTGCGGGCAAGCGGCAGCCGCGCTCACCGTCGCCAGCGAGCGTTCCGTCAGCCCGAAGATCACGGCCCCGGCGATCCTGAAGAGCATTTCGAATAAATCCTCTAGCCGACAATGAATCCCTATCTCGACATTTCGCCTGACGTCCACGCTGCGCTGGAGGCGAAGAAACCCGTCGTGGCGCTGGAATCCACCGTCATCGCCCATGGCATGGCCTATCCGCAGAATCTGGATACGGCGCTGGACGTCGAGAGCATCGTCCGCGATGGCGGCGCCGTTCCCGCGACCATCGCCGTCATCGGCGGCCGGCTGAAGGCGGGCCTGAACGCACAGGAGATCGAGCACATCGCCAAGCACAACGATGTGATGAAGGCGACGGCGCGCGACCTGCCTTATCTCGCGGCATCAGGCGGCGACGGCGCCACGACAGTTGCGGCGACCATGCGCATTGCCGCCCTCGCCGGCATCCGCGTCTTCGCCACCGGGGGCATTGGCGGTGTGCATCGCGGTGCTTCGCAGAGCTTCGACATCTCGGCCGACCTGACGGAGATGGCGCAAAGTCCCGTCGCGGTGGTCGCCGCCGGCGCGAAGTCGATCCTGGATATCGGCGCCACGCTGGAGCGGCTGGAAACGCTGGGCGTGCCGGTCGTGGTCTATGGCGCGGACATCTTTCCGGCCTTCTACAGCCGGGACAGCGGCTACCGGGCGCCGCTGCGCCTGGATAGGCTTGACCAGATTGCGCAGATGATGCGGGCGCAATGGTCGTCCGGCTTCGGCGGCGGCCTGCTGGTTGCCAATCCGATTCCCGCTGCCGCCGAGATCCCGCGCGTCGTCATCGACAAGGCGATAGCCCAGGCGCTGACGGAGATGGAACAGCAGCGCATCGGCGGCAAGGAAGCCACGCCCTATCTGCTGGCCAAGGTGGCGGCAATCACCGGCGGCGGCAGCCTGAAAGCAAACATTGCGCTGATCCGCGACAATGCCCGGGTCGCAGCTGGGATCGCCAAGGCCTATGCGGCGCTGCCGGACGGTTAATACAGCGGAGAATCACGGAATATTGCGTCCCGCCCGGCGTTCAATCTGTGGCACAATGGGTATCGATCGGCATCGCGGACCTGGCACGAAATGAGGCCCCTGATGACATTTTATCGCTATTGCCTTCTGCCTCTTGCCCTGGCGCTGCTGCTGGCCGCCTGCTCCAGCTCGCACAAGGCCAGCACGCAGCCTGTCGTGGCCTCGTTCCAGCCCGGCGCCACCGATACCGTGACCGTCGATGTGCTGGATCCCGAGGCAGCCGAGCAGATCGAGCTGGTGGCGCCGGATGGCACCATTGTCACCGCCTTCCGCATCGACCGCGAGAAGGTCACCGGCAACTATAGCGGCGGGCAGCCCAGCATGGGCGTCGGTGTCGGGGTCGGCAACACCGGCTGGCATGGCGGCGGCGTCGGTGTCGGCACGGGGATCGGTTTCGGCTTTCCCCTCGGAGACGCGAACTACAGCAGCGAGACCAGAACCCGCTCCATCGGACAGATGAAGCTGCCGGACATGGCGGCCTATCGCGCGGATTGGACGAAGTGGCTGGCGCGCGTCACCTTCCCCGGCAAGCGTGTCGTCACCATCAGTGCCCCGCCCCCGCCGCCGGCCTAGAGCACATCAGGCTCGCACCGCCTTCGCATTCTGCAATTCCGTTTCCAGTTCGGCGATGCGCGCTTTCATGGCGCCGACAGCGTCTTCGACATCAGCCAAGGTGAAGCGCTGGGTGATGTGCTGCGGGCAGTTCCAGTCGAAGGCGTCGACAGTGATCAGGAAGGCGCGCTCGGGCTTGGCGCGGTAGCCCGGCAGCGTGAGCGTCGCGGCCAGCGTGGGATCGTCTTTCAGTTCAATCACCCGCGCATGCCCCAGGATCTTCAGCCGCGCCTGATGGGCATAGTCCATCAAGAACAGCGCCACGCGATCGTTCTTGGCGAGATTGCCGACGCTGACGAACTGCCGGTTGCCGCGGAAATCGGCGAAGGCGATGGTCTTTTCGTCGAGAACGCGCAGGAATCCTGCAGGCCCGCCGCGATGCTGGATGTAGGGCCAATCCGTCTCGGTCACCGTCGCCATGTAGAAACTGTCGCGCATGGCGATAAAGGCCGCTTCCCGTTCTCCGAGACGATCATGGTGCGGCTCGCCTAGTTCGTTCTTCGCGTAGCTGGCGCGGCTGCCATCGGCTTCCTGCAGCGCCCGTATTGTCGGGGTGAAGGCGATCTTCGAGAACTGATGTCCCATGATGGTCTCCGCGAAAAAGGCGCCTCTATAGGCCGAGGTCGGACAAGCCGAGATGATCGTCGGGCCGGCGCCCAAGCGGCCAACGGTATTTGCGCTCGGCCTCTTTGATCGGCAGGTCGTTGATGCTGGCGATACGGCGGCGCATCAGCCCTTGCTCGTCGAACTCCCAATTCTCGTTGCCGTAGGAGCGGAACCAGCTGCCGCTGTCGTCATGCCACTCATAGGCGAAACGCACGGCGATGCGGTTGCCGGCGAAGGTCCAGACTTCCTTGATCAGGCGGTACTCCAGCTCCCGCGCCCATTTGCGCGTCAGGAAGGCCTCGATCTCCGCGCGGCCTTCGATGAACTCGGCGCGATTCCGCCAGCGGCTATCGGGCGTATAGGCCAGGGCGACGCGCTGGGGATCCCGACTGTTCCAGGCATCCTCGGCCAGGCGTGCCTTCTGCGCGGCGGTCTCGGCGGTGAAGGGCGGCAGCGGCGGGCGGGCGGTCATCGGATTTCCTTTCGCTCATAAAGATGGCGTAGTTTATAGGATGATAGAATAGGCTGAGTATGGAAGTTATTATTGCATTGAACGGAATAATTGAATGGATCGGCTGCAGGCCCTCGAGATCTTCTCCGCGGTCGCCGAGCTGGGCAATTTCAGCAAGGCGGCCAGCAAGTTACGGGTTTCGGCGCCGGCAGTGACCCGGGCCGTGGCCGGACTGGAGGAACGGCTCGGCACCCGGCTGCTCAACCGGACGACCCGCAGCCTGAGCCTCACCGAGGCCGGCGTGCATTTTCTCGACAGCGCCAGACGCATCCTGGCCGATCTGGACGCGGCGGAAAAGATCGCGGCCGGCGATGCGGCAATTCCCACGGGACACCTGACCCTGACCGCGCCCGTCACCTTCGGCCGCATGCACGGCACACCGGTGCTGCTGGAGTTCCTGCGCGCCCATCCCAAGGTCACGGCGTCGCTGCGCGTGCTGGACCGGATCGTCAGCCTCACCGAGGAAGGCATCGATGCCGCGATCCGCATCGGCGACCTGCCGGACTCATCGCTCATGGCCCGCACGGTCGGCGAGGTGCAGCGAGTCCTGGTGGCGAGCCCGGCCTATCTTGCCGCCCGCGGCGTGCCGGAAAAGCCCGCCGATCTGCGGCGCCACGAGATCCTGGCCTTTCCTGGCGCCAATCCGGTGCGGGAATGGCGGTTCCGAGACGGCAAGCGGATGATGGCGATCTCGATCGCGCCAAGGCTGGAAGTGAACGACGCCGCGGCGGCGATCTCGGGGGCGGCGCTGGGCGAAGGCATCACCCAGGCCTTCACCTATATGGTGGCGCCGATGCTGGCCGAAGGGCGGCTGAAACTCATCCTCGACGATTTCGCCTTGCCGCCGGTGCCGGTCCAGATCGTCTATCCGGAGGGCCGCCTGATTGCCGCCAAGCTGCGCGCCTTCATCGATTTCGCCGCCCCCCGCCTGAGCCATGCCCTGGCCGAAGTGGGGGTCCAGCTGTCCCTGGCCCGCCGCCGTTAACCGGGGCTCAATAATGCCTCTGCCATAGAAACGCCGCGGCGGTGTTTCATAGTTCAAAGCTGTTTGGATTTTTCGCCGCCTCGTTTAGGGTGCGCGCCCGATCGGGTTTTGGCCACAACCGGAGGTTCCTCATCTGATGCCGCCGCAAGAGTTCTATCGCATCCGCCGCCTGCCGCCCTATGTGTTCGCCGAGGTCAACGCCATGAAGGCGGCGGCGCGGGCGCGGGGCGAGGATGTGATCGATCTCGGCATGGGCAATCCCGATGCGGCGCCGCCGAAGCATGTGATCGACAAGCTGGCGGAGACGCTGAAGAACCCGCGCGTGCACGGCTATTCCAGCTCCCGCGGCATTCCCGGGCTGCGCAAGGCCTACGCCGCATACTATGCGCGGCGGTTCAATGTGGAGCTGGATCCCGAGAGCGAGATCATCGTCACTCTCGGCTCCAAGGAAGGCTTCGCCAATCTGGCGCAGGCGATCACCGCGCCCGGCGATACGGTGCTGGTGCCCAATCCCTGCTATCCCATCCACTCCTTCGGCTTCATCATGGCGGGTGCCGCCATCCGCCATGTGCAGGTCGGCCCGAACATCAATTTCATGGCCAGCCTGAAGCGCGCCATGCGCGGCAGCGTGCCGCCGCCGATCGCGCTGGTCGTGAATTATCCGGCGAACCCGACTGCCGAGGTAGTCGATCTCGATTTCTACCGGGAGATCGTCGCCTTCGCCCGCAAGCACGAGATCCTGCTGCTATCAGACGTGGCCTATGCGGAGGTCTATTACGGCGACGATCCGCCGCCGTCGATCCTGCAGGTGCCCGGCGCCAGGGACGTGGCGATCGAATTCTCGTCGCTGTCGAAGACCTACAACATGGCGGGATGGCGCATCGGCTTCGCGGTCGGCGGCAAGCGGCTGATCGCGGCGCTGGCGCGGGTGAAGTCCTATCTGGACTACGGCGCCTTCACGCCGGTTCAGGTGGCGGCGACGGCGGCGCTGAACGGGCCGCAGGATTGCATCGCCGAGATGCGCAAGCGCTACAAGGGCCGCCGCGACGTGCTGATCGACGGCCTCGCGCAAGCGGGCTGGGAGGTTCCAGCGCCGCAAGCGTCGATGTTCGCCTGGGCGCCGATCCCCGAGCGCTTCTCCAACTTGGGCAGCGTCGAGTTCTCCAAGCTGCTGCTGAGCGAGGCCAAGGTGGCCGTCGCCCCCGGCCTCGGCTTCGGCGAATATGGCGAAGGCTATGTGCGCATCGCCCTGGTGGAAAACCGCGAACGCTTGCGGCAGGCACTGCGCAACATCAAGCGATTCATGGCGAGATCGGCAGCCGCATAGCAGCGCTACCATTGCCCCACCCGCCCGCGCCCGCTAGGCTTTCAGGACAATAATCTGGCGGCACGGGGAGGGCAGCGTGACTCGCTATATCGTCGGCATCGATGTCGGCGGCACCTTCACCGATTTTGTCGCCTATGATCAGGCCAGCGGCGCCATGGCCGCCTGGAAGAACCTGTCGACTCCGGAAGATCCCACCGACGGCATCCTGGACGGCCTGAAGCGCATCGACGATCCCCAGGAGATCGCCCACCTGCGCATCGGCACCACCATCGCCACCAACATGATCCTGGAGCGGAAAGGGGCGCCCGTCGCCTATGTCACCACCCGCGGCTTCCGCGACGTGCCGTTCATCCAGCGCGGCAACCGGCGCAGCCACTATGACATCACCTGGATCAAGCCCGATCCCCTGGTGAAGCACCGCCACTGCTTCGAGGTGGATGAGCGGATCGACCGCTATGGCGACACCATCACGGAGCTGGATGAGGAAGGCGTGCGGGCGCTGGCGCGGCAACTTAAAGCCGAGGGCGAGTGCGAGGCTGTCGCCGTCACCTGCCTCTTCTCGTTTCTCGATCCCCGCCATGAGCGGCGCATCGCCGAGATTCTGCGGGAGGAGCTGCCGGACATGCCGGTGTCACTCTCCTGCGACGTGGTGCCGAAGTGGAAGGAATATGAGCGGGCCTCCACCACTATCGCCGATGCCTATCTGAAGCCGAAGGTGGCTTCACGGTTGACAAGGATGCGCGAGCGGCTGGCCGCCGCCGGCATTCCCGATCGCGCCGCGCTGATCAAATCCAACGGCGGCGAGATGACCTTCGAGGCAGCCGCGGCGACGCCGATCCACATGGCGGTGTCCGGCCCGACCGGCGGCGTCATCGGCGCGCGGCAGTTGGCGCGCCTTCTGAAGATCGATCGCCTGGTGGGTCTCGACATGGGCGGAACCTCCACCGACTGCTCCACCATCATCGATGGCGCGGAGAGCTTCACCTCCACCTTCGAGCTGGAATGGGGCATCCCGATCCAGGTGCCGATGGTCGATGTGCGCACCATCGGCGCCGGTGGCGGCTCCATTGCCTGGATCGACAAGGGCGGGCTGCTCCGCGTCGGGCCGCAGAGCGCCGGCGCCCAGCCGGGACCCGCCTGCTATGGCCGCGGCGGCATCGAGGCCACGGTGACCGACGCCCAGGTGGTGCTCGGCCGCATCAGCCCGAGGAACTTCCTTGGCGGTGCCATGCAGCTCGACGCCGAAGCGGCGCGGCGCGCGGTGGCCAAGATCGCCCAGCGCATTGGCAAGGATGTGGACGAGACGGCTCTTGCCATCGTGCGTATCGCCAATACCAACATGGTGGGAGCGCTGCGGGCGGTGCTGATCGAGCGCGGCCAGGATCCCCGGGATTTCACCTTGCTGGGCTTCGGCGGCGCCGGCCCGCCCCACACCGCCGATCTCATGATAGAGGCCGGCATTCCCCACGGCCTGATCCCCAATCATCCCGGCCAGTTCTCCGCCTTCGGCTTCACCATGACCGACGCGCGGGTGGACCGGCATCGCACCCTGCAGCAGACCTCCCATGATTTCGACCGCGGCCGCGCGACC
>DATKFM010000013.1:0-21189 GCA_035544395.1 Verrucomicrobiia bacterium
GACGAAGAAGCGCTGCCCTTCGCGCCCGCGCGCTTCGACCTGGTCATGAGCAATCTGGCGCTGCATTGGACCAACGACCTGCCGGGGGCGCTGCTGCAGATCCGCCAGGCGCTGAAGCCCGACGGGCTGTTCCTGGCGGCAATGCTGGGTGGCGGCACGCTCCAGGAATTGCGCGATGTCCTGATGGAGGCGGAACTGGCAGTTCACGACGGCGCCGGCCCGCGAGTGTCGCCCTTTGTCGATCTAAGGGACGCCGGCGGCCTGCTGCAGCGGGCCGGGTTCGCGCTGCCGGTGGCCGATTCCGATAAGCTGACCGTGACCTATGCGGATTTGCCGGCGCTCCTGCGCGATCTCAGGGGCATGGGCGAAACCAACGCGCTGCTGGCCCGGCCCGGCAAGCTGCTGACCCGCGCCGTGCTGGCCCAGGCCGACGACCTATACCGCCGCCGCTACACGGACAGCGAGGGCCGGTTGATGGCGACGTTCCAGGTGATCTATCTGACGGGATGGGCGCCCCATGAGGGGCAGCAGAAGGCGCTTCGTCCGGGAAGCGCCAAGTCCAGGCTGGCCGATGCGCTCGGCGCTCTGGAGATCAAGGCCGGCGACAAGGCAGGGCCGGCCTGAACGGCGCTAGCCGCGCTGATGCCGCAAATGCCGCAGACGGTCGCGGCGCAGGCGAGCGTGATCCACTTCGCTGACTACGCCCAGGCTGACCACGGGCGAGAACGGTCCGATGGCGGCACCCAGGGATTCGTTGGTGATGGAGGCGATCATGCGCGCGGCAAAACTGTTGGCGCGCTCAAGGAATGCGTGCCAGCTTTCCTCGCGGGCCTTCGGTTCGACTTCCCAGCCATGGACCAGAGTCCGGCCGGCGGTCTCGTCGGCGTGGTTGACCATCCAGATATCGCCGCGCAGCACCGCGCACCATTGGCTGTCGAAATAGCCGGTGAGCCGCAGTGCCTCTTCCGGCGAGACCATGCAGGGAGCGTCGTCACCCTGTCCGCCGTCTTCGCGATTGGAAGCCAGAAAATGCCGTGTGAGTTTTTTCTTCGCCGCGCTCATTTTACATCCCCATCATCATCAAGCTTTCATGGGCCTGTCACGGTTAATAGATCATGAAGAGATCGGCGGTCGATGTGAGCGCAGTCACAAGAAACGCCGAGAAGCGCCCGAAAAGGCGGCAGAAAATGTGAGCGCCGTCACATATCGGCGAAAGAACGCCGTGAGCCGGAAAATCGCGGGCGCCTAGAGAAAATCCCGAATCATCGCCACCAGCGGCTTGTCGGCCGGCGGCATCGGATAGTCGGCGAGACGCTGCGGCATCACCCACACGGTTTCCTGGCCTTCCTGCGGTGTGACGACGCCATTCCAGCGGCGGCAGACATAGAGCGGCATCAGCAGATGAAACTTCTCGTAGCGATGGGAGGCGAACGTGAAGGGCGCAAGACAAGCTTCCGTCACGTCGATCGCCAGCTCTTCCTTCAGTTCGCGAATCAGCGCGGCCTCCGGCGTCTCGCCCGCGTGAATTTTTCCACCGGGGAATTCCCACAGGCCGGCCATCTGCTTTCCCGGCGGGCGCCGCGCCAGCAAGATCCGGCCATCGGCATCGATGAGCGCCACCGCTGCGACCAGCAGCACGGGCAGTGATGCGGCATCCGTCTCCTGCAGCCGTTCCCACGCCGCGCGGTCGAGCTCTCGCCGTTCCACATGTATCTTGCCGCCAGCCCGCGCCGGCGCGTCCTGATCGCGTTCGCCGGTCTTGCGAAAGCCGGCCTTCTCCTGCACGCGGATCGAGCCTTTGTTTGCCGGCATGGCGCCAGCGGTGACGCGCTCGAGGCCCAGTTCGCGGAAGGCGTAGGCCACATAGGTGCGCAGCGCTTCCGTGCAATAGCCGCAGCCCCAGAACGGCTTGCCGATCCAGTAACCGAACTCGCCGCTGCCGGCGTCGTCGCCGGGTTCAAGGCCGATACAGCCGATCAGCTCGCCTTTCTCGCGGTCGACGATAGCCAGGACCATCTCGCTGGCCGATTCGCGACCGCCGATCCATTCGGCCGCGCTGTCCTTCGGATAAGGGTGCGGGATCGCGGCTGTCCAGCGCGCCACATCCCAATCGCTGACATAGCGCTCGATGATCCCGGCGTCCGAGAGTGTCAGGGGCCGCAGGATCAGCCGCGACGTTTCCAGCGTGGGAATTTTCATGCCCGGAAGATCGCTTGCCGCCGTTGTCCGCGCAAGCCGGCCGCTTCTAGCTGCGGTAGCTGCCGTTGATGTCGATATAGCCGTGGGTCAGATCGCAGCTCCAGACGCGGGCGCGCCCCTTGCCGACACCGACATCGAAGGCGATGGCGATTTCCTGGCCTTTCATATGCTGCACGACAGGCGTTTCGTCATAGCCGGCGCGGCGCTGACCCTTCTCGGCGATGGTGACGCCGCCGATGGCGATCTTCAGCCGGTCGCGGTTGGCCTTCTCGCCGGCCTTGCCGATGGCCATGACGATGCGGCCCCAATTCGCGTCCTGACCGGCGATCGCCGTCTTCACCAGCGGTGAATTGGCGACGGCGAGGCCGATGCGACGGGCGGCCAGATCCGTAGCCGCGCCGGAAACATCGATGGTGATGAACTTGCTGGCGCCCTCGCCATCGCGCGCCACCTGGCAGGCGAGATCCTCCAGAAGGTCGTTCAGCTTCGCGCGGAAATCCTTCAAGCGCTTGTCCGCCGCCGAGCGCAGCGGCTTATGGCCGGCCTTGCCCGTTGCGAACAAAAGCAGCGTATCGCTGGTGGAAGTGTCGCCGTCGACGGTGATGCAATTGAAGGAGCGGTCGTTGCCTTCGCGCAGCACCCGCTGCAGAACGTTCGCGGGAATGGCGGCATCGGTGGCGACGAAGGCCAGCATGGTCGCCATGTCGGGCTGAATCATGCCCGAGCCCTTGCAGATGCCGTTGATGGTCACGGGCACGCCGTCGATCTTCGCCGTGCGGGTTGCCGCCTTCACAAAGGTATCGGTGGTCATGATGGCCGCCGCGGCGGCGGCCCAACGGTCAGCCTGCAAATCGGCGATGATTGCGTCGAGGTTGCTCGTGATCCGCTCGTCCGGCAACGGCTCGCCGATGACACCGGTGGAGGCGACGAAGATCTCCTTCGCCGAGGCGCCGAGCCTTGCCGCCGTGGCCTTCACGGTACGGTCCACCGAAGCGTTGCCCAGCTTGCCGGTGAAGGCGTTGGCATTGCCGGCATTGATGATCACAGCCCGCGCCTTGCCGCCTTTGAGGTTGGCGCGGCAACGGTCCACCGGTGCGGACGCCGTCAGCGAGCGGGTGAATACGCCGGCCACCGTCGTGCCCTTGTCGAAGGCGATCACGCAGAGATCGGTGCGGTCCTTGTAGCGGATCCCGCAGGCGCGGGTTGCCAGGCGCACCCCGGCGATCGGCGGCAGGACAGGTTGTTGCGCGGGCGCGAGCGGCGAGCGTGGCGGCATGGATGGAAATCCCTGATGACGGAGGACGATCGAGGGCGGTGCTACTGCTGTGTCGGCTCTCCCGTGCCTGTGGCCGGCGCAACCGGCGTTCCGTCGGGATTGAACCTCACAACCGTCGCCGACTTCCGCAGGTCGTCGACGTATGACGTGACCACCTCGTTGCTGAGGATCTGCTCGATGGTGCTGCGCGCTTCCTCCAGTGTCGGCGGCTGCTTGTCGCGCTTGTCGTCGACAATGATGACGTGCCAACCGAACTGGCTCTGCACTGGCGTCTTGGTGTATTGGCCCTTCTCCAGCTTGAACGCGGCATCGGAGAATTCCGGCACCATCTGGCCGGCGACGAAATAGCCGAGATCGCCGCCCTTCGGGCCGGAGCCCGGGTCCTTCGACTTCTCCTTGGCGATGGCCGAGAAATCGGCGCCACCGTCGAGCTGCACGATGATCGCCTTCGCGTCCTCTTCCTTCTCCACCAGGATATGCCGCGCCTTCACCTCCTGCTGCTTGGGCAGGGCGGCGACGAACTGGTCGTAGCGCGCCTTGATCGCGGCGTCGTTCATCTTTTCCTTCAGCAGGCGATCCAGCACCGCCTGCCGGATGATATTCTCGGTGATCTCCGCGATCTGTTTCTTGACCTCCGGATCGTCAATCAGCTTCTGCTCTGCGCCGGCGTCGGAGATTAGCTGGAGATCGATCTGCCGGTCGATCAGCGCCGGAAAAACCTGGTTGATCTGACTCTGATATTCGGCCGGCAGCTGCTTCGCCGCAGCGATGACGTCGGCGCGGGTGATCTTCTTGCCGTTGACGATGGCGACCACGGTCTCCGGCGGCGGCTCGGGGGCCGGCGCCTGCGCGGCAGGTTGCGCCGGCTGATCCGTTGCCGGTTGATCCGCTGCCGGCTGCTCGGTCGCGGGCTGCGCCGGATCGGTGGTCTGGTCCTGCGCCAAGACCGGCGCGGGACCGGCCCAGAATCCAAATCCGCTGAGGACGATCGCGAGCGGGAAAATCTGTCTGAGGTTCATGGGGTCTCGCTGGCTGGAGGCCGGGCGCCGGTGGCGGCAGCGGCAAATGCGGGGAAGAGCGCGGCCATCATGCACAGGCGATTATCGGGGACAAGGGCCGAAGTGACCGCCGGCAAGCCACTGGGCCGGACCGCCGATTCTGCCGCAGATACCGCGAAATCGGAATATAGTTGAAATACTTGGCTGCGACCGTCCGGTCGTTGACAGCCTATGGTGCCGCGCCTATCTGTCAGACGGTCCCCTCGCAAGGACGGGCTCCGGGCGGGCCTCTGTATCCTGTCGAAATCGCGCCTCAAATCCTTAATCAGGCTGGTTTGAATGTTTGCTTCTGTTGCCAAGCGGCTATTCGGGTCGGCCAACGACCGTTTCATCAAGAGCCTCGACAAAACGGTCAATGAGATCAACGAGTTGGAGCCGTCCCTGGTGGCGCTCTCCGACGACGAGCTGAAGGCGCGGACCGGCTGGCTGAAGGGCCGGCTGGCGGCCGGCGAAACCCTGGACGACCTGCTGCCCGATGCCTTTGCCACCGTCCGCGAGGCGGCGAAGCGCACTCTGGGGCAGCGCCATTTCGACGTGCAGCTCAAGGGCGGCATGGTGCTCCACCGGGGCATGATTTCCGAGATGAAGACCGGCGAAGGCAAGACCCTGGTGGCCACCCTGCCGGTCTATCTCAACGCCCTCGAGGGCACCGGCGTGCACGTCGTCACCGTGAACGACTACCTGGCCCGCCGCGATGCCGAATGGATGGGCCAGATCTACCGCTTCCTCGGCATGAGCGTCGGCGTGATCGTCCCCAACCTGATGGATCCGGACCGCCGCGCCGCTTATGCCGCCGACATCACCTACGCCACCAACAATGAACTCGGATTCGACTACCTGCGCGACAACATGAAATCGCGCGCCGAGGAGATGGTGCATCGTCCCTTCAACTTCGCCATCGTCGACGAGGTGGACAGCATCCTGGTGGACGAAGCGCGCACGCCGCTGATCATCTCCGGCATGTCAGAGGATTCCTCGGCGCTCTATGTCGCCGTCGACAAGTTCATCCCCCATCTGGTCGAAGGGGATTACGAGAAGGATGAGAAGGGGCGCCAGGTCACTCTGACCGACCAGGGCACGGAGCATGTCGAAAAGCTGCTGCGTGAAGCCGGCCTGCTGAAGGGCAACAGTCTCTATGACCTGCAGAACATCAGCCTGGTGCATCACATCAACCAGGCGCTCCGGGCCCACAAGATGTACCGGCGCGACACCGACTACATCGTCAAGGCCGACCCAAAGGACAATATCCAGAAGGTCTTCATCGTCGACGAGTTCACCGGCCGCGTGATGGATGGCCGCCGCTGGTCTGAAGGGCTGCACCAGGCCGTCGAGGCCAAGGAAGGCGTGCCGATCCAGCGCGAGTCCCAGACCGTCGCCTCCATCACCTTCCAGAACTATTTCCGCATGTATCCGAAGCTGGCGGGCATGACCGGCACGGCGATGACGGAAGCCTCGGAATTCGCCGACATCTACAGCCTGGAGGTGATCGAGATTCCGACCAACGTCCCCTGCGTGCGCAAGGATGCGGAGGACGAGGTCTATCGCTCGGCGCGCGAGAAGAACAAGGCGATCATTGGATTGATCGAGGAGTGCCGCGAGCGCAAGCAGCCGGTGCTGGTCGGCACGGTCAGCATCGAGAAATCCGAAACCCTGGGCGCGCTCCTGAAGGAACACAAGATTCCCCACCAGGTGCTGAACGCCCGCTATCACGAGCAGGAAGCCTTCATCATCGCCCAGGCCGGCTCGCCGGGCGCGGTGACCATCGCCACCAACATGGCCGGCCGCGGCACTGACATCCAGCTCGGCGGCAATGTCGACATGCGCATCCGCCAGGAGGTGGAGGGCATTACCGACCCGGGCGAGCGCGAGCGCAAGGCCGACGCGATCCGCCGCGAGGTGCAGAACCTGAAGCAGATCGCGCTGGATGCCGGCGGCCTGTTCGTCATCGGCACCGAGCGCCATGAAAGCCGGCGCATCGACAACCAGCTGCGCGGCCGTTCGGGCCGCCAGGGCGATCCCGGCGCGTCGCGCTTCTTCCTGTCGCTGGAAGACGATCTCATGCGCATCTTCGGCAGCGAACGCATGGACACCATGCTGAAGCGGCTGGGACTGAAGGAAGACGAGGCCATCACCCATTCCTGGGTGACGAAAGCGCTGGAAAAGGCGCAGCAGAAGGTCGAGGCGCGCAACTTCGAGATCCGCAAGAACCTGCTGAAGTACGACGACGTCATGAATGACCAGCGCAAGGTGATCTATGAACAGCGCCGGGATCTGATGCAGACGCCGGACGTGTCGGAGACCGTCATCACCATGCGCCACGAGGTGATCGGCGACCTGATGGCGAAATATGTCCCCGGCAACAGCTATCCCGAGCAGTGGGATACCAAGGGCCTGCATGAGGAAACGCTGCGGCTGCTGAACATCGACCTGCCGATTCCCAATTGGGCAAAGGAAGAAGGCATCGACGGCGATGCCATTCTTGAGCGCATCACCAAGGCCTCCGACGACAAAATGGCGGACAAGGAAAGCCGCTTCAGCCCCGAGATCATGCGCATGGTCGAGAAGAGCCTGCTGCTGCAGATCCTCGATCAGCATTGGAAGGAGCATCTGCAGGCGCTGGAATATCTGCGCCAGGGCATCGGCCTGCGCGCCTATGCTTCGCGCGACGTGCTGAGCGAATACAAGCGCGAGGCCTTCGAGATGTTCGCCGGCATGCTGAACCAGCTGCGGGAAACCGTCAGCAGGGTGCTGAGCCACGTGGAAGTGCGGGTGCAGCGGCCGGAAGATCTGCCGACGCAGCCGCCGCAGCGCATCCGGGCGAGCCATCCCGAACCGGCGAGCGCGCTCGCCGCTGCGGGACCTGGACCGGTGGCGATGCCGGCCGCGGCCCTCGCGGCACAGTCGACTCAGATCGGCCGCGGCATGATCAACCCCGACGATCCCGCCACCTGGACCAACGTCAACCGCAACGCGGCCTGCCCCTGCGGCTCGGGCAAGAAGTACAAGTACTGCCACGGCAAACAGTAGGGGCGACCTCGGCAAGATCGCTTCTCGATCTGCCTGGCGGCCACCCCTGCAGAAATCGCGATGGCTCGCGGGCGCGGCTTAAGCCAGGCCCTTGCGGCCCATGCTGAGGAACTTGTTGCGGCGGTCGGCGCGGTAGTCCCGCACATTGCCGCCGGTAAGGCTGGCCAGCGTCCGCTCCAGCGCATCGCCCAACGCATTTATCGCATCGGCCTTGCCGCGGTGGGCGCCGCCCAGAGGCTCGGGCACGACTTGATCGATGATGCCAAGACCGACGAGATCCTGCGCCGTCAGTTTCAACGCCTCGGCCGCCGCTTCCTTGCCCTCGTCGCGATTGCGCCAGAGGATCGCCGCGCAGCCTTCGGGCGAGATCACCGAATAGACCGCGTGTTCGAGCATCAGCACTCGATTGGCGGCGGCGAGCGCGATGGCGCCGCCCGAACCGCCTTCGCCGATAATGGCGGCGATCGAGGGAACGCGGACCTTCAGGCAGACTTCGATGCTGCGGGCGATGGCTTCAGCCTGGCCGCGGGCTTCGGCCTCGACGCCGGGATAGGCGCCCGGCGTATCGACGAAGGCCAGCAGCGGCAAGTTGAACCGGTCGGCCACTTCCATCAGCCGCTGGGCCTTGCGATAGCCCTCGGGCTTGGCCATGCCCCAGTTATGCTGCATGCGGGTGGTCGCCGTGCCCTTCTCATGCCCAAGCAGAAGGACCGAGTGGCCGCGGAAACGCCCCAGCCCGCCCTGGATGGCGCGGTCGTCGGCATAGAGCCGGTCGCCGGCCAGCGGCGTGTAATCCTCGATCAGGCCGGCGACATAGTCGCTGAAATGCGGCCGATCGATATGACGCGCCACCAGCGTCTTCTGCCAGGGGCTGAGCTTGCCGTAGATCTGCCGCAGCAGCTTGTCGGCCTTCTGCTGCAGCCGCGCCACTTCCTCGGCGATGTTGAGGTCGCCGGCATTGGGCAGATGGCGCAACTCTTCGATCTTGCCTTCAAGCTCGGCGATCGGCTGCTCGAAATCGAGATAGGTGGGCATTCCCCTCTATGCTTTCTGCGCCGCTATCGGCGCGACCGCCCGGCTAGCGCCTAGCGCGCGCTGCCGGCGATCTGATCGGCTTTTTTGACCAGCACTTCGGCCTGGCGGATCGAGGCATAATCGATCAGGCGGCCGTCGAGCGACACCGCGCCCTTGCCGGCTTTCGCCGCTTCATCCATGGCGACGATGATGCGCCGCGCCCGCGTGACCTCGGCCTCGCTGGGGCTGAACACCTCGTTGGCCAGGGCCACCTGCGACGGATGTATAGCCCACTTGCCTTCGCAGCCCAGCACCGCGGCGCGGCTGCCGCCGGCGCGATAGCCGTCGGGATCGGAGAAATCGCCGAACGGGCCGTCCACCGGGCGCAGGCCGTTGGCGCGGGCCGCCACCACCATGCGGGCGATGGCGTAGTGCCACATGTCGCCCCAATGGACGGCGCGATCGCCTTTGTCGTTCTTGTCGGTGAGCACCGAATAATCCTTGTTGGCGCCGCCAATGTTGGTGGTGCGCGCCCGCGTGGAGGCGGCGTAATCGGCGACGCCGAAATGCAGCGACTCGTTGCGCCGGCTGGCGGCGGCGATCTCATGGACATTCTGCATGCCGAGCGCCGTCTCGATGATCATCTCGAAGCCGATGCGCTTCTTGCGGCCCTTGGCGGTCTCCGCCTGGGTGACCAGCATGTCCACGGCATAGACATCGGAGGCGGTGCCTACCTTCGGGATCATGATCAGGTCGAGCCGCTCGCTGGCCTGCTCCAGCACATCCACCACGTCCCGGTACATGTAGTGGGTGTCGAGGCCGTTGATGCGCACCGACAGGACCTTGTTGCCCCAGTCGATATCGCCGATGGCGGCGATCACGTTCTTACGCGCCTGCACCTTGTCGTCGGGCGCGACCGCGTCCTCCAGATCGAGGAACACCACGTCGGCGGCGGATTTTGCGGCTTTTTCGAATAATTGCGGCTGGCTGCCGGGGACCGCCAGTTCGCTGCGGTTGAGCCGCGCCGGCGCCTGTTCCACGACCTTGAAGCTCATGCTGCCCTCGAAAAGTGTTTGAGAAGACTTGGATTCAGGCAATCCGGCCAGGACAGGCCGTTCAGGACCGGCCCGCGCCGCCTTGATGCCAATCGCCGCCTAGGCTGTCAATCTGTGGGGGCTGTTATTCCGGGTCCGGGCGCCGCGGCCGGGCCAGGGGATGGTGGGTATTGACCAGGGCCTTCAGCCGTTCCCCCGCAACGTGGGTGTAGATCTGGGTGGTGGCGATGTCGGCATGGCCCAGCATCTGCTGCACGCTGCGCAGATCGGCGCCATTGTCCAGGAGATGGGTGGCGAAGGCGTGGCGCAAAACATGGGGCGAAACCCGGCGCGGATCGATGTCAGCCGCCAGGCAGATCGCCTTCAGCAGCTGGGCGAAGCGATGGCGGGTCAGGTGCCCGCTCTTGCCCCGGGACGGGAACAGCCAGGGCGAGACGCCGCCGCCGGCGCGGGCCTTGGCCAAGCAGACGGCGCGGACCGGCAACCAATCGGCGATCGCCTGCCGCGCCCCGTCATTCAGCGGGATCATGCGTTCCTTGCCGCCCTTGCCGCGGACGATCAGCACGCGCTGGTCGCGCATCACGGCGGCCACGGGCATGCCGACAAGTTCCGACACCCGCAGGCCGGTGGCGTAGAGCAGCTCCAGAAGCGCAAGCGCGCGCAGCCCATCATCGCCCGGCAACGTGCGGGCGGCGGAAAGCAGCCGCGCCACCTCCGCCTCGCTCAGCAGCTTGGGCAGCGCCTTGGGTTGCCGCGGCGCATCGACGGTGTCGAGTGGATCGTCAGTCCGCAGACCCTCGCCGATAAGGAACTTGTAGAACTGCCGCAGGGCGGAGAGCCGCCGCGCCGCCGTGCGCGGCGCCATGCCGGCCTGATCCAGGCGCTGCAGATAGGCGCGCACCAGGGCCGCATCCGCATCGGCCAGGGAGCGGTCGCGGCGCCCGAGAAAGCCGGCGAAGTCGTTGAGGTCGCGGCGATAGGCGTCGATCGTATTCGCCGCCGATTGGCGCTCGGCCATCAGCATTTCGAAGAAGCGTTCGAGCAGCCGCTCGGCCGGTGCCGCTGGCAATGTGATAGGCGTGTCGCGCTTGATCGCTGTCATGATCACAGGCCGTTGGCGATCGCCGCTTCGACGGCGATGCGGCGGGCGTCTTTCTCCAGGCCCACGCGGCGCAGACCGGCGAGAGCCCGCAGCATCCACAGCGGCTCCACCGTCGCCAGATCGCGCAGGCCCACCAGCGCCAGCAATCCGGTCTCGCCCTGCATGCCCTTGGCCGCGGCATCGCCGAGATCGAGCCAGAGATTCAGATTTTCCTTCGGCAGTTTCGGCGCACTGCCGTCACCGGAGTCGGCGACGGCGCCACCGGCAGAGTCCGGCAGTGAATCATCGAAGGCGGAAAAGATCGCCTGCAGCCGCTCGACGCTGTCGGGGCTGGCATTGACCTGTCCCTGCGCCAGGAAGGACCCCATGACCGGCACCGATTGATAGCCGCCGGCGAGATAATCGAGCGCCAGCAGCGACGGCAGCATGATCGCCGAGTTGGTGTCGACCGAGCCCTCGCCGAAGCTTTGATCGCCCTGGGTCAGTTCAATCCAGGCGCGGGCCTGCTCGAACTCGCCGAGTGCGAACAGATAGTGCGCCGCTTCCGGCGCATACCAGGAGAGTTCAGGCGCCGGCGCCAGATCCATCAGGAACGGCGCGAAGACCTGCAGCCGCCAATTGTCGTTGTCGGCCCAGCCGGTGGGGCCGAGCGCGACCTGCAGGATCGAGGCGCGCACCGACGGCATCGGCGCAGCCGCGACGGCCTGATACAAGACGGCGCGGTCGCGGGCGCTGGCGCCGGTTTCCGGCAGCGCGGCAGCACCCTGCAGATCCTCCGGCTTGAATTTCTGGGCCGCATAGGCGTCCCGCAGCACTTGGGCGGCGAGCGCGCCTTGCGAGGCCGCAGCTTCCGCGGCGGACAAGCGCAATTCCGGATCGATCTGCGTATCCATCGCCATTGAGGTCACCGCCTGGATCGACGCGAGATCGAAAGCGTTGTCGGGCAGCGGCTCCTTCAACTCGTGATACATGGCGATGCGGGCGGGAGTCAGTTCCGGTGGCGCGGGAACCTTCACCTCGGTGTTGCCGCCGAGGCGATCCATGACGGCGGCGAAGAACGGATCAGCAGCGCCCTCTTCCCGCAGCAGGTCCATGCCGAACTGGGCATCGCTCTCCTTGCCGGCGCGCCACTGACAGAACACGCGCTGCTGCTGCAAGTCCCTGTTGATCTCGAACGGCGCGGCGGGCTGCAACAGAGCAGCGCAGGCGCTATCCAGATCCAGGGATTGCCAGGAGAGGTCCACGAGAACTTGCGATGCCGTGCTATCCATGGCCCGCGCCGGCGCGGTGCGCAGCAATTGCAGCGCATCCTGCAGAAAACCCATTTCGGACAGGATGCGCGCGCGCAGCGCCAGGATGTTGACCCCCGTGCCCTGGCCCGGCGGCGGGCTGCCATTGGTCAGCAGCAAGGTCCGCGTCAGCGATGCCAGCGCCGGCGAATGATGCAGCGGCAGCCGCGCCAGCAGCCGCTCGATCTTGCCGCGGCTGCTGCCGCGCCAGAGCGAAGGTTGCAGCCCGCCATTCTGCGGCGTCAGCGGCCCGGCGAAATCACCGCCGACCTCTTCCAGGGTTTCCATTTCGAAACCCTGGGGCGCGCCAGAGGATGTGCCTGCCGGCGCGTCCTCGCCGGTTTGGGTTTCCGGTTCCGTCAGCGGCAGGAGATTGACCGGGTCGCTCTGGCCAAGCAGCACCTGCGCGGCGGCCTCAGGCGCCGTCGCCAATACCACCGCGGCCGCCAATCCTAGGACGGACGTCCGCAACCAGACTTCCGCGCGGCAGCCACTACTGGCTGAACCGGTCATTGGGGACGGTTTTCTCGATGGTCGAAGTCGGCGGCGACACTTCCCAGAAAGCTAGGACGCCGAACCCTACGACGACGACGATCAGGCAGAGGGTGAAAAAGCCGAGAACCAACCGCCTCATCGCGCGCCGGCTCCCGCGGGAACGCGGCGGCGCCGCACCCGTGAATCAATTGTAAGGGATTGCAACTCTGTCATTTTCTCAGCTTAGGTCTTGACTGTGGCGATAATGCGGCACTCTATCGGGCAGCCTGAATCCTGACAAACGCAAGCCCGGGCCGGCGGCGATACCGGCAGCTTTGAATCAGCCTATGGCCGACACTGCAAGCCTCAAACTGCCGAAGACCGTCGTCCTGGTCGGACTGATGGGCGTGGGCAAGACCGCCATCGGCAAACGCCTGTCGCAACGGCTGGAGCTTGGCTTCGTCGATGCCGACAAGGAGATTGAGGCGGCCGCCGGCTGTTCCATCGCCGAGATCTTCGAGCGCCATGGCGAGCAGAGCTTCCGGGACGGCGAGCGCCGGGTGATCCTGCGGCTGCTGGAGAATCCGGCGCATGTGCTTTCCACCGGCGGCGGCGCCTTCATGGATCCGGAGACCCGGGCGCGCATCGGCGAGCGGGGTATATCCATCTGGCTGCGCGCCGAACTGGAACTCATGTTGAAGCGCGTGTCCCGGCGCAACGACCGGCCGCTGCTGCAGGTGGCCGATCCCCGTGCCAAGCTCGAGGAGCTGATGGCGCTGCGCTATCCCGTCTATGCCCTGGCCGACATCACCGTCGACAGCGTCGATGCGCCGCCCGAGGTTACAGTGGAGCGGGTGTATGAGGCTCTGACCGAGCATCTCAGCAAGCCGGAGCGCAAGGCATCGTGAGCGAGACGGAAAAGTTGACTGTCGCGCTGGGCGCGCGCAGCTACGATATCCATGTCGGCCGCGGGCTTTTGGCGCGGGCCGCGGTTTGTCTGCGCCCGCTGCTCAAGCAACCGAAGGTCATAATCGTCACCGACGAGTCGGTGGCGCGCCTGCATCTGCCGGTGCTGACGCGCGCCCTGGACCAGGACAGCATCGCCCATCGCGAAATCGTCCTGCCAGCAGGCGAGCAGACCAAGAGTTTTCAGTATCTGGAACAGCTGATGGACCGGCTTCTGGCGGAGAAGCCGGAACGCAGCATCATGCTGGTTGCGCTGGGCGGCGGCGTCATCGGCGATCTCACCGGCTTTGCCGCCAGCATCCTCTTGCGCGGCGTGGACTTCGTGCAGATCCCCACCACGCTGCTGGCGCAGGTGGACAGCTCCGTCGGCGGCAAGACCGCGATCGATACGCGCTGGGGCAAGAATCTCGTCGGCAGCTTCCATCAGCCGCGGCTGGTCCTGGCGGATACTGGTGTGCTGGACACGCTGCCGCGTCGCGAGTTACTGGCCGGTTATGCGGAAGTCGCAAAGTACGGGCTGATCAACGACGCGCCCTTCTTCGCCTGGCTCGAGGAACATGGGCCGGCGGTGATCGACGGCGACAATGCCGCGCGGCAGCGGGCCGTACGCATTAGCTGCGCCGCCAAGGCTGCCATCGTTGCAGAGGACGAGCGCGAGTCCGGCGCGCGGGCGCTGCTCAATCTTGGCCATACCTTCGCCCATGCTCTGGAGCTGGAATGCGGCTATGGCAGCGAACTGCTCCATGGCGAAGCCGTGGCCATGGGCATGGTGATGGCGTTCGATCTTTCCGCGCAACTCGGCCTTTGCCCATCGGAGGATGCGGCGCGGGTCGAGCGGCATCTCGCCGCCATCGGCCTGCCCACCAGCCCGACGGCAATTGGCGGCCGCGTCTGGGATGCGGACCGGCTGATCGAGAACATGCAGCATGACAAGAAGCTGAGCGGCGGCCGACTCAACTTCATCCTGGCGCGCGGCATCGGCCGTGCCTTCATCGCCAAGGACGTGAACATCGCCGACGTCAGGGCGCTGCTCATCGAAGCCGCGGCTGCCTGACCTGCACATAACCGACTCGTAACGACCCACCGGGAGTTCGATCAATGCCCCTGTCCGCGCCCGTGCCCCGCGAGCATCTGCATACGCGCCGCTATGATTTCCGCGGCTATCACCGCCAGGACGGCCTCTGGGATATCGAAGGCAACATGACCGACGTGAAGACCTATGGCTTCCCCAACGACTGGCGCGGCGAGATCAAGGCGGGCGAGCCGATCCACGACATGTGGCTGCGCCTGACCATCGACGACAACCTGCTGATCCACGACATCGAGGTCGCCACCGCCGCCAGTCCGTTCCAGATGTGCGGCGACATCACCGCGAAGTATGCGGCGATGAAGGGTCAGCGCATCGGGCCGGGCTGGAGCAAGCGGGTGAAGGATGCCTTCGGCGGCCCCAGCGGCTGCACGCATCAGACGGAGATGCTCGTGTCGATCGCCACCGTCGCCTATCAGACGGTCTTCGCGGCGCGGAAGAAGTGGGACGATCTCGACGGCAAGACCAAACGCCCGGCCTTTATCGATACTTGCCACGCGTTGGCCAGCGATAGTCCGGTGGTCAAGCAGAACTGGCCGGCGTTCTTTACAGGAAAATGACCTGACGCGTTTTGTCGCAGGGGCTCGCGGCGCGATACGCCGAATATCGAGCAATTACAGCCGTATTCGTTCAGCCGATGCTGATGATAACCGCAATCGATTGGATTCGGGGATTCATCGTTCCCATCCTGAACTGTCCGCAGCGGTTCAGTTGCAGCCGGCTGCCCAGCAAAGGAGTGAACCATGTCCCTTCGTCGAGTCGTATTGACCGCCCTATCGGGTGTCGTCCTCAGCGGCGCGGCCCTGGCCGATGACGCCCCTGCCATCGCCAGCCGCATCGATCTCGGTGAGGTGTCCGGCGTCGCCTATTACACGGTCGAACCCGCGGGCTATCGCGTCATCGCCACGCTGGCGCAAGGCGAAGCCGGCACGCCGGTGCGCTTCGAAACCGTGCTCGCCCCCGGCCAGAGCATGCTGCTGTCGACTCCCGGCCTCGGCGATGCCGAAGCGGCACGGGTGGAGATCCTGCGGGACGGCGATGCGCTGCTGGTCCGCGACGCCGCTGTTGTAAACTGATCGATTAGGCGCGCGCCCGGTCTTCTTCGGGCGTCAGGGTCGTCAGCGCCAGCGCATGGACGCGCTGCTTCATCTCATCGGCGAGAATGCCGTAGACCATGCGCTGCCGCGCCACCCGGCTCTGGCCGGCAAAGGCGGCGCTGACGATCTCCACATGGAAATGTGATTCGCCCTCCGGGTTGTGGCCGCTATGACCCTTATGCCGGTTTGAGTCGTCGCGGACCGTCAGGCGCGCGGGATTCAGCGCCTGCGTCAATTTGGCCTCGATCCGAGCGGCGATCGGCCCTGCGGTCATGGGGCTTGCTCCTTGCCTTCGCGGCGGCGATGGGGATGATGGCGTCATCGCCGTCCCAATTCCCTAAAAGCCCGGACCCGTGAAGGCAACCGCTTCCTCATCCGCGCCCGTGAGCCCGCGGAGCGCCTATTGGCTGCTCGCGCTGGTGGTCATGCTCTGGGGCGCCAACTGGCCGACCATGAAGATGGCGCTGACCCACATCACCCCGCTGTGGTTCACGGTGGCGCGCATGCTGACCGGCGCTCTCTGCCTGTTCGCCTACCTGGCCTACAAGAAGCAGCTGGCCTGGCCGACCAAGCAGGATTGGCCCGTGGTGATCAGCGTCTGCCTCTGCCAGATGGCGATATTCCAGCCGATGGTGAATTTCGGCCTGGAGCAGGTGCCGGCCGGCCGTTCGGCCGTGCTGGTCTACACCACGCCGCTTTGGGTGGTGCCCGGCGCGGTGCTGCTGTTCGGCGAAAAGCTGACGCCCCTGAAGGCGGCGGGTCTGCTTGCCGGCGTGCTCGGCATCGCGGTGCTATTCAATCCCCTGGGCGTCGACTGGAACAACAGGGGCATGATCATCGGCAGCCTGCTGCTGATGATGGCGGCGATGATCTGGGGTTTCGGCATCCTGCATATCCGCGGCCATCGCTGGCATCTGTCGCCGCTGCAGCTTACGCCCTGGCAATTGCTGTTCGCGGGACTCGCCGTGCTGCCGGTGGCGCTGTGGCATGACGGCTTTTCCGGCTTCGACTGGGGACCGCCGCTGATCGGTGCGCTGGTCTATAACGGTCCGATTGCCACCGCCTTCTGCTTCTGGGCGGCGACCTCGATCACCCGCGCTTTGCCGGCGATGACCAGTTCGCTGTCTTTTCTTGCCGTGCCGATGATGGGCGTGCTGCTGTCGACCCTGAGCCTGGGCGAGAAGCTGGACGCCACGCTGCTGGGCGGCTTCGGCCTGATCCTGGCGGGCGTGGTACTGGTCAACCTTGCCGACCGCCGCGCCAAGGCGCTCGCCGCGGCGACGACACCGGCGGACTAGGCCGGCTTCGTCCAGATTCCGCCGTCGCGGGATGAGCGGACCACGGCATCGACGAAGCTCACGCCCTTCAGCCCGTCCTCCACCGTGGGGAAGACAACCTCCGGCGGCACCGGTTTCTTCTCCGCCGCCGCACGGATTGCCGCCGCTGCCTCGCTGTAGATGTTGGCGAAGCCTTCCAGATAGCCCTCGGGATGGCCGGGAGGCACGCGCGTCATACGCGCCGCCGCCGGCCCCGCGCCCACGCCGCCGCGCGACAGCTCCCGCGGCGCCTCGCCGAACGGCGCATAGCGGAGATAGTTGGGATTTTCCTGGCTCCAGGTCAGGCCGCCCTTGGTGCCGTAGACCCTCAGCCGCAGCGCGTTCTCATTGCCGGGCGCCACTTGGCTCGCCCAGAGCATGCCCTTGGCGCCGCCCTTGAAGCGCAGCAGCACATTGGCGTTATCGTCCACCTGCCGACCCGGCACGAAGGTGGTGAGGTCGGCCAGGACGCTGTCGAGCTCGAGCCCGCTGACGAAGCTGGCGAGGTGGAAGGCATGGGTGCCGATGTCGCCGATGCTGCCGCCGGCGCCGGTGCGCTTGGGATCGGTGCGCCATTCCGCCTGCTTGTGGCCGGTGGTCTCGATCCGCTCGGTCAGCCAGTCCTGCGGATATTCCACCTGGACCACGCGAATGGTGCCGAGGGTGCCGTCGGCCACCATGGCCCGGGCCTGCCGCACCATGGGATAGCCGGTATAGTTGTAGGTGACCGCGAACACCCTGCCGCTCCTTCGCGCCAGGTCAGCCAGCGCCTTGGCTTCCTCCAGCGTCGCCGTCAGCGGCTTGTCGCAGATGACATGGATGCCCGCCTGCAAAAAGGCCTTGGCCACCGGCGCGTGCATGTGGTTCGGCGTGACGATGGCGACGGCCTCGATGCCGTCGGGACGCTTGGACTCCGCCGCCGCCATGTCCTGGAAGCTGCCATAGCTGCGCGCGGGATCGAGTCCCAGTGCCGCGCCTGACCGCTGCGCCCGCGCCGCTTCGCTGGAGAGTGCGCCGGCGACCAGGTCATAGTGATCGTCGAGACGTGCGGCGATGCGATGCACGCCGCCGATGAAGGCGCCCTCGCCGCCGCCCACCATGCCCAGCCGCACGCGCCGCTGGGCGCCGTCGCTCCTGCCTTCGATCGGCATATCCTCTCTCCCTTAAGCGATGCCAAGCATGCGGCGGTTGGCGGCCAGGTCCGTTCCGGCGCCGGCGAAATCGTCGAACGCTTTTTCGGTGACGCGGATGATGTGATCCCGGATGAAGACGGCGCCCTCGCGCGCGCCATCTTCCGGATGCTTCAAGCAGCATTCCCATTCCAGCACCGCCCAACCGTCATAACCGTGCTGCGCCAGCTTGGAGAAGATGCCGCTGAAATCCACCTGCCCGTCACCGAGCGACCGGAAGCGACCGGCGCGATTGACCCAGGACTGATAGCCGCCATAGACGCCGCAGCGCCCGTTGGGATTCAGCTCCGCGTCCTTGACGTGAAAGATCTTGATGAAGTCGTGATAGATGTCGATGTGCTCCAGGTAATCCAGCACCTGCAGCACATAATGGCTGGGATCGAACAGCATGTTGCAGCGCTTATGCTTGCCCACGCGTTCGTAGAACATCTCGAAAGTGACGCCGTCATGGAGGTCCTCGCCAGGATGGATCTCGTAGCAGACATCGACGCCCACGCCATCGAAGGTATCGAGGATCGGCTTCCAGCGCTTCGCCAGCTCGTCGAAGGCGGTTTCCACCAAGCCGGCCGGCCGTTGCGGCCAGGGATAGAAGTATGGCCATGCCAGGGCGCCTGAGAAGGTCACATGGCGATCAAGCCCAAGATTCTTCGACGCCTTCGCCGCGAGCAGCAGCTGGCTGACCGCCCATTCCTGGCGTGCCTGGGGATTGCCGCGCACCTGGGGTGCCGCAAAGCCATCGAAGGCCGCATCATAAGCGGGATGCACCGCCACGAGCTGTCCTTGCAGATGGGTCGACAGTTCGGTGATCTGCAGCCCCTCCTTCGACAGGATGCCCTTCACCTCGTCGCAATAGGCCTTCGACTCCGCCGCCTTCTCCAGATCGAACAGCCGCTTGTCCCAGGACGGGATCTGCACGCCCTTGAAGCCGAGGCCGGCGGCCCATTTGGCGATCGAGGGCAGCGTGTTGAACGGCGGAGTATCGCCGGCGAATTGGGCCAGGAAAATCGCAGGACCTTTGATCGTTTTCATGGGGCTGCACCTTTTTCAAATGCGGGGACGGTGACGGATAGTTTCAGACTTTTGCCTCCGGCAGGATCTGCCCGCCATCGACAACGATGGTCGTGCCGGTGACGAAGGAGGCTTCGTCGGAAGCCAGATAGAGACAGGCATAGGCGACATCCCGCGGCGTGCCAAGGCGGCCCAGCGGCACGGAACGCTGCATTCCATCGATAAAATCCTGGGAGCGATCGCGCTGCATGCCCTCGGTCAGGATGTTCCCGGGCTCGACGCCGTTGACCGTGATATTGAACGGCGCCGCTTCGATCGCCGCCGCGCGGATGAAGCCATTGATGCCCGCCTTGCTCGCGCTGTAGTGCCCATGGCCTGGCGCGCTGACCCGCGGACCGGTGATCGAGGAGGTGAAGACGACGCGGCCATAGCGCTGGCGCTTCATCGGCTCGTAGCAGGCCTGGAAGGCGAGGAAGGCGCCCTTCAGATTCACCGCCAGCACCCGGTCCCATTCCGCCTCATCGATTTCATCGATCAAGTGATAGGGAAAGATGCCGGCATTCTGGCAGAGGATGTCGATGCGGCCGAAACGCTCCAAAGCCGTTGCCGCCACTACTGTCATATCGGCCTTCTTGCTGACATCGGCCTGGACGAAGATCGTCGGGCTGTGGCCGCTGAGGCGCTCGGCGGTTTCCCGGCCCGCATCGGCGTTGCGGTCGGCGATCACCAGCCGCGCCCCTTGCTCGACCATGACCTCGGCGATGCCAGCGCCGATGCCCTGCGCGGCGCCGATGACAACTGCCGTTTTTCCGTCTAAACGTCCGCCCATGCGCACCCATTCCCCTGAATTCGTTCTATCGCCCCGCGAGCCGGGATGACCGGCACCCCGAAGATCGTCGACATCTTTACGGATGGCGCCTGCAGCGGCAACCCCGGCCCGGGCGGCTGGGGCGCCTTGCTGCGCTTTGACAGCGTGGAAAGGGAACTTTATGGCGGTGAATCGCCCACCACCAACAACCGCATGGAGATGATGGCGGCCATCGTCGCGCTGGAAACGCTGAAGCGGCCGGTGAAGGCCCGCATCCACACCGACAGCACCTACCTGCGGGACGGTATCACCAAATGGATCCATGACTGGAAGAAGCGCAACTGGCGCACGGCCGACAAGAAGCCGGTGAAGAACGTGGACCTCTGGCAGCGGCTGGAAACGGCGCTGGAGCGGCACGACGTCGAGTGGCTCTGGGTGAAAGGCCATGCGGGCCATCCCGAAAACGAACGGGCCGACGCCCTGGCGCGGCAGGCAATCGATGAATTGCGGATGAGCGAGTAGCCGGCGCTCGCCAAGGTCAAACCCAAAAAGATAAGCTGCGGGGGATCAATGGGGCGCGACGCCAGATACGACATCCTGTTCGAGCCGGTGAAGATCGGTCCGGTCACCGCGAAGAACCGCTTCTTCCAAGTGCCCCATTGCAACGGCCTGGGCTATCGCGATCCCACGGCCGGCGCGGTCATGCGCGGCATCAAGGCCGAAGGCGGCTGGGCCGTGGTCTGCACCGAACAAGCCGATGTGCACCACTCCTCCGACATCACGCCGTTCATCGAACAGCATCTGTGGGACGACCGCGACATGCCGGCGCTGAGCCGCGTGGCCGAGCAGGTGCATCGCCATGGCGCCCTGGCGGGCATCGAGCTGGTGCATTCCGGCATGAACGGCTCCAATCTCTATACCCGGGAGATTCCCATCGCGCCCAGCGCCGCGCCCATCATCACCTTCTACAACGATCCGGTGCAGGCGCGGGCGATGGACAAACTGGACATCGCCGATCTGCGCCGCTGGTACCGCAATGCCGCCCTGCGCTGCCGCAAGATGGAATTCGATCTCGTCTGCATCTACGCCGCCCACGGCTTCGGCGCGCCGCAGCATTTCCTGTCTCGGCGGTTCAATCATCGCAGCGACGAATATGGCGGCTCCCTGGAGAACCGCACGCGGTTGCTGCGGGAGATCACCGAGGACGTGAAATCGGCGATCGG
>DATKFM010000014.1:0-12865 GCA_035544395.1 Verrucomicrobiia bacterium
CCTCGATTATTGCCGCATGGCCATGGCGGAAGAGAAGACCGAGCAGTTCCGCCTGCTGTTCCTCGACAACAAGAACGCGCTGATCGCCGACGAGGTGCAGCAGCACGGCACCGTCAACCACACGCCGGTCTATCCCCGCGAGGTGGTGAAGCGCGCGCTGGAGCTGGGCGCGACCGCGATCATCATGGTGCACAACCATCCCAGCGGCGATCCGACGCCGTCAGCCGACGACATCGCCATGACCCGCGAGGTGGCGGAAGCGGCGAGCAAGCTCGGCATCGCGCTGCACGACCACATCGTGATCGGCCGCAAGGGACATGTCAGCTTGAAGAGCCGGGGATTGATCTGACGTCGCGCAAGCGGCCGCGCGGGCCGCGGGAGGTCAGAGCGAGCTGTCGAGCCCGAGGAAATTGTCGACCGCGCCGCTCACCTTGTCGGTCATGCCCTTGTTGGCCGCTGCATCGGCGGCAACTTCGACGCCTTGATGAGCAGTGGCGGCATTGTTCGCGGCATCATTCAACTCGCGATTGGCCGCGGCCAGCTCCATTTCAGCGGCGGCGACTTCCGCAGCAGCGTCCTGTCCGCTGTCCGAATTGCCCTTGACCGCATCGAGCCGTGACTTGGCGTCGGCGACACGTGCCTGTGCCTTCGCCATCGCTCGGTCAGCGGACTTCGCTGCCTTCACCGCGTCCTTATAGGCGGAAATCCGGCTCGCCTGCTTGCTGGCCGGCGCCGTCGACGCGGTAACGGCTGATGCCGGCGTGCCCTGCGTGGCAGTACCCTTGCTAGCGCCGGTAGAACCGGAGGCTCCATCGGCACTCCCCGTGCCACTAGAAGAACTGCCGGAGCTCCCGCCGCTGGAACTGCCAGCGCCGCCAGAGGCGCCTGAACCTTTGGAACCGCCGGATCCTTTTCCATTGCCTTTGCCATTGCCACCAGCATTGCTACCGCCGCTGCCGCCGGCATTGCCGTTCTTGGCGAATGCGGACGCGGCGTCGAGCTTGCCGCTGCCGGGATCGAAATGGACCGGCAACGCCACAAGAGCCGCAGCGATGGCTGCGCTGAGAAATATCCTGGTGCCTCGATCGCCCATTCTTGCTCTCAACATCGTGGCTGTTGGTTCGGCAGAATTCTACCAGGCACTATCACCCTCGGATATTACTTTTCATTTAAACTTTATCGTAAACACCGATCATGCTTAACGAGTGCTAACCATATCATCGCGATTTGCTGAGAAATTGAGCCTATTCGCCGCAATGCAAGGTTCGCTTAAGACTGCTGCAGATAACATGGCATTCGATGTGATCCGACCCTCACTTAGAGGAATCAGATCTGCAAGGGCAGTTCAGCGCCGATAATCTGCGCTGCCAATCCGGCGTGCCAGTGATAGCGAGTGTCGTGAGCGCAGTAGAACAAACGAAGGCTTCAACGGGAACCGGCAGCTCGCCGGCAGTTCTCCCGATGTCGCGCCAGCGCGAAGCGGCGCGGCTCGCCCGGCTGATGCATCGCCTGGCCTGGGCCGTCGCCGCCATTGTCACGCTGCTGATACCCACCAGTTATTTCGTCGTCGGCTACAGTTACGAAGCCCGGCATCTGCTGACGGAAGCCAGCCTGCAGGGCGCCAGCCTTTCCCAGGCCGGCGACGGGGCCTTGGAAACCTGGCGGACCGATCCCGAAACCTTGGCTGCGCTGCTGCCGCTTTCGGCCGATGCTCACAAGGATGTGGCCTACCGCATCATCGATGAACACGGCCAGATCATTGCCGTCATCGGCTTCGAACAGCAGGACCCCATCCTGACCCGCGGCGCGCTGCTGACCTTCGACGACGGCGACGTCGCGCTGCTGGAAGTGCAGCGCAGCCTGCTGCCGCTGCTTTCTCGCACCGCCATCGCCGCCGCCGTCGGCGTCGCGCTGGCTGCGGTGCTCCTGCTGATTTTCTGGCTGCTGCCGACCCGTATCATCAACGGCGTGTTCGATCGACTGGCGCGGTCCGAAGTCGACCTGATGCTGGCTCGCGATCATGCGGAATCCGCAAGCCGTGCGAAATCCGAATTCCTGGCTATCATGAGCCACGAATTGCGTACGCCCCTCAACGCCATCCTCGGCTTCGCCGAGATGATGCAGCGCGGCAGCTTCGGACCGCTGGGGCACAAGCGCTACGATGAATATGTCAGCGACATCCACAGCAGCGGCCGGCATCTGTTGGAGATGGTCAACGACATCCTTGACTTGACCAAGGCCGAAGCCGGCAAGCTCGATCTCTTCGACGAAAGCGTTGGCGTCGCGGAAATCGCCGACGCGGCTTGCCGAATGGTGGCGCCGCAAGCCCGCGCCCGGCACATCATGATCGGCAACCGCATCAGCCGCAGCCTGCCGATGCTGCGCGGCGACGAGCGCCGCCTGACCCAGATCATGTTGAATTTCGTGTCGAACGCCGTGAAGTTCAGCAATGACGGGGGCCGCGTCGAACTGGACGCGTTCGTCGATCAGGATGGTTCATTCGCGGTGGTGGTGCGCGACAACGGCATCGGCATCGCCGAGGCCGACATCCCGCGGGTCATGCAGATCTTCCAGCAGGCCGACAATGGCCATACGCGGCGCTATGGCGGCACCGGCCTGGGCCTGCCGCTGGCCAAGAAACTGATCGAACTCCATGGCGGCGAACTGATCCTGGAAAGCATGCAGGGTGCGGGCACGCGCATCATGGCCCGGTTCCCAGCCTCGCGGGTGATTGCCGCGGTGGAAACCCCGCCCGCAAATGTCATTCCGCTGGTGCGCGCCAGCTAGCAATGATCGGATTGAAGCGCGCCGTCACGGATGGACGGTGACAACCCATTCCAGGCGGGTATCGTTGTAGTGGGCGGAGCCCTTCTCGGCTTCCCAGTTCTCGATCTCCAGGCACTGATCGACCAGATCACCGCTCTGGGAAATCGGGAAGACGGCGAATTCGCAGGTGAACATGGTGACGCTTGAGAGTGTCGCGACCGTGCAGCCGAAGACCGGCCGGGCGGACTCCATGACGCGCTTATAAACGCCTCCCCAGGTATCCTGCCCGCCGGCGACTTCCATCTCGTCCAGATAACGGCCGGCGATGTTGTAGCCCAGCGCATCGTTCACCGCGGCACCACCGAGGCGGTAGCGCACGCGGAACGGATTGCGCTGCAATTCGGCGATGATGATGTAGGGCAACAGGTCCTTGAGATCGACGGGATCGATGTCGCGCCGCAGCGGCACGAGGCGGTTGCCCCGGCGCTCTTCCCAATAGGCTTTCAGCCGATCGATGCGCGGTAGCTTGCGTGAGCGCCAATTGAGGCTAGGCAATTGTGCCTCGAGCAAAGCGGGCGCCACAGCGCCGCCGCCGAGGTTTTTGACAATTTCCACTGGAAAGCGATCGCCCATCGTTCGGTCAAGACCCGCAATAGATTCCATCATACAGAATACCGGCGATTGGTTAACAAACGCTGAGAATCGCCGCGTATTGCAGGGTTTTTGGGTGGTTCGACTGAATCTAGGCGCGCTGTTTCTGGCGCCGCGGCACACGGTGGGTGGATTGCGCCAGCACGCTGTCGAGCACGGTGAGGAACGCCCGCGCCGCTACTGTCGTCTCCGAGCCGATGCGGGTGACGATGCCGATGTCCCGCTTGATCACCGGATCCACCAGCGGCACCTGCACCAGGTTGCGGGAATCCACCATCGGCACGGCGAGATCGGGCAACGCCGTGATGCCCAAGCCCGCCTCGAGCAGGCCGCAGAGCGTGGCCCAGGAGCCGACTTCGAAAGCCGGCTGCACGATTGTGGAGAAATCCCCGAAAGTATCGTCCAGCAGCCGCCGCATGCTGGTGTCGGGAGTCAGCATGAGGAAGGATTCGTTCTTCAGCACACTCCAGGTCACCTGGCTGCGCTGCGCCAGGCGATGATTGGCCGGGCAGACGAGGACGAAACGGTCTTCGGCGATCGGCCGGAATTCCAGGTCAGGCTGTGCCTGCCAGTAGCTGCTCATGCCGATATCCGCGTCAGCTTGCCGTACCGCGCGCAGCACCGCTGCCGCCGTGCCGTCGCGAATCTGGATGGAGACGGCCGGATGCTCCTTCTGGAACCGGGTGATCGCCTCCGGCAGCACGCGCACCGCCAGCGACGGCAGGCAGGCCACCGTCAGCATGGAGCGCCGCTCAGCCGCGGCTTCCTTCACGTCGCGAATTGCGGCCTCGAAATCCATCAACAGCCGCTCGGCGGTCGGCAGCAGCCGCAGCCCGTCGGCGGTCAGGCCGATGCTGCGGGTGGTGCGATCCAACAGGCGCAGACCCAGCGCCGACTCGAGCTGCCGCAGCGACAGGCTCAGCGCCGGCTGCGATACGCCGAGCTGTTGCGCCGCGCGCGTGAAATTTCCGCAGCGGACAATCGTCACGAAGCTGCGCAACTGCCGCAGGTCGACATTCATGGGCTTGTTTTGAGAATTGGAGGTCATGATGAATATGTCAAACTAGACCGCCTCTAGAAAGGGCAGAAAGTAACTCACAGTTAAGTGTATTCCAGTATGACCGCATTTCAGACTACAGGCACATAATCATTCGGGCAGGTCGCTGGCTCAGATCGCCGCACCTGGTGGACCAGTTACCAGAATGGTCCGTTCAAATGGTAGTAATCCGCTGCGAATTCATGCAGCCGGGGAAAAAATAGACATTTGTGGTGCAGCAGCGTTTTGCTTGCGGCCCTGCCGAATCCAGAAACCCGGCAGGCCTAGCTGTTCTGGCGGGTGATCTTGATCAAGTCTTCCATGCGGAACGGCTTGTGCAGCAGAGCCACGGCGCCGGCCGCCAAGGCCCGTTCAACGGCAGCTTCCTTGAAGCCGGTCATCAGGACGATTTTCGCATCAGGATGGCGTTCGCGGACCGCAAAGAAACAATCGACCCCGTTCATGACGGGCATGCGGATGTCGAGAAAACCAAGATCATACTTGGTCTCGCTGTAGCGCTGTACCGCTTCGGCGCCATTGCCGGCGGTGCGAACGCTGTGTCCGGCCAGGCTCAACGCCTCGGCGATGCTCTCGGCGAGATCGGGATCGTCGTCGACAACCAGAATACTGAGCGCCGTCATGCCGCTCTCTCGTGCGGCAGATCATCTGAAGATTCGAACGGAAGGCGCAGGACGAAGGTGGTGCCGCCGGCTGGATTGCGCTCCACCGCCACCGAGCCGCGATGCTGCTGCAGGATCTGCCGCACCAGGGCCAGCCCCAGGCCGACGCCGAAATTCCGGGTGGTGAACAGGGGATCGAAAATCCGCGGCAGCACATCATCCGGAATGCCCGGCCCCGTATCGGATACGGCGATTTCCACATGGCCGCCGGCCATGCCCGTGCGCACGACGATTTCCGCGGGAAGATCTTCCGGCCGCTGCCAATGCGGATCGTTCAGCGCCTGCACCGCGTTGGCGATCAGGTTGCCGACGGCGCGTTCCAGCCGCTCGCGGTCGAAGGTGAGGCGGGCGCCGCTGGCCAGTTGCGGCCGCAACAGGATGCCCTGGGGCAATTCCTGTTCGGCAAGGAATTCTCCGAGCCAGGCATCGACAATGGTGGCTTCCCGCATCAGGTCCTTGACCCGGGCGAAATCCAGGAGATCGCCGATGATGCCGACGCAGCGGTCGATGCTACGCTCCATGCGCTCCAGCGCACGCTCGACTCCGAGGCCTTTGTTCAGCGTCCGCTCCTTCACCGTGTAGATCGAGGCACGAACCACGCCCAGCGGATTGCGCAATTCATGGCTCACCGTGGCGGCCATGCTGCCCAGGCTGGCCAGACGCTCCTTGCGGCGCAGTCGCTCCTCGCTGTCGGCGAGCTGCCGCGTCATGTCGCCGAAGGAGGCGGCAAGTTCCTGCAGCTCCCGTGGGCCGGTGGCATTGATCGGCACGTCCAGCTCACCCCGGCCCACCCGGCGGGTGCCGTCGCGCAACTGGCGGATTGGATTGGCGATGCCGCGGGAGATGACATAGGCGGCGCCCAGGCCGATCAGCAGCGCCAGCAAGGCGCCGATGGTGACGGCAGTCGTGGCGCTGCGCATGGCCTCCAGGACAGTCGCATTGCCGTTGGCTATCTCCACATCCTCGGCAGCCAAAGCTTCGCTGACGACATTCCGCAAATGCGCCGCCTGGTTCAGGAGCTGCCCCGTGAACTGGGCCGCGGCAACTTGGCTGTCGATTGTCGCCTGATGTGGCATGGCCCGGGAGTCCGTCAGAATCTGCTGCGCAATCATGCGGAGCCGGCTCTTGAAGGCCGCGTCGGCCAGCGGCCCATCGCGATCGATGAGCGTATCGAGCGTGAACAAGGCGCTCTGCAGTTGCGCCTGTCCCTCTAGCAACTCGGCGCGGGCGAGCCGCAACTGTTGATTCAGAATCACGTTCTGCTGCGAGTCGCCGCCAAAATGGGGCTGCTGGCCGCTCAGCGACTGCGACACCTCCACCATGGCGGCATAGGATGCCGCCTGGACCAGGAATTGCGCCGAGGCGTTGAGGCTGTGCAGGGCATCGACCGACGGCAGCGAGTCCTGCCGCAGAGTCTCATAGCTCGCTTCGAGCTTGCGGCCCTGCACCCAGACCACGGCCAGCGCGAGGCCGATCATCAGCAATAGCGCGCCGAATCCCGCGAGGATCGCCGTGCGGACGCTGAACCGCTGCAATGCCCTTGCCATCAGATTCGCCGGCACCTGTGGATCTCGCTCAATCGGGAAATGGGGGTTTCCCCAGAAAACGCTTCTGGTTGCCGAAACTCCGTCCTGCGGTGGTTCAGGCGCCCTGTTGTCCTGCCTGAACCCGCGGCCGGAAGTCCTCCGGATTGCCGAGATTTTTAGCAAACATCTGTAAATCGACCCCTAAAAGCTGCCATGACGAGGCCGTGATCGTCCTGGAAACGACGTATCGGAGTGGGGATAAAGAACTATAGAATCAGTGGATTATAAGAACATGAGCTGCTGGTTTTTGGTGTACCGTATACATATAAACACCTCAGTTTTGGTCGAATCTTGCATCGCGCCAGGCCAGCGCCGCCTTGAGCCCATCCCGCCGGACAATCTCGTCGAATTCCCGCCCCTCCTGGGTGTCCATGGCCTCGATCTGCACCTCCATCTCCATGCCCATGGTGAGGGCCTCGCGGAAGCCCATGATGTCCAGGCTGCGATTGATCGCCTGCTTCACCATGGCCACCTTCAGCCGGTCGTTGACGGCGATGTCCCGCGCCAGCCTGAGTGCGGCCTCGACATGTTCCCCCGCCGGCACGGCGCGGTTGATCAAGCCCCAGCTCAGCGCTTCGTCGGCGCCGATGCGGTCGAAGCCCGAGAGCAGCCATTCCTTCGCCTTCTTCGGTCCGGCCATCCAGGGCATCAGCAGCGCGACGATGCCGCTGCCGAACCGCAACTCCGGCTCGCCAAAGCGCGCGGTGGCGTCGGCGATGGTGATGTCGCAGGCCATCGCCAGCTCGCAACCGGCGGCGATGGCCGCGCCATGGACGGCGGCGATGGTCGGCTTCGGGAAATGCCAGAACTGCATGATGAAGTCGAAATCCCGTTCGATCACCGGCCGCCATTCGGCGATGCCCGTCCGCTCGGCAGCCGCGCCGTCCTTCAGGTCGAAGCCGGAGCAGAAGCCGCGCCCGGCGCCTTGCAGCACCAGCACACGGATGCCGTCGTCCTTTTCCAGCGCCGACATCAACTCTTTCGTCTCATCGATCATCTGCCGGTTGATGGCATTGAGCCGTTCGGGACGGTTCAAGGTCATGATGCCGATGCCGCCGCGGTTCTCGAACTGGATGGTCTGATGCTTCATCGCTGCTCCCCTGGGCGCCTTTGATGACACCGCTTTCCGCGCATACCCGGCATCCTTTCCGCGCCATCGTCAAGCGCCCGGCGACCGGCTAGTCTCGCGCCATGTGGCTCGCCAATCTGGGCCTGCTTGCCGTGGCCTTTGCTTGGGGCTCGCAGATTCCCGTTCTGACCATCCTTCTCGCGCACTGGGATCCCTATTTCCTGGCGGCGGCGCGCTATGTGCTGGCGGTGCCGGTCCTGCTGCTGATGCTGCGGCTGCTGGAGTCCCGGCATTACGATCTCAGCGGACTGGCCAGCGGCCGGGTGTGGATCCTCGGCACCGCGCTGGGTCTGTTCGTGCCGCTCTATACCCTGGGCATCGCCCATGCCGACCCGAACACCGCCGCCATCATCGGCTCGATGGGACCGGTGATCGCGGGCCTTGTCGGCTGGATCGGCTTTCGCCTGCCCATCGAGCGCAGCCTGTGGCCCTCGATCGTCCTGGCGCTCGCCGGCGGCATCCTGGCGACCTACCGGCCGGAGCAGGCCGGCAGCGGCTTCGATATCCGCGGCGGCGAATTCCTGATCCTCCTGGGGGCGCTGTGCTGGAACTGGTATTCGCTGGCCGCCCAGCGCTGGCTGGGACATTGGTCCCAACTGAAGATCAGCGTCATCACCATGGTGCCCGCGGCGCTGGTATCCGCGGTGGTCTATGGCGGCGCCGTCCTGCTGGGCGCAGCGCCTTGGCCGGTGCCGGCGCCCCGCGACGCGCTCGATGTCAGCCTGCTGCTGTGGATGACCGCCACCGCCGTGATCCTGGGGCTGATCCTCTGGAACTACGGCGTTCTGCGGCTGGGCATCGTGATCAGCGCCTTCTATCTGAATTTCGTGCCGGTCTTCGCCATTCTGATCATCAGCCTGCTGGGCACGCCGCCGAGCCTGATGCAATTGCTGGGCGGCCTGCTCGTGCTGATCGGCGTCCTGCAGTCGCAGCTTCGCCACTTGCCGGGCCGCCGGAAGGCCGGCGCAGCCGCCAAGGACTGATCATGGCGCCCGCCAAATCCGGAGGCGGCAATTTCAGCCTGCTGTTTGTCGCCATCACCTGGGGCACGATGATCCCCGGGCTCAATCTGCTGCTGCACAATTGGGATCCGTTCTTCCTGGCGTCGGCGCGCTATGCCTTCGCGGCGCCGATCTTGCTGCTGTTCCTGCTGCTGTTCGACAGCCACCGGCGCACGCCGGTGCACGTGCCGGCCTGGCGGCTCTGGCTCCTCGGCGCGATCGGCATCGGCAGCTTCGCGCCGCTGTTCACCCTCGGCGTCGCCCATGCCAATCCGGTGACGGCGGCGATCATCGTCTCCACCGGTCCGGCTGTCGGAGCGCTGGTCGCCTGGCTGTTCTTCCGCATTCCGCTGGATCCCGCGATGATCCCGGCGATTGTCCTGGCCATCCTCGGCTGCAGCCTTGCCACTTACAACCCGGCGGCGGCCGCCGGCGGCTTCGACATCCGCGGCGGCGAGTTCCTGATGATCCTCGGCTCGGTCTGCTGGTCCTGGTATTCGCTGGCGGCGCAGCGCTGGCTGCAGGGCTGGTCGCAGCTCCGCATCGCCGCCATGACGACATCGACCGGCTCCGTGTTCACGATCGCGGTCTATGTCGTGGCCGGCCTGCTGGGCGCCGCCCATCTGCCACCGGCGCTGCCGTCATCCTGGCAGGACGCGGCGATCCTGGCCTGGATCGTGGTGGTGCTGGTGGCGATCGGCCTGGTTGCCTGGAATCATGGCGTCAACCGTTCCGGCATCGTGGTGGCGCTGATTTATCTGAATATGATGCCGGTGGTCGCCATCGCCATCACCGCGCTGCTCGGCACACCGCCGCGGCTGTTCCAGATCATCGGCGGCGCCCTGGTCATCGCGGGCGTGCTGCAATCCCAGCTCCGCCGATTGCGCGCATCAAAGAGGGCGGCTCTCCCTGGCGAGAATCAGGTCTAGCCGATAGGCTTTCCCTCATCGTTCAACAGAGGGGTTCCCATGGCCAAGCACATCCATTTCAAGCGCGGCAAGATCAAGTTCGACAAATATGGCGGCCCGCCGGGCAAGGCCTCCATCGCCCGCCTGATCACGCCCGACATCAGCAAGACCATGGGTGCGGGCATCGCCAAGTTTGACGGCTGCTCCATCGAATGGACGGTGCTCTACGACGAAGTCATCGTCGTGCTCGAGGGCAAATTCCGCCTGCGGCTGGGCAAAGGCTACCGCACCAAGCTGGAAGCCGAGCCCGGCGACGTCATCTGGCTGCCCGAAGGCACGCCACTGAAGTATGAGGGCGACAAGGCGACAGTGTTCTACGGCCTCTATCCCGTCGACTGGCGGGCGAAGCATGGGATGTAAACGCGTATCGGCTTGCCCCTCACCCTTCCCTCTCCCCCACGCAGTGGGGGAGAGGGAAGGGTGAGGGGGTGTCGATTGAAAGCGCCATACATTCTGACATCCTGAAAAGCGAACGCCTCGGATCGAGGGATTTGATCCGAGGCGTCCATTTTCACCCAACCTATCCGAAGTTGGACGCGATCCGTCGATCGCGTTCAGCGCATCTAGTTCATGACTTCCGGAAAGCGGACGATATGCTCGGTCTGATGTCCGCCGCCCACATTCAGGATGAACTCATTGCGGTAGGCGCTCTCGGCGACCGCCGCGATCCGGTACTTGTCCGGCGGGAGATTCACCAGCAGGAACGGCCCGTCGCACACCGTCTCGAACACCGGCTCGCCCTTGGCGTTCTCGATGCTGACGGCGATGTCGGAGAGGTAGTCGCCATTGCCGCCGGCGAACACCAGCTTCGCCGGATAGTTCATCCAGCGCGGATCGTTCTGGCTCTCATCGCCGACGCCTGCGCAAGCATAGTTGATCCCGTTGAAGGATTTTTCCTGATCTGCCGCCAGCGCCGCGCTCGACACAAGGGCCAGCAGTCCGGCACCGGCAAGATAAATTCCCGCTCGCATCGCAATCTCCTTCTTTGTTCGGAAAAGAGGATAGCTGGGCGCCGGCCGCTTTCTGTGGCCGCAACAAGGCGAAATTGGGGCCGAGGCTAGAGCGCCGTCGCGACCTTCAGGCCTTCCAGCACGGCTTCTTCCGCCGTGCGCGGCGTGGCGCAATCGCCGATAAGATGGATATCGATTTCAAGCCCATCCAACTCTGTTTCCAGCTCGGCGACGCGATCCTGCCCATAGGACGTGACGAGGGTATTAACGTCTTCGAGCACGATAGGTTCCCCGCTGGAAGCATGCTGGAAATACACCGTATTTCCGTCGGCGCCGAACAGCCGCGCATAGGGGATGATCTCGACGCCGAGCTTGTGCAGGATGCCGTTCCAACTGTCGCGCACATACCAGGGCAGCCGCTGTCCCGCATGTAGCCCGTCGACGCAGAGCCGCACGCGGCAGCCGGCGCGGGCCAGCTTTTCCGCCAGGCCCAGACCAATCCAGTCGGCGCGCCAATCGGCGACAACGACGGAAGCGCCGATGTTGGCTTCGTCGCGCAGCACCTGCCAGGCATTGACGATGTGTGTGTCGTCGCCGGTTTCCATGTCGGGCATATGCGGTTTGGCGCCGGTGGCGATGATAATGGCGTCCGGCTTCTCCCGCTCCACCAGCGCGCGGTCGACTTTGGTGCGCTTTACCACCCTGGCGCCCGCCAGTTCCACTTCGCGCGTGAGATTGGTGACGATGCCGCCGAACTCGGCGCGCCCAGGCAATAGCTGCGCCAGCAGCGCCTGGCCGCCGAGCCGCTCGCTCGCTTCATAGAGCGTGACGTCATGGCCGCGCTCCGCCGCCACGGCCGCCGCTTTCATCCCCGCGGGACCGCCGCCGGCGATCAGGATCTTCTTTTTCCGCGCCGCCGGCTTCACCGCGCCATAGGCAAGCTCTCGGCCGGTCTCTGGATGTTGGATGCAGGAAATCGAATAACCCAAATGGAAATGGCCGATGCAGGCCTGGTTGCAGCCGATGCAGGCGCGGATATCGTCGGGACGATCCTCCCGCGCCTTGTTGGACATCTCCGGATCGCAGATCTGCGCCCGGGTCATGCCGCACATGTCGGCCTGGCCGGAGGCCAGGATCTGCTCGGCGATCTGCGGCTGGTTGATGCGGCCGGCGACGAACACCGGCCGCTTCACTTTCGCCTTCACCGTGGCGGCGAAGGGCGCGACATAGCCGGTGTTGACGATCATCGGCGGCACGATATGCACGGCGCCGGCGATGGAGGCCGACGATCCCGCGATCACGTTGTAGTAGTCGAGCTGCCCTTCGGCTTCGAGCGCGACGATGGCCTCCAGCGCCTCGTTGGATTTCTGCCCGTCATGATCCATGTCCTCGCCGGAGATGCGCAGGCCGCAGACAAAGTCCCTGCCGACTTCGCGGCGGATCGACTCGATCACCTCGCGCAGGAAGCGCAGCCGGTTTTCGAAGGGCCCGCCATACTCGTCCTCGCGCCGGTTGAGTCGGGGATTGAGGAACTGCGACGGCAGGTAGCCGTGGCTGGCGACGATCTCGCAGCCATCCATGCCGGCGCTGCGCATCCGCCGCGCCGCCGCGCCATAGCCGGCGACGATCTCGTCAATCAGCTTCTTGTGGAGCGGCCGCGGCATGACGTGGAAGCGTTCGTTCGGCACCGCCGACGGCGCGTAGGCGACGACGATGGAGCCGTCCTGCCCTTCCATGATCTCGCGGCCGGGATGGAAGAGCTGCCCGAACAGGCGGCAATCATGGGAATTGCACATCTCCGCCAGCTTGCGATAGCCGGGGATGCATTCGTCCGTCGTCGCCTTCAGCACATGGGAGCTGTAGAGGCCGGTCTCATGCACGCTCGCCACCTGCGCCACGATCAGCCCGCAGCCGCCCTTCGCCCGCGCCTCATGATAGGCGATCAGCGGCGCATTGACGTGATGATCCCGCGGCAGGCTGGTGTCATGCCCGGTCGACAGGATGCGGTTCTTGACCGTGACATTGCCGACGGCGACCGGCGAGAAAAGATGGGGATATCTTACGGGCATCTTAGCTCTGCTACTTCCGCGAGCCCGGG
>DATKFM010000015.1:0-14318 GCA_035544395.1 Verrucomicrobiia bacterium
ATCGTCGGGCTTGATGCGGTAGGTTTCGCGGCCGATCGAGCCGGTGATCAGGCCGTGAGTGGGATTCTCCGCCTCGCCGAAATCGTCGACGATGCGGAGGATCGACTCGCCGCTGGCGATGTCCATCTCGGAGGTGCGGTAACTGCTGGCCTCGCGGATGGAGCGCTGCTTCAGCGGCGGCGCGGACTCGGGCGACGAGAACGGGCGCAGCTTCTCCTTGCGTTTGCCGCGCACCGGCAGGGTCAGCTCTGACTTGGCGCCAGAGATCAGCGTCATCAGTACCGGTTCCGGCGACGGCCAGATCAGCGGCCAGTAGCTGTTGGAGATCGCAAGCCGTATGCGGTGGCCCTTGGGGAAGCTATAGGCCACATCGTCGAGCTGCACCCGAACACGGTAGCGCTTGCCGGGTTTCAGCGGCGACGGCTTCTCGTGGCTCTCGCGGTGACAGAGATTGAGTACGCCATAAGTGACGCGGGCGGACTCGCCGCCGGGGAAGACGTCGCAGAGCCGCACGGCGATGTTGGCCTGGGGCTTGTCGACCTCGAGCTCCAGCTCGACCACGGCCGCGCCGAAGATCTCGATATCGGAAGTGAGCGGCGGCGTGTCGAACAGTAGCGAACCGCCGTCATCGATGCGCTGATCGACAGGCTGCTCGGCGCCGAGCCAGATCGGGCAGTATTCGCCGGCGGCAATACCGGTGTTCTGCGGCGAGCCGAGGGTGAGCCTGGCCGCCGGCTGCGCCCGCTTGTCCAGCGCGCCGCGGTTCAGCTTGAGCTTGAGCGGCTTGATGCTCTTCGCAGGCCATTTGTCCTCGGCGATCCAGCGGCCGGCGCGCTCCTTGTAATAGGCCTTGGGCGGCGCGCTGTCCTGCATGTAGGCGGTGTAGAGCGGGTCCTTCTCGACGCCGTTCTTCTTGTCCTTGAGCCAGCGATCCCACCAGCGCACGGCCTCCTGCAGGAAGCCGATGGCCGGGCCAGGCACGGCGAAATGCGGGTATTTGTGGAGCCACGGCCCCACGAGCCCCTTCACCGGCGCCTTCAGTTTGGCGACAAGCTGGGGCACGGCGTTGGTGTAAGCATCGGCCCAGCCGCCGACCGCCAGCACCGCCGCCTGGATCGCCGACCAATCCTCGCAGACCGAGCCATGCTTCCAGAAGGCGTCGCGATGCTGATGGCGCAGCCAGTTCTCAAGCAGCAGCGGCTCGTTCTTCAGGCGCACAAGCCACATGTCGCGCCAGCGCTGACCCACCAGCGCGGGATCGGGCGGGCGCGAACTGTATGACAGCATGGTGGTAGACCAGCCGAGATTCTCGTTCAGCAGGCAGCCGCCCTTGTAGTGAATATCGTCGGCATAGCGGTCGACCGTGGAATCGATGGAGATCACCGCCTTCAGCGCCGGCGGGCGGCGCATGGCCACCTGAAGGCCGTTGAAGCCGCCCCAGGAGATGCCGATCATGCCGACGGTGCCGCTGCACCAGGGCTGCTTGACCAGCCAGTCGATGACTTCCAGCGCATCGTCCTGCTCCTGCTTGAGGTACTCGTCCCACATCAACCCGTCGGATTCGCCGTTGCCGCGCATATCCACGCGCACGCAGGCATAGCCATGGCCCGCCATGTAGGGATGGGTGAGCTGATCGCGGACCGACGTGCCGTCGCGCTTCCGGTACGGCAAATATTCCAGCACCGCAGGAACCGGGTCCTTGTCCGCATCGGTCGGCAGCCAGATACGTGCGGCCAGGTGACAGCCGTCTTTCAAGGTGATCCAGGCGTTTTCGATCTCCTTCACTTGGCGCGGGAATTTTTCGACCGTTTTCATTGAAACTACTGCCTTTTTCCCGATCGGGCCGGGACACAGTTGAGGGGTGAAGCGCCGGCGGCCGGTCCTAAATATGGCGCTGATTTGTATCGGCGGTTCCACGTCAACGCAATCCGAGGACGGGGTCCGCCCTGCGCGCCGGCTCGGGACAAGTTTCGGGCGATTCACCGAACCTGTGACCGCCATCACGGGCGGCGGTCACTCGACCGCCGACCATAAGCGTGTAAGGTGGCAGCCGGTGCCTGGTCTCTAGGTCGGCTGTCCTGCCTTGCAGGGTCGACATGATCCGGCGCCACGCTGAGCATCCGGCCGGGAGGCAGGGTGCGCCGAAGGGGCGCCGCGGCTAACGGGGGCGGGCGATGGCGGGACTGGCTTGGCTGGAATCAGGACTTCGGAGCCACAAATGGCTGCCGATTGTCGGCTTGCTTTGGCTCTATGGCAGCCCGGCCGCCGCACAGGAGTGGGTCCCGGAACTGCAGCCGTCGGCCAGCGGCGGTTTCTACGCCGCCGATGAAGCGATCGTCATTGTCATACCAGATGAGGTCGCCGCGGGTGCCGCCGTCGAGCTGGCCGTCGAACTGGACGAATTCGATGTCACGGCGCTGCTGCAGGTCGAGGGCGGGCGGCTGCTGTTGGATCCGCCGGAACCGTTGCCCATGGGCCTGCATCAACTCCGCCTGGTGGAGTATGGCGCCGACGGGAGCATCATCGAGCGCGGCGTCTGGAGTATTGAAGTGCGCGACGGCGAGGCCCTGCAGGAAGTAAGCGCCTCGGCCAATACCAGCGTCGATCTGCTTTATCGTTTTGCCGGCAACGACCTGATCGATCCGCCGGACAATTTCACCGCCCAGGGCGCGGGCGACGCCACGGCCCGCATCGCCGACGAGAATTGGAGCGTCGATGCCGATGCCAACTACTTCCTCAACAGCCAGCAGGACCAGACCATCGACGGCAAGCGGCTGGATATCGGCGAGTATCTGTTCAGCGGCAGTTATCAGGCGGAAGCCACGGATATGAATCTGCGGCTCGGCCATCAGGATATCGGCGCCGACAACCTGATCATGTCCGACTTCTACCGCCGCGGCCTCACGCTCACACTGGCGCAGCCGGATGAGAACTTGTCGGTCACCGCCTTCGCGTTGCGCAGCGAGCCGGCCCTCGGCGTCGACAATTTCACCGGCGTCGACGACAGCGAGAACCGGGTGCAGGGCGTGATGGTGAAGGCACGTCCGATCGAATCCCTGTCGGAGAATGTGGAGATCACCGGCACGTTCTATGAAGGCGAAACACGCGCGGTCGGCAATGCTTCGGGCCTCGTCGGCGAGGACAGTTCGGGCGCCGGCGGCTCCCTGGCCGTGGACACGCTGTGGATGGACCAGCGGCTGCGGCTGCGCGGCGAGGTGGCACTGACGCATTTCGATTTCGACGACAGCGGCGATCTGCCCGCCGATAACGATCTCGCCTACGACCTCCTAGCCTCCTACGCGCTGATACCCGGCGGCGAAAACGATGGCGAGTATCTGAGCTGGGATGTGGGGTTGGAACATAAGCGGGTCGGCACTTTTTTCGCCTCGGTCGCCAATCCGTTCGTCCCAACGGACCGCGAGACCACGTCCGCATTCACCAATGTCATCTGGGACGAAGTTTCCATGCAGGCGCAGGTCGGGTATGAGACCAGCAACGTGGAAGAGCTCAATGCCCTGCCCACCGACCGGACCTACTTCGCCACCTTCGACGGCAGTTATTCGCCGGTCATGCAGCCGGATGCAGACGGCAGCTATGGCTGGCTTGGCCAGCCCACCTTCGGCCTCGCGCTGAACTTCAACGACGGCAAGCAGATCGACATACCAGCCGCCTTCGTGGGGATCGGCGGTGACTACCAGGTGCGTTCGGCCACCGTCAGCGCGTCTTCGTTCTACGATTTCTGGAGCTGGAGCCTGTCGCAATCCGTGAATTCGTTCGAGGACCGCTCGGGCGCGACCGGCGATACGATGAACTATCTCACCGATCTCGGCCTGCAGTTCCAGCCCGACGAAAGCCTGACGATCGGTCCTTACGCGCAGTTAAGCATATTCCGCGACAACGCCACGACGGACGATCTGGACAGCGTGAATTTGGGCCTGGATATCGCGGCCGACCTGATCCCGGAAGTCCTTACCAGCAGCCTGAACGGTTCTTTGAACCTTACGGACAGTGTGGGACACTCACCGGATAGCTATTTCGTCGGCGGCGAGGTGCTGTGGAACGCGATACCGGCCGAGGTCAACCGGCCCGGCGTGGCGCTGGCTATAACCGGCAGCTATCAGCACACGGACGATGCGGATTTCTTCGTCGCCGACGATATCGTGCAGGTATTCGGCAAATTGAAGCTGACCCTGCCGCTGGCCTATTAGACGGAGACCAGGCTATGCGAAGCCTCCTACGAGCCGCATTCCTCGCCCTGTTCGCGTGCTGGCTCCTGCCTGCGCCGACGGCGGTGGCCGGGGTTATCACGGTGACCGCAAGTCCCGGCAGCTTTGAGCTCGCGGCGAACGAGGCAACGAGCATCACGATCACCTGGCGGGTCTTCCGCGCCGGCGGCGCCGGCAATGTGCTGTTCTCGAACTCGGGTTCGCTTCAACTCGGCGGTACGACCATCACGATCAATCGCCGCCTGTCCCGCTCCTTCACCACGCAACAGAACTTCGTGTTTGTCGAGACCGTGGTGGTGCCGCGTTCGCTGATCGTGCGAGCCATCCGGGCCGGCGGTGTCCTCACGGGAACCTACACCCGCATATTCGACGATACGGACTTCACCAATTTTGGCGTTGCCGGCCTCAATATCACCACCGGCGGCGGCGCGAGCTTCGGGATCTCGCGGTTGGACCTGAAATTCCTCGACGATGATTCCCGTGCCACGGTTCGCACGGTCGACTCCCGGCTCCGCGCGGTGGCGCGGGTGCGTTTCACCGGCACCGGCCTGTTGCAGGCCTCCTGGCAAATCGCCACGCCCACCAGCACGCCGGGCAACGAGATCTTCCGGCCATTGCGGCTGGAGCGCCGGCAGCTCACCGGCAGCGGCGATGTCGAGCTGATCAGCCCGCCCCTGCCCACCTCGATCCAGGGTCAATATCTGGTGGCGCTTGTCGTCGAGGAGCCTGGCCTCGGCTTCGATACGCCGCGGCTGACCTATGCCATCCTGCCGCCGGGCGCACCGCTGGCCGAGGCGGCACCGCAATCGATCCTGGTGTCGGCGCCCGCGGCCGAGGGTGCCTTGTCACTGGGCGACAAGATCAAATGGTCGCCGTTGCCGGCCGCCGCCGTCTACCGCATCCTGTTGCTCGATCCCGCCCGGCAACCGCTGGCGCCGCCGCAAGAGGATCTGCAATACGGCGCCGCCGTGAGGCCTGCCCCGGCAGGCGATGTGGTCGCCGGCTTCTATATGCCGGCCACGGCGACGGAAGCCGCCCTGCCCGCTCTGGTCGCCAGCCGGCTCACGCCCGGGCAGCGATATCTGCTACAGATACAGGCGCTGGACAGCGCCGGCATGCCGATTGCCGAGAGCCGCCGCCAGGAGGTCTACTGGCCTTGACCCCGCCCGAGGGCGCCGCACTGAAGCCACGTCCCGTCGAGGGCATCGACGGCGAAGCCCTGCTGCGACGGATCGCGGCGGGTGAGGAGGCCGCCATGGCCGAGCTCTATAAGAACTTCGAGAACCCGGTATATCGTTTCATCCTCTCGCGAATGAACGATCCGTTCGAGGCCGCCGACATACTGAATGAAGTGATGCTGGAGGTCTGGCGAGGGGCTGGGCGCTTTCAGGGTCGCTCGGCGGTCAAGTCCTGGATCTTCGGGATCGCACGGCACAAGACCCTCGACCGGCTGAGATCGCGCCAGCGGAATGCGGCCAGGGCCGGCGAAGAACCAAGCGAGGATATCGCCGACGAAGACGCGGTGGATCCGACCGAGGCTATCGCCGCCACGCAGAATGCCGAATTTGTCCAACATTGCCTGGACAAGATGTCGGCGGCCCACCGCGAAGTCCTGCACCTGACATTCTTCGAAGACCTGACCTATGGGCAGATCGCCGAAATCGCCGGCTGCCCGGAAGGGACGGTGAAGACGCGCATGTACCATGCCAAACGCGCGATGCAGCATTGCCTGGCGAAGCTGATGGGGCGAAGGGAGTAGCGTAGGATGGCCGGGGAACGCGACAAGGACACCGAGCAATTGCTGCCATGGCTCGCCAATGAAACCCTGCAGGGCGAGGAGGCCCGCGCAGCGGAAACCTTGGCAAAGGAGTCGTCGATGGCGGCGCAGGATCTGGAATTCATGCGCGGGTTGCGGGCCCAGATGAAAACCATGGAGGCCGCCAACAGCCCGGGGGCGCTTGGCTGGCGTCGGCTGCAGCAGCAGATCGCGCGGGACCGCGGGCCGGCAATTCGGAGCACAGGCTGGCGCAACATCGCCGCAATTGCCGCGGCTGTGATCATTCTGCTGCAAGCCGGCATTATCGGCTATCAATGGTCGCAAGGACCGGTGACGCCGGCCGGAGGCGACGGCGCGACGTTGCAGGTGCGCTTCGCGCCCGATGCCAGCGAAACGGCAATTCGCGAACTGCTTCAGGAAATCCATGGCACGATCGTGGACGGACCGGGCGCGCTCGGCGTCTATCACCTGACGATCGAGGGCGCGGAGGATCATCCGGAGCTTGCGGCCCAGGCTCTTGCGGCTCTGCGCGCCCACAGCGATATCGTTTTGCAGGCCGAACAAGAACAGCCATGACACCGCGCCTACTCATTTTTGCCGGGCTTCTCCTGCTGGCACTGCCGATGAGCGGCGCCGACGCACAAAGCGCGACGACGGTTCCGAAGTCTCCCACGGGCAGCACGGACTTCACGGCGACGCCGCCTCCCCCGCCGCCACCCGGCGGTGGCAGTGGCGTACCCGGCGGTCCGGCCGGTGGCGGTTCCGTCCCCGGCGGGCCGACATTTCCGGATCCAGCCACCGGCACCGTGGCGACGCCCACCACGCCGCCGACGGTGGTGACTCCCGCGTTCGTGACGCCGGAGACGCCCACGATTCCGGTTCCAATTCCCGATGCGGCAAGCGCCGTCGCCGATGAACTTCTGGTGATCAGCCGCTCCATCGCCGAGGCCACGGCCCTGGCGCAGGCGCTGGCGCCGAGGGGCTATCGCGTGCTGCGGCGGCAACCGCTGAACTTCCTTGGCGGCGCGATGACAGCCTTCCGCCTGCCACCGGGCCAGAGCCTCGGCGGCGCGGTCACCGAGCTGCGGCAGGATTTCCCGGAGCATGTCGTAGCACCGAACGCACTGCTGACGCCGGCGGCGGCGGAACCGCCGGCGCAGCTCTACGCGAAGACCTTGATCGGCTGGCCGGCCGCACCGCCGAAATGTCATGCCGCGCAGGTCATCGGCCTGATCGATACGACCATCGACATGCAGCATCCGGCGCTCGCCGGCCAGAAGCTTGCGTCGCGTTCGTTCCTGCCGGCGGGAATGAAGCTCAGCGCGCCCGAACATGGCACGGCCGTTGCAGCACTGCTGATCGGCAGGGAAAACGACAAGACATTCGGCGGCCTGTTGCCCGGCGCGACGGTGCAGCACGCCAACGTATTCCATGGCACCGAAGACCGGCCCGCCGTAGCGACTGTGGAACGGGTCGTGGCGGCCGTCGATTGGCTCGGCGGCGGCGGCATACGCCTGGTGAGTATGAGCCTGGAGACGGCATCGAATCCGGTGCTGGACTTCGCCATGAGCAGCGCCGGGGCCAAGGGCATGATCCTGGTCGCGGCCGCCGGCAATGGCGGCAAGGATGCGCCGCCCGCCTACCCGGCCGCGCATCCGGATGTGATCGCGGTCACGGCCATCGACGCGGACGGGCGCATCTACAAGAAGGCCAATCGCGGCGACTATGTCGACTTGGCGGCGCCGGGCGTAGATGTCTGGGCGGCGAAAGCGGGCGGTGGCGGCAGCTACCGCTCGGGCACATCCTTCGCGGTGCCGTTCGTAACTGCCGCCATCGCGATCGAGCAGAGCGCCATGCCGAACGCCACGGCCAAGCAGTTGCTGGCCAAGCTGCGGGCCGGCGCGCAGGATCTCGGCGCGAAAGGCCATGACCCGGTCTATGGCGATGGCCTGCTGACCGCGCCGAAGTCCTGCAACGGCGCCGCAGCATCCAACTAGGTTCCGGGGACCGCGGCCTGCCGGTTAGCTGTTTCGCCGCTGCCCGAGCTGCAGTATTCTCAGCGGCAGGAAGCAAAGTGGAGCAGCAAAGATGGCAAAGCAGCATGTCCGCGCCGGTGTTTGTGCGCTTGGGTTGGCGCTGTTGTCATCGACGGCAACGGTCGCGCAGGACACGACGATGCCCCCAGAACCTTCCATGGCTGCGGAGACGTCTTTCGTTGCGGACGTCCAGCAAAAGCTGAATGTGCTCGGTTACGAGGCAGGCCCGAACGACGGCCTCATGGGACCAAAGACGCGCCGCGCCATCCGCGCATTCCAAAAAGACGCCGGGTTGCCGGTCACTGGAGAGATCGACAGCGAGCTATTGCTGCACCTCGAGTCCTCTGCCGGTCTCGGCCAACCCATCGAGGACCCGGAAACCGTGCTGAGAGTCGAAAAGAAGCTCGACAGCCTGGGCTGGGCCGTCGGCGAAATCGACGGCAAGATCGACGATCAATTGCGGAATGCGCTCACCAAATATGCGCGGTTTGCGGACCTTCCTGTCAGCGAGAACCTGACGATGGCCACGGTCAATCATGTCGACCAGCATATGCTCCGCAGCGATGCGGAATCCGCGTCGAAGCTGCTGTGGAGCGTTGAAACGGAATTGACGCAGCGCGGTTACCGGACCGGCCCAATCGATGGAACCACGGATCAGTACACCTTTCGCGCGATTCTGGACTACGAGGAGGACAACGGGCTGCCGCGAAACGGCCAGCTCAATCCGATCCTGCTGGACAGCCTGGAGATCGCGGATACCCGCCCGGTGACGGACCTGGATCTTCGCGAAATCGAAAGCCGGTTGATCAAGCAGGGCTATGCGCCCGGCACCGTCGATGGCGTTCTCGATGCGCAGACCGAGGCCGCCATCAAAGAGTATCAAACCGATGCGGGCCAGGCGCCGACGGGGAAGCCGAGCATGATCCTGCTCAGCGAGCTCGGCAGGTCGGACACCCTATCGAACAGCTTCATCGCTCAACATGGCGAGCTTTATCCCGGCCGGCGCACGGATTAGGCACAGGCAAATCGCGGCCAGCTACCAGGATGCCACTGCCGTCTGCCTGTAAGATACTATAATAACTAACTAATTTTGAATGAACCACGCGGCCGCCATCGCCGACCCATGGGTGATGGCGGAACAACTTCGCCATCGAAAACGGCAACCAGCCAGATGGAGAAGTCCCATGATGAATCATTCTCAGAAGCTTATCGCCGCGTTCGGTATAGTCGCGATCGCTGCCTCCGGCTGGATGGCCGGCGACCTGACGGCCCGCGCCGACAACCTGCCGCTCGCCGGCGCGCCCCTGGTTTGCGCCAAAGGTTTTACGGCTACTGGCAATCAGGACGGCTATACCTGCAAAAGCGAGGTATTCAAGTGCAAGGCCGGGCTCAGCATCCTGTTCCCGAGTCTCGCGGGAAATCGCGCTACCTACATCTGCGACCAGCCGGCGGGCTAGCCGCGTTTCAAGAATTGGCGAAGCCTCACTATCAACACCACGCGGGCGCGATCAATGCGAAGCGATCGCGCCCGTCACCATTTCCACCGGTTAAGAAAAGAAGAATGGCGTGAGGGCTGCCGCGGCAATTCCCGCCGGCACGACATAGCGGAGCAGGCGATGCAGCCAGAGTGCGCCGGTACGCGATAGCGAGAGTTCCTGGTCGAGGATGCGCGGCGGCAGCGCCCAGCCGGCGAAGATCGCCAGAGCGAAGCCACCCAACGGCAACAGGAGGTTGGAGGTCAACTCGTCAAGCAAATCAAAGACCGTCGCCTGGGCGAAGGTAGGAAAAGCGCCGAGCGGGTGCCAGCCTGACCAGACATTGAACGAGAAGACCGTTGCCAGGCCTGCGGTGAAACAGGCGACGGCCGCAACAATGCTTGCGGCGATCCGCGACCAGCCGAGACGCTGGCGCAATGTCGCGACCGCGAGTTCCAGCATCGAAATCGCCGATGCCAGAGCGGCAACGAACAGCAGGACGAAGAAGGCAACCGCCGCGACGGTCCCGAAGGGCATGTCGGCAAAGGCGATGGGCAGGGTGACGAACACCAGTCCGGCACCACTGGCGGGATCGAGCTCGTGGGAGAAGACGATGGGAAACACCGCAAAACCCGCAAGAAAAGAAATCGCCGTGTCGGCCACGGCGGATGCGATCGCCACTTCCTTGAGGCTGACTCCCGGCGGCGCATAGGCGGCATAGGTGATCATTAGCGACAGACCGACGCCGATGGAAAAGAAACCGAGTCCGAGTGCTTCGATCGCTGCGCGGGTGGTGAAGTGCGCAAAATCCAACTGAAAGAGAAACCGCACCGTTGCCGCGAGATCGCCTTCGATCATCGCGTAAACAGCGAGAAGTCCCATGAGCAGAACCAGCACCGGCATCAGTATTTTCGAGGCCATCTCGATGCCGCCGCCGACGCCGCGCATGACAACAGCACAGGACGCCAGCATGAACAGACCGTGATAGAAGATCAGCCGCGCCGGCGAGGCCAGCAGCGCGTCATAGCGCTCTTGCGCCGCCACGGCATCGGGCGCGCCAAGGCCGTTCAACGCGGTGTCGACGGCATAGGCGATGGTCCAGCCGCCGATCACGGAATAGAAGCTGAGAATCAGGAATCCGGTGATCACGCCGAGGAGGCCCGCCAGCGCCCACAACCTCCCCCTGTTGTGTTCGGCGGCAACCGCTTCGATGCTCGCCGAGGCGTCGCTTCGGCCGCGGCGGCCGATGGCGAATTCCGCGAGCATCAGGGGCACGACGATGAGGATCAGGCCGGCGATGTAGAAGAAGACGAAGGCGGTGCCGCCATTGGCGCCGACCTCATAGGGAAACTTCCAGATGCTGCCAAGGCCGACGGCGGAGCCGATGGTCGCAAGGATGAAACCGCCGCGCCCGGACCAGGTTTCGCGCTGTTCGGTCATAGGAAAGGCGGCGCTGACGCAGCGGTGTCAGTCATGCGCGGCAGGATGCCGGAAGAATTACTGGCCACCATGATCGAAATCATGGGCGCAAACGCCGAGTGCCGCCCCCTCTTCCCCCTTCGCGGCGGAGAGGGGGCAATTTCCTGTTTCAGGCGTTTGCCGCCACCGGCGTAGCAGGTGCGCCCTTCGTCCGCCGGTTCAGCACACCGTCGAGCCAGTCTGGGTCCATTTCCGGCACTGAGGACAGCAGCAGATCGGTATAGTCGTCGAAGGGTGGCGTCAGAACCTGGGTCTTGGGGCCGCTGCGCACGACGCGGCCGCGATGCATGATGACGATCTCGTCGGCGATGGCTTTCACCGTCGCCAGATCGTGAGTGATGTAGAGGTATGAGACCCGGAGTTCTTTCTGCAGGCGCAGCAGCAACTTCAGAATTCCTTCGGCGACGATCTGGTCCAGGGCGGAGGTGACCTCGTCGCAGATGATCAGTTCCGGATTGGCCGCCAGCGCGCGGGCGATGCAGATGCGCTGTTTCTGGCCGCCGGAAACCTCCGACGGCAGGCGGTCGAGGAAGCGCTGGTCGAGCTCGACCAGCTCCAGCAATTCAATCGTGCGCTTGTCCTTCGCGGCACCCTTGAGACCCAGATGATGCTCCAGCGCGCGGCCGATGATGTCATGCACGCGGCGGCGGGGGTTCAGCGCGGTATCCGGCATCTGATATATCATCTGCATCCGGCGCAGCAATTCCTTGGGCCGGGATTTGAACGACGGCGGCAAGGTCTGGCCATCGAACACGATATCGCCGGTTTGCGGCGGCAGCAGGCCGGTGATGACGCGGGCCAGGGTGGATTTGCCGGACCCGGACTCGCCGACGACAGCGACGGTGCGGCCGCGCGGCACGAAGACGGTGACGTTTTCCAGCACCTTGACCTTGCCGCCATAGCTGGCATCGACCGCATTTACCCGGAGGAGTAAATCGGGGCCCGCCTCCTCCGCCTTCTGCAGCGACCGCACGGCCCACAGGGATTTCGTGTAGGCCTGCTCGGGGTGGGAGAGCATCTTGCGAGTCGGCGCTTCCTCGACCAGCTCGCCGTAACGCAGCACCATGATGCGATCGGCCATCTGCGCGACGACAGCGAGATCATGGGTGATGTAGATGGCGGCAGTGTTGAACTGGCGCACCACATCCTTGATCGCGGCCAGCACTTCGATCTGCGTCGTCACGTCCAGCGCGGTGGTCGGCTCATCGAAAATGATGAGGTCGGGCCGGCAGGACATGGACATCGCGGTCATGGCCCGCTGCAGCTGGCCGCCGGACACCTGGTGGGGATAGCGATCGCCGATGGATTCGGGGTTGGGCAGCCGCAGGCGGCGATAGAGATCGACGGCGTTGCTCTTCGCCTTTTCGCTGCTCATGACGCCGTGCCAGACCGGCGTTTCCGAATACTGGTCAATCAGCCGGTGCGCCGGGTTGAAGGAGGCGGCGGCAGACTGCGCCACATAGGCCAGGCGTTTGCCCCAAAGCTGGCGCTTTTCCGACTCGCCGAGCTTCGCCAGATCCTGGCCGTCGAACATGATCGACCCGGCGGAGATGCGGCAGCCCGGCCGGGCATAGCCCATGGCCGCCAGGCCGAGGGTGGATTTGCCGGCGCCGGACTCCCCGATCAGGCCAAGCACCTCGCCGCGATGCAAGGTCAGGTCGATGCCCTTGACGATCTCATGCCAGATCTCGTCGCTCTCGCCTTCGATGCGAACACCCCGCATCTGCAGCAGCACGTCGCCCTTCTGGCCGGCAGGGGAAGGAAATCCTTGCGTCATGGGCTTATCCCTTCAGGCCGCTGGTCTTGTGCAGGAACCAGTCGACGACGAAATTGACCGCGACGGTCAGCAGCGCGATGGCTGCGGCGGGTATCAACGGCGTAATGTTGCCGGCGATGATGAGGGTCGCGTTTTCCTTGACCATCGAGCCCCAATCGGCGGTCGGCGGCTGGATTCCGATGCCGAGGAACGACAGGGCGCTGATCGTCAGAAACACGAAACAGAAACGCAGACCGAACTCCGCCACCAGCGGTGGCAGGATGTTGGGCAGCACTTCACGCAGCATGATCCAGCCGATCCTCTCGCCTTGCAACTTTGCCGCCTCGACGAAATCGAGCACGACAATGTTCATGGCGACGGCTCGAGTCACGCGATAGACGCGCGTCGAATCCAGTACGGCGATGATCAATACCAGATTGAGCAGCGAGGGGCCGACGATCGACAGCAGCACCATGGCGAAGATGAGTTGCGGGATCGCCATCAGCACATCGACGGAACGGCCCAGAAGCTGATCGATCCAGCCGCCCAGCACGGCCGACAGCAAGCCGAGGACGCCGCCGATCGTGAAAGAGAGGCACGTCGTCAAAACGGCAATGCCCAGGGTATTGCGCGCGGCATAGAGGAGGCGCGAGAGGAAGTCGCGGCCGAGTTGATCCGTGCCCAATAGGGCATGCATGCCCCAAGGCTCGTTACGCATGCCGATCAGTTCGGTCTCCGAGTACGGTGCGAGGACGGGCGCAAAGACCGCCGCGAAGACATAGAGCGCGATAACGATCATTCCGAACCAGGCCGATGGCGGCGCGCGGCGCAGCTCCCGCTTGGCGGTGCTCCACAGCGTGCGCCGCACGATGATCGGCTGATGTTCGGCGGATGCCGTGGTGGCGTCGTTCATGATGTGGCCCTCCCCCGCCTGCCGATCACCGGGGATGCAGCAGGCGTGGATTGGTGACGATCGACACGACATCGGCCGCCAGGTTCAACAGGATATATGTTGCGGCGAAGATCAGAGCGCAGCCCTGCACCACCGGTATGTCCTTGCGGATTACGGAATCGACCATGAGCTTGCCGATGCCCGGATAGACGAAAACGAACTCGACGACGATGGTGCCGACAATCAGATAGGCAAGGTTGATGGCGATGACATTGGCGATCGGCGCCCAAGCATTCGGCAGCGCGTGGTGGAAGATGATCTGCCGCGGTGCAATGCCTTTGAGCCGGGCCATTTCGATATAGGGGCTGGAAAGCAGGTTGATGATCGCCGCCCGTGTCATGCGCATCATTTGGGCAACGATGACAAGCAGCAACGTCAGCGAGGGCAAGGCGCACCTGTAGATGCGCTCGAAGAACGGCGTCGTCGCATCGACCTTCGCCAACGAGGGAAAGATGTGCCAATGAGACACGAAGAAGACCATCAAGACGTAAGCAAGAAAGAATTCCGGCGAAGACACCGCGGTCAGCGTGACAACGTTGATTGTGCGATCGAACAGGCTATTGCGATAGAGCGCGGCCAACATGCCGAGCACCAACGCTAGCGGCACGGCGGCAATC
>DATKFM010000016.1:0-9837 GCA_035544395.1 Verrucomicrobiia bacterium
AAAGGCGTTGCTGTTCTCGTTTCCATGATGGCCGCGAGAATGCCGGAGGCGCGCCGAGGTCGCTATCCAGTTCTTGCTCTGCAATTCAGCGGCCGATGGTGGCATTCCTGGCCGGCTGTGATCCTCGTATGCTATTGATATATCTGATAAATATCACTATACGGACGATCACCGGGCAGAACGCGAAGCAGACTTGCCAAGATCACCCCTTCAGAACCCGTGTTTCGCGCCCTACAGGTCCATGAAAGCCAGGTCGGTGTCTCCGGGCTTCAGGCCGCATTGGGTGAGCAGGCAGTGCACCTGGCCGCGATGGTGGGTCTGGTGGTTGAACAAGTGCGTGACGAACAGCCAGTTGGGCTTGGTGATCTGACGATTCGCCGCCCCGGAGAAATAAGAGAGATTCCGATCCAGCCAGGCAGGCTCGAGGGCGGCGGCCCAATCGAGGATCAGCTGATCGAACGCCTGCCGCTGGCGGGTCATGTCAGCGAAGTCGCCGAACTGGGCCACGGAGTCGCCGATGCTGCCGGCCGAAGGCTTGGGCATTCCGGCCAGCCGATGCATCCATATCTGGTCACCCCAGAGAATGTGATTCAGCGTGGCGTGGATGGATTTGAAGAACGCGCCGCGGTCGCGCTTGCGCTCTTCATCGGGGAGCTGCGTGGCACAGGTGTAGATCTTATCGTTCATCCATTTGTTGTAGCGCGCCATGGTGCGCACATGGTCAGGGGAGATCATTGCCGACGCCTCACTTGCGGTTCGAGATCTGCATCGGATTGCCGTCAGGGTCCTTGCCCTCGCAACGCACGAGCGCGGCTTGCGCGAAGAGCTTGCCCAACTTTACCCCGCGCGCCATCAGCTCCTCGCGCGCCACCGCCACATTGTCCGAATAGAAGACAAGCTTCGGCGGGCGGGCGCCGATTTCCGATGCGCCGTTATGGAGCGCGATACGGCAGCCGCCGGCATCGAATTCCTTGAAGCCGTCCTCGTCGGTGACAAGCGGAAGACCGAGCGAGCCGCCATAGAAGTCAGCCATGGCCTTCATATTGCGGGTGAAGAGGATGACGCGGCGCATCTTGAGCGGCATGGGCGGGGCGCTTATCGGATCAACCTAGTGCCGTCGCCGATTGCGCGAGCCACTTCCAGAGATAGTGCAGGATGGCGCGGTCGACATGCAGGCGGTAGCCGCGGTTGGGCGGCTGGGGCATATGCGCCATGCCCGGCTCCCATCTCACTTCCGGCACAGCCAGCGGATAGAGCAGGATTGGTTGGCTCGCGAGCAGCGTGCGAGCGCTGAGGCCGGGCGTGAAGAGCTGGGGATCGAGATCGAGGCCGCAGCCCATGGCGATGATCTCGCGGGCGCGCGGCCCCAGGATGTCGAGGACTGCGATGCCGTCGCTCACATCGCTGACAGCGGCGAATTTTCCGGCCAGCGCCGAAGACAATCGATCCCTGAGGTCGAAGCGGTTGCCGCCTTCCGATACGATCAGCCGCTTATCCGGCGCCAGCCAGAGCAAGTACGGCTCCTTGCCGGCGATCTGATTCGGCTGGGCCGGCGGCACCTGGTTGATGATTGCGCCAACCGCCGCCGCGGCCGCAGCCATATCGCCGGTGACGGCAATCTGCGCCGCGGCCGGGGCCGCCGAAATCGTCAGCCCACGCGCGGCGATCTCGCGCGATGCCTCGCCAAGCGTGGCGTCGAGCGGAGTCTCATGGCGGAGTGCGTTAGCCATGCAGCCGCTCTCCCTTGGGATCGTGGAAGGCGGGCGCAACGATCTTCGCCGTGAGGCGGCGGCCCATGGCGTAGATGGCCACGGATTCGCCGGCGGCCTGCCGCTCGCGGCCGCGCTCGATCAGGCCGAGAGCGATGGAGCGGCCCAACGTCGGGCTCATATAGCTGGACGTGACATAGCCGAGGCTGCGCGGGCCGGATGATCCCGAGCCCGAATCCTCGATCGCGTGGGCGCCGGTGGGAATCACTTGGTCCGGGTCCGCCGTCATCAGGCCGACGAACTGGCGGCGGTCCTCGCGCTTCGAGTCCAAGCGGAACAGCGAGCGCCGGCCGACATATTCCAAGGTCTTCGATTGCAGCGGGCCGAGCATGCCGAGATCCTGCGGCTCGGTCGTGCCGTCGGTGTCGCGGCCGATCAGGATGTAGCCCTTTTCCGCCCGCAGCAGCATCAGGGACTCGAGTCCGAACGGCACGATGCCCGCCTCAGCACCCATTGTCTCGACCTCCCGCATCAGCGAAGCACCATAGCCCGCGGGCACGCTGATTTCGAACGACCGTTCGCCGGTGAAACTGACGCGCGCAATACGGCCGGGAACGCCGCCGATCCGGCCCTCGCGCACGGCCATGTGCGGCAAGGCGGAGTCTGCGATATCGATATCGGTGTCGAGCCGCGCGACCACCTCCCGCGCCCGCGGACCGGTGACGGCGAAAGTCGCCCAGGACGTCGTGACATTGTTGATCGCCACGCGCATGCCCAGATACTCGCATTGCAGCCATTCCTCGAGCATGGCGTGGACGCCGGCAGCATGGCTGCTGGAGGGCGACAGCAGATAGCGGTCCTCGGCCAGGCGCGCGACGACACCATCGTCATAGACCTTGCCGGTTTCGCTGAGCAGCAGGCAGTAGCGCACTCTTCCTGGCTTCAGGTTGGCCACTTCATTGTAGTAGATGAGATTGAGGAAGCGCGCGGCATCGGCGCCGCTGACCTCGATCTTGCCCAGGGGCGAACCGTCGAACAGGCCGACGCCCTGTCGCACCGCCAGCACTTCGCGGCGGATCGCCGCCGCTTCATCCTCGCCGGGCCGCGGATAGGTTCCCGGCCGCCGCCAGCCGCCATAGTCGTCGAACACGGCCCCACGCAGCTCATGCTCGCGATGGGCCGGCAGGCGCCGCACCGGCGAGTACATCTCGCCGCGGCGATGACCGCTCAGCAGGCCAAGGGATACCGGCACATAGGGCGGGCGGAAGGTGGTGGTGCCCACTTCCGGGATCGAGCGGCCGGTCGCCTGGGCCAGGATGGCGAGGCCGTTCAGGTTGCTGGTTTTGCCCTGGTCGGTCGCCATGCCGAGCGTGGTGTAGCGCTTCAGATGCTCCACCGAGATGTAGTTCTCGCGAGCTGCGATATGCACGTCCTTGGCGGTGACGTCGTTCATATAGTCCACCCACTGGCGCGACTTCGGCAGGTCCACCTGCCAGTAGGGGAGAATATTGATGCTGCGCTTCGGCCCGCCGGCGCTGGAAGCGTTCGCCTTCGGAGCACCGCCGCAGGCTTCGGCTGCGGCATTGCCCGCGGCATGACCGTCGGCCAGGCACTCCCCGAGATCCAGCAGGCCGCGCGCCGAGCCGATCGAACGCTGCGCCTGGGTGACCCGGTCCGGCAGGAAGGCGCCGAGATATTTGTCGTAGCGGTTCGTGCCGCCAGACTGGCTGTGCAGATGGATGGTCGGCGTCCAGCCGCCGGAGACGGCCACCAGATCGCAGGGGATAGTCTCGCGCGGACCGGCGGGATCGTTCATCGCGGCGATGCGCACCGCGCGCACCCGTGATCTGCCACGCACATCGACGACGACGAATCCGCTGCGCATCGCCACCCCCAGGCTGCGCATGCGGTCGATCAGTTCTTGCGACATCGGCCGGTGCAGATCGACGATGGTGACATGGGCGCCCGCCGCCAGCAGGTCGCGGGCCGTGTCATAGGCCCCGTCATTGTTGGTGAAAACCACGGCGCGGCCGCCCTCTGCCGTCAGGTAGGGAAGCACGCCCCAGCGGCGAAGATATTGCGACACGGCCGCCGCCGACATGACGCCCGGGCGATCATTCTGCGGAAACACCAGCGGCCGTTCGATGGCGCCGGTGGCCAGGATCACCTGCTTGGCGCGGATCCTCCACAGCCTCTCCCGCGCCCAGCCGGCGGCGGCGTTCTCGCGCTGCTCCACCAGGGCGATCAGGTTGTGATCGAAATAGCCGACCGCCGTCGTGCGATGGAGCACTCGCGCCCGTGGATTGGTCACGAAGCCGGCCAGCGCATTGGCCACCCAGGCCGGGCCGGACAGGCCGTCGATCTCGGCCCCGCGCCACAGCAGCGAACCGCCGGCGCGGGGCTGATCGTCGGTGAGGATGACCCGCAGGCCGGCGGAAGACGCGGCCCGCGCCGCGGCGATTCCTGCGGGACCGGCGCCGATCACCAGCACGTCGCAATGATCGTGGCGTTGCTCGAAGCGGGTCTCGTCGATGTCGCTGCCGACATTGCCGATCCCGGCGATGCGGCGGATATAAGGTTCATGCAGATGCCAGGACGGCTTCATGAAGGTCTTGTAGTAGAAGCCGCCGGGCAGGAACCGCTGCAGCATGTCGAGCCCGCCGAGCACATCGAAACGCGGGCCGGGCCAGCAATTGACGCTCTTGGCCACCATGCCGTCGGTCAGCGGCAGCAGCGTCGCCTTGGCATTGGGATCGTGACGGCCCTCGGCGGTCACATCGAGGATGGCGTTGGGCTCCTCCGCACCGGCGCCATAAATCCCGCGAGGGCGGTGATACTTGAAGCTGCGGCCGACGACCGTGATGCCATTGGCCAGCAATGCCGAGGCCAGAGTATCGCCCTCATAGCCCGTCAGCGCCCGGCCGTTGAACGTGAAGCGCAGCGGCTTCCCGCGATCAATCGCGCCGCCTTTGGATAAGCGATGGGTCTGCGCTTGTGTCATTTCAGACCACGCAGACCGTAGGCTTCACACAAAAAAATGTCCCCTCTCCCCTTGAGGGAGAGGGGTAGGGGTGAGGGGTTTTGCGCGCATGCGCGCGGAAAGTCTTCGCACGAGATTTCGGTCGGATCATCCACAGCAAAGGATTCTCTGGCGCCTGCCGGCGCCAAACCCCTCACCCGCGCAACATCCGCTGCGCGGACGTTGCTTGCCCTCTCCCTCAAGGGGAGAGGGGACATTTTAGGTTGGCGAGTTACATCATGCGAACAGAACATCACTCCAGCCACTCCGGCGCTTTCTCGCCCATCTTGTAGACGGCGAGGATCTCGTGGGTCACCGTGCTGCGGGCGAGGTTGAACCATTGGCCGCAGCCGGCGCTGTGGCACCAGCGTTCGAGATGCAGGCCTTTGTTGTTGCGCTGATTGAAGAGATAGTCGCCCCAGGTCTCGTCGCTGACTTCCGCCGAAGGGCCCGGCCGGGCGATGTGAGACTCGCCGCCATAGCGGAACTCAGTCTCGTCGCGCGGGCCGCAATGGGGACAGGTGATGCGCAGCATGCTGGGCTCCTAATGCGGGATGCCGGCGGCGGCGGCTTCGTCGACCAGCGCGCCTGATGAGAAGCGCTTGAGATCGAAGGCCTCGGAGTAGATGTGATGCCGGCCGGTGGCGATGATGTGAGCCAGAAGATAGCCGCCGGCAGGAATCGCCTTGAAGCCGCCGGTGCCCCAGCCGCAATTGAGATAGAGGCCGTCCACCGGCGAGGGGCCGAGGATCGGGCTGGAATCATGCACGACATCCACCAGGCCGGCCCACTTCCGCAGCATCTTCAGCTCGCGGAAAATCGGGAACATCTCCGTCAGGCCCGAGACCACGGTCTCGACCAAGGGCAGATTGCCGCGCTGGGCGTAGGAGGGATAGAGATCGAGCCCGCCGCCGAACACCAGCTCACCCTTGTCGGACTGGCTGACATAGGTGCCGGTCGCCGGCGAGATCGCCACCGTGTGCAGGATCGGTTTCACCGGCTCGCTCACCATCGCCTGCAGCGCATAGCTGGTCACCGGCAGGCGGAATCCCGCCTTTGCCGCCATCACGCCGGAATGGCCGGCGACGGCGAGGCCGACGGCGCCCGCTTCGATCACGCCCTTGTTGGTCTCGATCGCGGTGACGCGGCCGCCCGACAGGCGGAACCCGGCGACCTCGCAATTCTGGATGATGTCGACACCCAGCGCATCGGCGCCGCGGGCATAGCCCCAGGCCACCGCATCATGGCGGGCGATGCCGCCGCGACCCTGATAGAAGGCGCCATGGACGGGAAAGCGCGCGTCGTCGCTGAAATTCAGGATCGGCACCAGCTTGCGCACATCCTGAGCGTCCAGCAACTCGGCGTCGATGCCGTTGAGCTGCATGGCGTTAACCGAGCGGGCGAACAGCTCCATCTCCTGCCGCGAATGGGCGAAGAACAGCAGGCCGCGCTGGCTCAGCATGATGTTGAAGTTGAGATCGTCGCTCAGCTTCTCATAGAGCCGCAGCGCCAGATCGTAGACCGCGGCGCTCTCGGGGTGGAAATAGTTGGAGCGGATGACAGTCGTGTTGCGGCCGGTATTGCCGCCGCCGATCCAGCCCTTCTCCAGCACCGCCACGTTGCGCACGCCGTGGTTCTTCGCGAGGTAATAGGCCGTCGCCAGCCCATGGCCGCCGCCGCCGATGATCACCACGTCATAGCGCGGCTTCGGCGCTGCGCTGCGCCAGGCCGGAGACCAGCCGCGATGGCCGGCGAGGCCTTGCCGTATCAGCGAAAAGACGGAATAGCGGGTCATGAATGATAGGCGGTGGGACTCGGCTGTGCGGCAGAATTTACAACAGAATCGCGCCGCGTTGGCAAATTGGTACCGGCTGGACTGCTATATGCGGTCCTCGGGCGCGAGTGCCTCAGGCTTCGTCGCCCGGAGGCGCAGCACCGCAAGACGATAGATGGCTTGATGCAAGGAGCTGTCGCCGTCGAATGCGCCGTTGCGGATGGCGGCGGTGACTGCGTTGAGATCGCTCTCCTTGCCGAACCGAGAAACAACTACCAATTCCTGAGCCGCAATTGCCGGCACCATCGCCTGATCGCGTTTCGCCAGTTCGCGGGTGCGGGCGATCATGGCGGCGATGAAGCGGGCCTCGCTGCTGCCCGCTGATGGCGTGCCGGCGTCGAGCGCGGCTTGCGCGGATTCGGCGGCGGCGAGCAGGCTTTCGCCGGTGAGTGCATCGCGGCTCATGACGCGCGCGCCCATTTGTCCGGTGGCGTCATTCGCAACACATCGTATTCAAGCTCGTCGGCGATCCGGCCCGTAAGTGCCAAGGCCAGGGATGGCTCGGCGCCCGACGCGTGGCGCCAGCCCTGCAGCAGCGCGATGGCGGCCCAGCGCAGATGGGCGACGACTTCCCAATAGCGCACGCGCCGGTCATCCACTTTGCGTCCGCTGGCGGATTCATAAGCGCGGTAGAATCGCGTGCGTTCGCCGATGCCGCCGGCCTCCAGATCGTCGCGGCCGAAGCGCCAGCAGCGGGCACAGAGCCAGCCGATATCAGCCATGGGATCGCCCCAGGCGGCGAACTCCCAATCGAGCACCGCCGTGAGGCCGCGCTCGTCTACCATGTAGTTGCCGGTGCGGAAGTCGCGATGGGTGAGCAGGACCTCGCTTGGCGCGGGTGCGCGGATTTCAGCCCAGCGCAGGCCCCATTCCAGCCCGGGACGGCGCAACGGCGTGGAGTCGAGATAGCCGCGCAGTTCCGCCACCGCGGCGCGGGCCGGATCGTCAGGCGGCACGCCGAGGAAAGCGAGATCGGCACGGGGTAACGCGATCTTGTGGATCAACGCGAGCTCGCGCGCCAATCGCTCTGTCAACGCCGCGCGATCGCCGCCGAGCGAGGCATCTTTCACGACTTTCGGCCCGAGGCCGACGCCGGCGACGTACTCGTAAATCGCAAACGGTGCTCCGAGAATCTCCGCATCGGCACAGGCCGCCACTGGCCGCGGCACCGTGACGCCGCCCTTACGGGCCACCCGCACCAGCGCAAACTCCTGCAGCCGCGAGCGGCTCGCGGCGATGGTGGAGCGCGCATCCTTGCGCAACACGTAGTGCCGCTCCCCCGCTTCTTGTCCGCCGGCGAAGTCGCAATGCAGCTTCCAGTTCTCCTGGATCGCGCCGCCGCTGAGCGGCGCGATATCGCGGATCTCCGCGCGCGTGGCACCGAACTCCGCCGCGAGCCAGCGGGCGAGCGCGCCGGGCCAAGCGATATCCTGGGGAATGCTCATGAGCGCAGCGCGGTCCTAAACGCCCCAGCGCCAGAAATCGTTGCCCTTTTCTCCGTAAGCCCGCGCCAGCACCATGCGGTGCACTTCGCTGGCGCCGTCCACCAGGCGAGCCTGGCGGGCGTAGCGGTAGATCCATTCCAGCACCGTGTCCTTGGAATAGCCGCGGGCGCCGTTGAGCTGGATGGCGGTGTCGGCCGCCTTGTGCAGGGTGTCGGCCACCTGGACCTTGGCCATGGAGACTTCCTTCCGCGCCCGCTCGCCCTGGTCCAGCTTCCAGGCGGCATGCATCACCAGCAGCCGGCCGATTTGGATCTCCGACGCCACCTCGCCCAGCTGGAGCTGCACGGACTCGCGCTCCCCGAGCTTCAGGCCGAACCCCTCGCGCCGCTCCACATATTCCTGGGCGATCTCCATGCAGCGCTTGGCTAGGCCGAGCCAGCGCATGCAATGGGTCAGCCGCGCCGGGCCAAGGCGGATCTGCGTCACCTTCAGACCATCGCCCACTTCCATCAGCCGGTTCTCGTCGGGAATCTCCAGGCCGTCGAAGATCACCTCGCCATGGCCGCCATGTTCCTCCGGCCCCATGATCGGAATGCGCCGCTCCACCCGCCAGCCCGGCTGGTCGCGGTGGAACAGGAAGGCGGTGAGGCCCTTGCGCGCGTCGTCGGAGGTGCGGGCGATCAGGATGAAATGATCCGCCGCCGAGGCGCCGGTGATGAACCACTTATGGCCGGTGACAGTCCATTTGCCGCCGGACTTCACCGCCGCCGTGCGGATCATCGCCGGGTCGGAGCCACCGCCGGGATGGGGCTCGGTCATGACGAAAGCCGAACGGACCTTGCCGTCAATGATCGGCTGCAGCCAGCGGTCCTTCTGCGCGTCGGTGGCCACCTTGTTCAACAGGTTCATGTTGCCGTCGTCGGGTGCCGCGCAGTTGAAGCAGGCGGGCCCGAAGATGGAGCGGTTCGCCTCCTCATACATCGCCGCCCAGCCCACCACCGGCAGGCCCATGCCGCCGCGGGATTTCGGCGATTGCGGCGCCCAGAGGCCCGCCGCCTTCGCCCGGGCGCGGACGGCATCCAGCACATCCAGCCGGATGTTCTCGTGGGCGTCATAGTTGTCGCGGTCCTGCTCCAGCGTCAGCACCTCGTCCCCGACGAATCGGCGGACGCGCTGGCGGAGCTCTTCCAGGTCTGGCGGCAGGGTGAAGTCCATGGCGGCTCGCCCGGTAACTGTTGACCATCAAGTCATAGCCGCCCGGCGGCGTCCCGCCAACCGAACGGTCAGAACATAATGCCGCCATGGCTCCCGGCCACGGCGCCGGCGGCGACCACCAGCGACAGAATCAGCAGCAGCAGGTGCAGCCGGTAGACCAGGCGGTGGGCGCCGGCGGGGTCGCGCGCCACCTTCGCCTGCAGCCAGGCATCCAGGAACAGCGGCTCGCCGATGAAAAGGACGAAGCTGAAGATCGCCCAGACCAGGATCATGCCGTGCAGCCACCAGAAGGTCGGCTCGGCGAACCGATCCCAGAGGTTATAGTCATACAGAATGTAGAATCCCGTGAGTCCGGCCAGGAGCGAGGCGAATCGCGCCAGCCAGGCGAAGCGATTCTCCAGTAATATGAATTTATCGAGCCAATCGGCGCCGCCCGTTTGCGGCCGCAGCGCCGGCAGCAGCACGAAGGTCACGAATCCGACTCCGCCGATCCAAATGATGATGGCGAGCACATGTAAAACCCGGGCGATGAGGGATAAATCCATGGCCGACATGGTGACTCGGGCGGGGGAAGCCGCGCCTTGAGCCACGTCAACACACTTTTAACCATGATTT
>DATKFM010000017.1:0-2084 GCA_035544395.1 Verrucomicrobiia bacterium
TCAATTTGTTGTTTGGCGCAAGAATGGACGAAATCGCTCAAGTTCTGTCAACATGGGGTATTCGCGAGACAATCAACGCCATTCGGGAGGTTCGACGATGGACAAGGCGCTCTACGACCGTGGAATGATCATGCGCAGGAAGGTGCTCGGGGACGAATACGTGGACCGAGCCGTTGCCAATACGGACGACTTCAACCGGCAATTCCAGGAGCTGCTCACCACTTACTGCTGGGGTGCGGTGTGGGGCGATGACGCCCTCAAGCCGCGCGAGCGCAGCATCCTCAATCTTGGCATGATTGCCTGCCTTGGCCGGATGCACGAGTTCGAGGCGCATTTCCGTGGCGCACTGCGCAACGGGCTGACCCCGCCGGAGCTTGCCGCCATTTTGCGTCAGGTCGCCGTTTATTGCGGGTTCCCGGCGGCGGTGGATTGCCACCGCGTCGCCAAACAGGTACTCGCAGCAGAGGCCAAAAAAGCCTGACGCCGGCAAAGTCACGTTAACAAGATGGTCGTATTCTGGTCTTGAATGTGCCTTCATCCCGGGGCAATCAGGGCCCGGTTTGGGGCTGCCTCGCCACCAAAGGTGGATAATGGTCCGACTTTCTGCTGCATTTCTGCTGACGCTACCGGTTGCGGCGGCCTTCACGGCTGCGCCCGCGCTGGGCCAGCAGCAGCGGTTGCCCCCGCCAGTGATCTATGAAGAACGGCTGCCGCCTGTCATGGGCAGCTATGACGATGAGGATGTGCTTCCGCCGCCAGGCCGTGCAGCGCGTCCTGGCCAAGTTCAACGTGGAGCTCCGAGCCGCGTTTTTCCCTATCCGGATGAGGACCCGCCGCTGCCGCCCCCGACCGGTCTATTCGGCCCGCGCGAGCAGCGCCCAGCCGGATATGGCCATCAGTTTGATCCTCAACGGCCGCCAGCAATGGCGCCCGGCGCGGCCTCCCCGATAGCCAACGATCCGGACGAGGTGCGTCCGCCGTCTGCTATAGGCGTTGCACCGCAGGGAACGCCGCCGTCTGCGACCGCGGCATTGCCACCGGAGGATCGTCCGGAAACCGGCCAGCCGAAGGAACTGCCGCAGAATCTGAAGAAGCAGCTGGTGGATTTTGGCACCAAGGAGCCAGCCGGCACGATCATCATCGATACATCAAATACATACCTCTATCTGGCGCTCGGTGGCGGCAAAGCGCTCCGCTACGGCATCGGCGTTGGTCGCGAAGGTTTTACCTGGGCCGGTACCGAGCGCGTCAGCAGGATGTCGGAATGGCCGGACTGGCACCCGCCGTCGGAGATGATCGATCGCCAACCTTATCTGCCCCGCTTCATGGCGGGTGGCCCGGGCAATCCACTTGGCGCGCGCGCCCTTTATCTCGGCAAGACGCTGTACCGCATTCACGGCACTAATCAGCCCTCGACCATTGGCACCTTCGTGTCGTCGGGCTGTATCCGCCTGTTGAATGATGACATCGAGGATCTGTTTAGCCGCGTGCAAGTCGGAACGCGCGTTGTGGTGCTTCCAGGAGGCAAGCCGCCTGAGCACGTCGCCAACACGGGAATGCAACCGGCTGCGGGCGGTCCGGCGCCGGCAGGCGGGCCGGCCAATATTGCGCCGCCGGTCAACACTGGCACCGCACCGCGCAGCAACTCCACCGCGATTACATCCTCGCCGCTGCCGCCCGTGCGTTAGACCGCATCGCGGCCGTGGCGCGCCCCTCGCTACTGCACTAACATTGCCATCTGCACGGCCCGGGCAGCATCGGGTTCGGAGCCTCGATATTGAACGGAGGCGGACATGGCGCGTGTGCTATCGCAAACCCGATTGAATCGGCGCAAATTCCTGGCCGGTGTGGCGGTCACCGGCGCGGCGAGTGCGCCGCTGGCGGCCGACGCGTCCAGCGCCGTGGCCCCGTCGGTACCGCCAACCTCACCCCGGCCATCGGCGCTGCGGCCCAACGCGGTGCTCGCCGCGGCGGAAACCGCGACGCCGCAACCCTCCATGCAAGCCGGAGGCATACCCAACTCCGACTTCATGGTCGATGTCATCAAGTCACTCGATATCGAATATTTGCCGTGCAATCCGGCA
>DATKFM010000018.1:0-5457 GCA_035544395.1 Verrucomicrobiia bacterium
GCGCCCTATACAGGCTGCACCATGGGCGAGTACTTCCGCGACAACGGCATGCATGCGGTGATCTTCTATGACGACCTGTCGAAGCAGGCCGTCGCCTACCGCCAGATGTCGCTGCTGCTGCGCCGCCCGCCGGGCCGCGAAGCCTATCCCGGCGACGTGTTCTATCTCCACTCGCGCCTCCTGGAGCGCGCGGCGAAGATGAACGATGAGATGAAGGCCGGCTCGCTGACGGCGCTGCCCGTCATCGAAACGCAGGCCGGCGACGTGTCGGCCTATATCCCGACCAACGTCATCTCCATCACCGACGGCCAGATCTTCCTGGAGACGTCGCTGTTCTATCGCGGCATCCGTCCGGCCATCAATGTCGGCCTGTCGGTCAGCCGCGTCGGTTCGGCGGCGCAGATCAAGGCGATGAAGCAGGTCGCCGGCCGCATCAAGCTGGAGCTGGCGCAGTACCGCGAAATGGCGGCGTTCGCGCAGTTCGCCAGCGATCTCGATGCCTCGACGCAGAAGTTGCTGGCCCGCGGCGCGCGGCTCACCGAGCTGCTGAAGCAGCCGCAGTTCAAGCCGATGGCGGTGGAGGACCAGGTGGTCGCCATCTTCGCCGGCGTGCGCGGCTATCTCGACGGCGTCCGTGCCGACGAAGTCACCCGCTTCGAAACGGCGCTGATGTCGGAGATCCGCTCCAAGCATGGCGACATCCTGAAGGCGATCCGCGAGCAGAAGGAAATCTCGAACGATACCGAGGCCAAGCTGAAGGCCGTCCTCGATCAGTTCGTGAAGACTTTCGTCTAACCGAGCCAAGCCTAGTTCTCTGGAATCGAGTTAATGCCCAGTCTCAAGGACCTCCGCGTTCGCATCAACAGCGTCAAGTCGACGCAAAAGATCACCTCGGCCATGAAGATGGTCGCGGCGGCGAAGCTGCGGCGCGCCCAGGAGCAGGCCGAAGCCGCGCGGCCCTATGCCGAGCGGATGGAGCGGGTGCTCGGCTCCCTGGCGTCGAGTTTCGCTGGCCAGGAGGGCGCGCCCGGCCTGCTGTCGGGCAACGGCAAGGACCAGGTCTATCTGGTCGTGGTCATGACCTCCGACCGCGGCCTCTGCGGCGGTTTCAATTCGTCGATCGTCCGCGGCGCACGGCGCCTGATTCGCGAGCTGCAAGCCGCCGGCAAGCAGGTGAAAATACTCTGCGTCGGCCGCAAGGGCCGGGATCAGCTGCGGCGCGATTTCGGCAATCTCATCATCGGCACGATCGAAGATGTGGCCAAGCCGCGTTTGACCTTCGAAGCCGCTGACCGCATCGCTCGTCGCATCACCCAGATGTTCGAAGCCGGCGAATTCGATGTCTGCCGCATCATCTACAACCGCTTCAAATCGGCGATGACGCAGATCGTCACGATCCAGCAGGTCATCCCGTTCGTGGCCACGGCCGTGGAAGGTGCTGCCGCATCCTCCGGATCGCTGGCAGCCTATGAATACGAACCGGATGAGGCGGAGATCCTGACCGCCTTGCTGCCGCGCAATCTGTCGGTGCAGGTCTTCCGCGCCTTGCTGGAGAACAACGCCAGCGAGCAGGGCGCGCGCATGGCCGCGATGGACAGCGCGACCCGCAACGCCGGCGACATGATCAACAGGCTCACCATCAATTACAACCGCTCGCGTCAGGCCTACATCACCAAGGAACTGATCGAGATCATTTCCGGCGCCGAAGCTTTGTAGGGGTGCGCTGCGCGCGCCCTGGGCGACCGCCAGTCGCCCCTACTGAAAGGAACGATTGTTATGGCGAAGAACATTGTCGGCAAGATCACCCAGGTCCTGGGCGCCGTGGTGGACGTGCAGTTCGACGGCGAGCTGCCGGCGATCCTGAACGCGCTCCATGCGCAGAACCAGGGCAAGACTCTGGTGCTGGAAGTGGCGCAGCATCTGGGCGAGAACACCGTGCGCACGGTCGCCATGGACACGACCGATGGCCTGGTGCGCGGCCAGCAGGCGGCCGATACCGGCGCCCCGATTTCCGTGCCCGTCGGTCCTGAAACCCTGGGCCGCATCATCAATGTGGTGGGCGAGCCGGTGGATGAGCGGGGCCCTGTCAATGCAAAGAAGACCTATCCGATCCATCGTCCGGCGCCGGAATTCGTCGACCAGTCGACGGAAGCCCAGGTGCTGATCACCGGCATCAAGGTGGTGGATCTGCTGGCGCCCTATGCCAAGGGCGGCAAGATCGGCCTGTTCGGCGGCGCCGGCGTCGGCAAGACCGTCATCATCATGGAGCTGATCAACAACATCGCCAAGGCCCACGGCGGCTATTCCGTTTTCGCCGGCGTCGGCGAGCGCACCCGCGAGGGCAACGACCTCTATCACGAGATGATCCAGTCCAAGGTCATCCAGCTCGATGGCGGCCAGTCCAAGGCGGCGCTGGTGTACGGCCAGATGAACGAGCCGCCGGGCGCCCGCGCGCGCGTCGGCCTCACCGGCCTGACCGTCGCCGAATATTTCCGCGACGAGGAAGGCCAGGACGTGCTGTTCTTCGTCGACAATATCTTCCGTTTCACCCAGGCGGGCTCCGAAGTGTCGGCGCTGCTGGGCCGCATTCCCTCCGCCGTGGGTTATCAGCCGACGCTGGCCACCGACATGGGCGCGCTGCAGGAACGCATCACCACGACAAAGAAGGGCTCGATCACTTCGGTGCAGGCCATTTACGTGCCCGCCGACGATCTGACCGACCCGGCGCCCGCGACCTCCTTTGCGCATTTGGACGCCACCACCGTGCTGTCGCGGCAGATCGCCGAGCTCGGCATCTATCCCGCCGTCGATCCGCTGGACTCCACCAGCCGCATTCTCGATCCCCGCGTGGTCGGCGAAGAGCATTACAAGATCGCCCGCGAGGTGCAGCGCGTGCTGCAGTCCTACAAGTCGCTACAGGACATCATCGCCATCCTGGGCATGGACGAGCTTTCCGAAGAGGACAAGCTGGTGGTGGCCCGCGCGCGCAAGATTCAGCGCTTCCTGTCCCAGCCCTTCCATGTCGCCGAAGTGTTCACCGGCTCGCCGGGCAAGTTCGTGGCGCTGGAAGACACCATCAAGGGCTTTAAGGGCATCTGCGAAGGCAAGTATGACGACCTGCCGGAAGCCGCCTTCTACATGGTGGGGACCATCGAGGAAGCGGTGGACAAGGCCCGCAAGATGGCGGCCGAGGCCGCCTGAACCTGATCCTTGCCGGCCCGCCGTTCCGGTGGGCCGGAATACTCAGGACAGCAAAGCAAGGCAGAGCCCATGGCCGATCAAATCCAGTTCGAACTTGTTTCGCCAGAACGTCTGCTGGTATCCCAGCCGGTTGAAATGGTTGTCGTACCGGGCGCCGAGGGCGATTTCGGCGTTCTGCCCGGCCACGCGCCACTGATTTCAAATGTGCGTCCGGGCATCATCGCGGTGTTCGAAGATAACAAGGTGGCCCAACGCATCTTCGTCGCCGGCGGCTTTGCCGAAGTGACTCCGGAGCGCTGCACCGTGCTGGCGGAAGCGGCGACCCTGCTGGAAGACATCGATCGCACAGCGGTCGAAGTCGAAATGCGCAATGCCCGCGAGGATTTGGCCTTGGCAAAGGACGATGCGACGCGCGACCGGCTGGAGCAGGTGATCGCCGTCGGCGAAGCCAAGATCGCCGTCCTCGACAATCCGGTCTACTGATCCTGGTTTCCGGTAAAATGCGCGCCATGATCCGGCGGCCGAACAACCCTGTACTGAATTTGTTCCGGAAAGCGGATCATTTTAGCCCCCTTGCGCCCGCTTCCGGGGATACCCAGAATATGCGATTGATTTGCAGGGGCCGGTCCGGCCCCCGTGGCGCATGTGCGCGGGCGGCTGCACGGGTAACAGGATGACGCACTGGACGCTCGAAAGTATCCCCTGGGACAAGTTCGATCGGTCCAAGATCGATCCTGAACTGGTCAAGGTCGTCAAGGCCGCCAGCCTGGTGGAAGCCAACGGCGCCGACTACGGTTCATACCTCGGCAGCGTCTTCAGCGACGATCCCGAGTTCCAGCAGGCCGCCCATGCCTGGTCGATGGAAGAGGTGCAGCATGGCCGCGCACTTGCTCGCTGGGCCAAGCTGGCGGATCCGTCGTTCGATTTCGATGCTGCATTCAAGCGCTTCACCGACGGCGTGAAGATCGATACCTCGCGCACCGCCTCAGTACGCGGTTCGCGCTCCGGTGAGTTGGTGGCGCGCTGCATCGTCGAGACAGGCACCAGCTCCTACTACTCGGCGATGATGGACGCGGCCGACGAGCCGGTGCTTAAGGAGATCTGCCGCCACATCGCTGCCGACGAATTCCGGCACTACAAGTTGTTCTACCGATACTTGAAAAGCTACCTGACGAAAGAGCGTATCGGCCCCGTGCGGCGCTTCTTCGTCGCGCTGTCGCGCATCACCGAATCGGAAGACGATGAACTGGCTTACGCCTACTACGCGGCGAACCATGGCGACGAAACCTATGAACGCCGGCGCTTCGTGAAAGCATATCTCCGGCGCGGCTTTGGCTTTTACCGCCACGATCATCTGGAGCGTGCCGTCGGCATGTCATTGAAAGCCGTCGGCCTCAAATCGAACGGCCGGTTGAACACAGTGATCACCGGCATCGCCGAAAGATGGCTGCGATTCCGCATCAACCAGCTCGCCCGCGCCGGCGCCTAGCGTCGATGCTGTGCCGGCTCAGCGCTTCGCGCCGAGCTTCGACACCACTGGTTGGAACTCCTCGACCAACTGCATATAGAGCGCCCGCTTGAACGGCACGATGATCGTTGGCAGCTCCGCCAGCGACGCCCAGCGCCAGGCGCTGAACTCCGGGTTCTCCGTCTCGATGTCGATGTCATCGTCGCTGCCGGCAAAGCGGAAGGCGAACCAGCGCTGTTCCTGGCCCCGATAGCGGCCTTTCCACAGTCGCGGCACCAGGTCCGGCGGCAGATCGTAGCGGTGCCAGTTTTTGCTTTCAGCCAGCAGCTCGGCTTTGTCCGTGCCGATCTCCTCGGCCATCTCGCGCCAGGCGGCGGCGGCCGGATCCTCGCCCTCGTCGATACCGCCCTGGGGCATCTGCCAGGCGCTGGAGGGCATGTCGATGCGCTGGGCGACGAACACTTCGGCGCGGTCGTTCAGCAGCATGATGCCGACGCCGCGGCGGTAGGGCAGGTGCGAGAAGTCCCGCTTCGTCATTGTGCCAGGCCGCGATGCGGCCGGTCCGGCCGAAGCAGCGGCCGCGCCGGAAATTCTCCGGCGCGCCGCCGCCTCATTCGGTCAGTTGAGCTGGCTGGTGCGGTAGAGCGCAATGCCATGGAGCAGATCCAGCGCGCGGGCGAGCTGGTAGTCCACCGGCTGTTCCGGCGGGGTCGCACCCGCAGCGGCACCGGCGCCGCCATTGCCGTTGGTCGCCGGGACCGTGCCGTCGCTCGGCGGCGTGGTGCCAT
>DATKFM010000019.1:0-6877 GCA_035544395.1 Verrucomicrobiia bacterium
GCCATCAGCTGGAACGGCGGCACCGGCTGCGCGGCCGTCGTCAGCAGTGCGAGCGTTGCCCAGAGCAGGACAGCGATGCCGCCGATCGCGGTTGCGCGCAGGCGGCGTCCCGCGCCGGATTTGCTGACGACAGTTTCAGCCATGGCGCAGCGTTATCGGTTGCGGTAGGAAACTGTCAAGCGACGCACCGCCTTCATCGGAGAAGCATATGCGCTTGCAGGATTTCAAGGCCCTCACCTTCGATTGCTACGGCACGCTGATCGATTGGGAGAGCGGCATCCTCGCCGCCTTCGGACCCTGGCGGAAGCGGACCGGCGTCACCGCCGATGACAACCGGCTGCTGGAACTTTTCGCCGAGGCGGAGTCGCGCATCCAGGCCGAGCAGCCGAAGATCCTCTATCCGGACGCGCTCGCCCTCGGCCTGCAGCGGATCGGCGAAAAGCTGAATGCGCCCGCGACCGCGGAGGAAACCCGCGCCTTCGGCCAATCGGTGAAGGATTGGCCGGCTTTTCCCGACAGCGCCGCGGCACTCGCCTATCTGAAGCAGCACTACAAGCTGGTGGTGCTGTCCAACATCGACCGCGCCTCCTTTGCCCACAGCAACAAGAAGCTGGGCGTGACGTTCGATGCCGTGGTGACGGCGCAGGATGTGGGCAGCTATAAGCCGGCCCCTGCGCATTTCACGGTCGGGTTGGAAACCCTGGCGAAGATGGGCGTGCCGAAGGACAAGATCCTGCACACCGCCCAGAGCCTGTTCCACGACCATGTGCCGGGCAAGAAGATCGGCCTCACGACCATGTGGATCAACCGCCGCGCGGGCAAGAGCGGCGGCGGCGCGACCATGCCGGTGGGTGCCGTGAAGCCCGACGGCGAAGTGCCGAGCATGGCCGCGCTGGTGGAGATGCACCGGCGAGAGACCGGCGCATAGCGCCTGCTCAGCGCACCTCTGCTTCAGAACTTCGGCTCGAAGCGTTCGTCCAATTCGACGCGGTAGCCGTTGGCCAGCCGGTTGGTCTCGTTAGCCATGCCAACGACCGCCATCAGCTCGCCGAGCATGGCGTCGGTCATGCCGGCCTTTCGCGCCGAGGCCGTGTGGGAACCGATGCAATACTCGCAATTGTTGGTGGTGCTGACGGCGAGATAGATCATCTCCTTGAACAGCGGATCCAGCGCGCCCGGCGCCATCACTTGCTTCAGGCTCTCCCAGGTGCGCTTCAGGTTCGCCGGATGATGAGCCAGCACCTTCCAGAAATTGTTGATCCAGTCGATCTTGCGCGTCGCCATGATGTCGTCATAGACGGCGCGCACCTCCGGCGAGGCGTCCGCATACTCGATGGGTTTGACGCTGGGCATTCTGTCGGCTCCGCAACTTCGGTATAGGGAGTCGCAGAGTAACCCGGCTATAGCCGTTGGGACAATTGTCCGGAGCGATTACTCCGGCAGCGCGTTGATGATGTAGAGCGCCTTTAGGACATCGCTCGGTTTGGCATTGGCGAAATTGCTTGCGAAGATCTTGTCGATCGTCTTGCTGCGATAGAGCCGCGCCAGAGCACTGTCGACCAGCAGCCGGAAATCCTCGTCGCCGCGGGCCAGAGCCAGGGCATAGGGCTCGCGCGTCAGGTAGTCCTTGGCGATCAGCAGATTCTTCGGCGAATTCGCCCCGATCAGCAGGAAGGAAAGGATAGCACGGTCGGCGAAATAGGCCGCCAACTCGCCGCTTTCCAGCTTTTTCACGCCATCCTCATGGTCTGCGACCGGGACCACTTCGGCCTTCATCTTGTTGTCATTGAGGGTTCTTTCCAACGCCGCCTGCGTCGTCGTGCCCGCATGGACACCGATCTTCTGCCCGGCCATGGCGGCGAAGCTCTGCGGACCGTCTTCGCGCACCATGACGCCGGCGCCGTCAATGAAGGTCATGATGGAGAAATCCACCAGCTTGCGCCGCGCCAGGGTCACCGTCGTCGCCTCGCAGAGGATGTCGATCTTGCCGGATTGCACGGCATCGAAACGGTCCTCGGCAGTCACGACGACATACTCGACCTTGACCTCGCGGCCCGCATCCTTCTGCACTGCCGCAGCCACCTCGCGGCAGAGATCGACCACGTAGCCGGCCGGCTCACCGCTGTCGGATCTGTAAGAATAGGGCGCTGCATCGGTGCGATAGCCGATCTTGAAAATGCCGGAGTCACGGGCCCTATCCAGTGCGCCGGCATTGGCGCCGGCACTAACCAGCATGGCGCCGCCGACCGCGGCACAAAGAGCTAGCTTCTTGAGGTACGCCAACCGAAACAACGACATGCCCATGATCGCCTCCCCGCGTTTTTTGTTGTTGGCAGTATTGCGGGCCTCCCGGCGCCAATGGCAATTGGACCTTAGCCCAATCCGCCATTCCAGATCGGCGCCCGGCGCCGCTTAGTACATATGTTGGCCCCCGTTGATCGACAGTGTCGAGCCCGTGATGAAGCCGCCATCGTCGGCGACGAGGAACAGCACGCCGCGGGCGATCTCCTCGGCCTTGCCGAGGCGGCCGACGGGAATCCGGGCCACGATTTTCTTCAGCACCTCTTCCGGCACGGCGCGCACCATCTCGGTGTCGATATAGCCGGGGGCGATGGCATTGACGGTGATGCCCTTGCCGGCGCCTTCCTGGGCCATGGCCTTGGTGAAGCCGTGGATGCCCGACTTGGCGGCGGCGTAATTCACCTGGCCGTACTGGCCGGCCTGGCCGTTGATCGAGCCGATATTGACGATCCGCCCGAAGCTGCGCTCGCGCATGCCGTCGATCACGCAACGGCACATGTTGAAGCAGGAGCCGAGGTTGGTCTGAATCACCTCGGTCCATTGCTGCGGCGTCATCTTGTGCATGGTGCCGTCGCGGGTGATGCCGGCATTGTTGACCAGCACATCCACGGGGCCGAGCTCGGCGGCGATCTTCTTCACTGCCGTTTCGCATTGCCCATAGTCGGCGACGTCGAACTTGTAGGTCGGGATGCCCGTCTCCTTGGTGAAAGCCTGGGCCGCGGCGTCATTGCCATGGTAGCTGGCGGCGACCTTGTAGCCGGCATTCTTCAAGCCGACGGCAATCGCCTTGCCGATCCCGCGCGTGCCTCCGGTGACCACTGCGACCCGTGCCATTATTCCCTCCCTGTTTCGACTCCGGCAGCGCGGCCCACAACCGGTCCGCGCTATCCGATCTAGTGGCCGGGCTTTGCGATGCCGGCCTTGCGCAAGATCAATCCAAGATTAGCGCTCGACGCACATGGCGATGCCCATGCCGCCGCCGATGCACAGCGTCGCCAGGCCCTTCTTGGCGTCGCGCTTCTGCATCTCATGCAGCAGCGTCACCAGCACCCGGGCGCCTGACGCGCCGATCGGATGGCCGAGGGCGATGGCGCCGCCATTGACGTTCACTTTGCCGGTATCCCAGCCCAGGTCCTTGTTCACCGCGCAGGCCTGGGCAGCGAAGGCTTCGTTCGCTTCAACGAGATCCAGGTCCTGATGACTCCAGCCGGCCTTCTTCAGCGCCGCACGGCTGGAGGGGATGGGGCCTGAGCCCATGATCGCGGGATCGACGCCCGCCGTGGCCCAGGAGACGATGCGGGCCAGCGGCTTCAGCCCGCGCTTCGCCGCTTCCTTGTCGCTCATCAGCACCAGCGCCGCGGCGCCGTCATTGATGCCCGAGGCATTGCCCGCGGTGACCGTGCCGTTCTTGTCGAAGGCCGGCCGCAGCTTGGCCATGCTGTCCAGCGTGGCGCCATGGCGCGGATATTCGTCGGTATCCACCATTACGTCGCCTTTGCGGGTGACGATCTTCACCGGCACGATCTCGTCCTTGAAGCGGCCGGATTTCTGCGCCGCCTCGGCCTTGTTCTGCGAGGCGACGGCGAACTTATCCTGTTCCTCGCGGGTGATCTGCCATTTCTGCGCCACGTTCTCGGCGGTGGTGCCCATGTGGTAGCCGTTGAAGGCATCCCACAGCCCGTCCTTGATCATGGTGTCCACCATTTGGGCATCGCCCATCTTGGTGCCGTTGCGCAGATGCAGGCAGTGCGGCGACTGGCTCATGCTCTCCTGGCCGCCGGCGACGACGATGTCGCTGTCGCCCGTCTTGATCGCCTGATAGCCGAGCGCCACCGCCCGCAAGCCGGAGCCGCAAAGCTGGTTGATCGCATAGGCGGTCTTCTCCACGGGAATGCCCGCGGCCACCGCCGCCTGCCGCGCCGTGTTTTGGCCGGCGCCGGCGGTGAGGATCTGGCCGAGGATGACTTCGGTCACCTCGCCCGGCTCCACCTTCGCCCGCTTCAGGGACTCGGTGATCGCAGTCGTGCCCAGATAGGTGGCTGACACGCTGCTCAGCGCCCCGCCAAATGCGCCGATGGGGGTGCGGGCTGCGCCAACAATCACGACGTCGGTCATCGCCGGTCTCCTTTGCCACTATTTCGCGTCTGCGAACGAACATAAGATGGGGTGCGCGGCGTGGTAAAGCGACTCTTCCGTGTTCCCGCCGCGCGCTTTCGCCGCGCCGGTCCAGGCAAAGCGTTAAGCCAGGCCGCCAAGGGCTTGTAGAGCTGATCCACCGCTCCGCCGCCGGCCACCATGCCGATATGGCCGGAGTTTGGACGCATCACCGTCGCCTGAGGCATCTGCGCCACCAGGCCGAGCGCCGAGGGCGGCGGCACGATGCGGTCGGCATGGGGCACCACGATCAGCGTGGGCACCTTGATTTCCCGCGGATTCACCGGCTGACCGGCAATGCGCCACTCGCCCCTGGCCGGCGTATTGCCGCCATACCAACCGCCGAGGCATTCCCGGGTCACCTCGGCGGCCAGCGGCACGCCATCGTTCAGCCAATCCTCCAGGGCGACGAATTGCGTGGCGGACGGCGAAGCCGGGTCGAGGCCTGCGAACTTGACGAATTTCCTAACCACCAGCAGCGGGTCCAGGCCGGCGAACAGCGCCTGGATCGCATCGACAGGCAATTCGCCCGCCTGCCGCAGCAACGGCTCCAGCGCCGGCAGGGCGGCACCGATCAGCCGCGCCTGGTGCGGCCGTTCGGCATGGAAGTCCCAGGGCGTCGCCAGGCAGACCAGGCCGCTCACCTTGTCCGCATGGCTCAGGGCCGGAGGCAGGGCCAGCAGCCCGCCCATGCAGTAGCCGACCAGCGCCACTGCGCCGCCGCCGAGACCGGCCGCGGCGTCGATCGCCCGGCCCAGCCGCCCGGCAATGTAATCGGTCAGGGTGAAGCGCCGCTCCGCGTCGCCAGGCGCGTCCCAGTCCAGCAGCAGCGCCCGGAACCCGGCGCCGGCCAGAAAGCGCATCAGGCTGCGCTCGGCGGTCAAATCCAGCACATAGGCGCGGTTGATCAGGGAGGGCACCACCAGCACCACCGGCGCGTCGGCGGCCGCAGGCGCATAGTCCAGAAGCCGTGACGTGCCCTCCCGCCAGATCTCGGCCGGCGGCGGCAGGTTGCGGCGATAAGGGTGGCTCCGATAGGCCTCGATACCCTGGGTCAGCAGGCCCCAGCGGCGGCGGACCTCAGTCTCAACGGCCTGGGCGAGGCTTTCGGGGCTGTGGCTTGCGGCTTCCGCCGCCAGCGCCTTCAGGCCGTCCGCCACCGGATTCCAGCCGGACCAGCCGTTCCTCCAGAGCGGCAAGGCGCTCTGCGAGCCGAGCCAGGTCGTTCCCGCGATCGAGAGGTGCAGCGGCAGCGGACGCGGCCCGGGCCGGCCTTCCCCCGGACGCGTCTCCCGGTCCACCGCCCCTGGTTTCTGTTCGGCCTTCACCCCGTACTCCCGCTGCAAATCCCGCCCAGGGCAGAGGGCCCGCACCGGCCATGCCCATGCCCGCCAACCCCATCCAGGCCCGGAAAAGCTCGCTCAGGGCCGGATCCACGGCCAAGGCGGCAATCTGATCCTCCCAGAGGTCCACATAACGGCTGGCCAGCGCCCTGAGATCGGCCGTTTCATCCATTCCGGCACTATAAATGAGCGTTCCCAGACCCGCCACCGGCCTTCGCGGCGGCGCAGCAAGGTCTTTAATGCATTGCACAATACCCGAGGATTCCTGCTATCCTTGGTCACTCTGGACACACCGCGCAGGGAGTAGGGCCCCATGGCCGAAGGGACCGCGACCGACAAGACGCCGATCGTCATCAAGAAATATGCGAACCGCCGGCTGTATAATACGGCAACCAGCAGCTATGTGACGCTCGACCACCTGTCCCAGATGGTGAAGGACAATGTGGAATTCGCCGTCTATGACGCGAAATCCGGCGAGGACATCACCCGCTCGGTGCTGACCCAGATCATCGTCGAGGAAGAGTCCAAGGGCCAGAACCTGCTGCCGCTGAACTTCTTGCGCCAGCTCATCAGCTTCTATGGCGACAATCTGCAGTTCCTGGTGCCCCGTTACCTGGAGCACACCATGGAATACTTCGCCAGCAACCAGGAGCAGATGCGCAATTACATGCGCGATACTTTCGGCGGCATGTTCCCCTTCGGCCGCTTCGACGAGATCGGCAAGCAGAACCTGGCGTTCTTCGAGCGGGCGATGAAAATGTTCGCGCCCTATCAGACCGGCGCCGCCGGGGAGCAGCCGAACAGCGGCGAAGCCCCGGCCAGTGGCGGACCGGACAGTCTGTCCGAGCTCAAGGCCCAGATCGATGCGCTGCAAAAACGCATCGAGACCATGAGCAAGACCGACAAGGGCAAATAGCCCTCGCCCGTCGGCTGGCATCAATTCGTCGCCGCGAAATCCGCTACACCGGCCAGCAGGGGGCCGCAAGATGGCTGCTGAACATGGGAATCTAAGCATAGCGTCGGTGCTGGCGCTGAGCTGGGCCGTGTTCAAGGCTCGCTGCGTGCCGTTCTCCGGCTTC
>DATKFM010000020.1:0-11252 GCA_035544395.1 Verrucomicrobiia bacterium
TCGGCACGGCGTATCTTTTCTGTCCGGAAGCCAATGTGGCGCCGATGCATCGGGCGGCGCTCAAGAACGCCCGGGATGACTCCACCGCACTCACCAATCTTTTCACCGGGCGCCCCGCGCGCGGCATCATCAACCGCGTGATGCGCGAGCTCGGACCGATCTCGGCCGATGCACCGGCCTTTCCCACAGCCGGCGGCGCGCTGGCGCCGTTGAAAAACGCTGCCGAGGCCAAGGGTTTCGCCGATTTCGGTTCGCTCTGGTCGGGCCAGGCCGCTTCCCTCGGCCGCGAGATGCCGGCGGCGGATCTCACCCGACATCTCGCCCGCGAAGCGCTGGCGCGCCTCAAGTCATTGAGCGACTAGAATGTTCTGAAATCTTCGACGCCTCACCAATTAGCCGTCTGTGTCACATAGTCGTTCGCGGCGTTAGGCGAAAATTGCAACCTCATCCAACCCACGTTCGTCTCGCACACCCTGCTTAGAAGATCCGGATTCACTAACCCGGCGGTGATTTTCAATCCAACTCCAGCGACCAATTGCCCCTTGAGCCAGTCCCTGAGAATCCTCGCTTCTGACAAATCTATCTGAGTCATCACCTGACGATCAGAAAAAATCCGCACGACCTGTTTGGAGGATCCAGGCAATTCCGCCACGATCGACCTCATCGTTACTGAGATGCCGTTGATGGTGATGCTTTCCATTTGCTGTCTCGACCGGCGCCCAGCAAGTCTGGGGCTGAAGATAAGGGGTGGTGGTCCGAGGACTACTGCTATTTTCGAGGGTTAATTTGTGTGCCTCAACCCCATAGATCGGGAGTGAGCCACTTGGCCAACTTATAAAGAATGAAACCGCCGCCGACACAAATGATGAAAACAGTGACCCGGGTAATGATCTGGGCAGATTGCTGGCCATGAACCATCTCCGGCAGCAGTAACACGACCACAGCCAACAGCACACCGACCAATGCAATCAATACGCCAATCAGAACACAGATCTTCGCCATCAATCGCCGGGTCTTGGAGATGGCCATATCGTACTTTGCCCATCCAGGTCTAATCGGGGTCCAACGTCCGAAGATTATGCTACTATTTTTCTAGGATGCAGGCTCTCCAAAAGATGGGCACACAACGCGGCCGTCACTTCCGCCAGGCGTTCTTCATTCTGCTGACAGGACGGTGCACGCCCGACCGCGTCTTGTGCGGTGACGAATGGCAATCTGCCGCCGATTTTGCTAGCCGGCGTTTGCAATTGGTCAATTGACCTGCACGAACACCGCGCGGCGGTTCAGCGCCCAAGCAGACTCGTCGCTGCCATCAGCGGCTGGCCGTTCCTTGCCATAGCTGACCGTCTGCATGCGCGAGGGTTCGACACCAACCGCCGCCAGGTAGCTGGCCACGGCCGTCGCACGCCGCTCGCCTAGCGCCAGGTTATATTCACGCGTGCCCCGTTCATCGCAATGGCCTTCAATCGTGACGGACTTATCCGGATGCTTGATCAGCCAAGCGCCGATCTCCCCCAGCGTCGCCTGCGCATCGGGCCGCAGCTCCGCCGAGTCGGTGTCGAAGAAGACTCGATCCGACGACACCGCCTGCGCCAGGACTTCATCATCTGTTACCGGCGGCAAATTGCCAGCGGCCTTGTTTGTCGTCGCATCCGGACTTGGACAGCCCGCTAACAACAGCACCATTGCCAGCATCGCACCGGCGCTCAGCGCCTTGGTCGGCCAGGAAAGCTCATGGAAGGAACTCATCGCACACCCCTATTTGTTGCCACACGCACTGCCCGCTCTGGTTGCGGGTCCAGCGGATGACAAGGCCGGCGCGCGTCGAATTTAGGGAGCGGATGGGGCGAAGAAGCGGCGCGGGAGTCACAGTTTCGCCCCACGACTTACCGAATTGTGACGGCGTTTCCGCCGCGCTGTTGCAGATCGCCAGTCGGCATACTACCGTTTCAAACGGTGAGAATATGATTTGTCGACCGGCTGGAAAGGTATGGAATGATCAGGACTTCTACTATTGTCGCTGCGGCAACTCTGTCGCTGCAGCTATTCTCCCCGCCGGCCGCGGCAGAAATTGTGAGCCTGGCCGGAAAGGCGGTAACGATAGATCCGATCCCCGGCTACTGCCCGCTCGACAAGAGCCGGACCGATGAGAGGATTGCGTTCAGTTTCATGGAAGAGCTTGTCGCCGCCGATAGCCAGCTCCTGGCTTTCTGGATCGAATGCTCAGCTCTGGAAGCAAGCCGGAACAATGCCGGGCAAGGTTTCGGCCCCTATATTCTGGTCATGGCGGCGAAGAAGGAGGGCCGGCCTTTCCGAAGCGGACATTCACGGCAGGAAGTCGTCGAGCAGGCCCGTGGGGAAATTGCCGGGGTTTATGGCGAGGAGGAGTTCCCAGCAAATCTGGACAGCCAGACCCGCGAGCAACTGAACCGTGAAATCGAGGAGTTTGCCGCGTCGGCAAAGAAACGCGGACAGGCCGGTGCATCGACGTTCCTGGGCTTCATGGGCCGCGATCCCGAAAGCCTCTACTACGCCACCGCCCAGCAAAGCTCGCCGAACAAGACGGCACCCGTGTTAGCCGGAGTTACAGCCCTGACCAAGGTAAAGCAGTTTGTCTTCAGCGCGATTGCCTACGACCACTATGTAGATGCACAGACATTTCTCACCCTCAAGGACAGGGGACAAACCACAGTGCGAGCCCTTATTGCGGCCAATCCATATGACGAATGATTGCTTCGATCATCAGCCGATTTCGATCCGTATTGAGCGAAGACCCGGGCTGTAGCATAAGTGCGGCAGCCAACAGCCCGACAGCGAACATGCCCGCCGACACCACCGCCAAGCGCGGCCCGCCCTTCGATCCCCAGCTCCTGATCCGCCAGGTACTCGACATGGGCGCCGAATTTCCCGGACCTGCGGAGGACATACTCCTGTCTTGGATCCTGAGCCTGGACCGCGCGCTGGATCCCGCCACAGCGGCGCAACAGCTTATCGATGCCTACGGCCTGGAAATCCCCGCCGGCCACCTTGCAACGCTGCGCTTGCGCGACCTCGTCCTGCAGACTGCGCGCTTTCCCGACGGCAGCCTGCCGAGCCAGGGAAGCGCCCGCCGCCGCGGCCGCCGCCGTCCAAACTAGCCTGCATCAGCCCGAAAGGCGGGTTTCCGACAGATGCCGTCGCGGGATTGCAAGCCGTTGATGGCGGGGAGAATATTTGTGCTGCAGCGCTAAAAGTCCCCAAAAAATCCACCTGAAAACCGAGGTCCCTATCCATGAAATCCCACGCCCGTGTGGTCATTGTCGGCGGCGGTATCGTCGGCGTCAGCATCCTCTATCATCTCACCAAGAAGGGCTGGTCCGACGCGGTGTTGCTGGAGAAGATGGACCTCACGCACGGCTCCACTTGGCATGCCGCGGGTCTCCTGCCGCTGTTCAACATGAGCTATTCGATCGGACAGCTGCATAAATACAGCGTCGATCTCTATAAGGCGCTGGAAGCCGAGACCGGCCAGGCCGTCGGCTTCCATCCCACGGGCAATCTGCGCCTTGCCACCAATCGCGACCGCATGGACGAGTATCTGAAATACTGCGGCACCGCGAACACCATCGGCGTGCCGTTTGAAATCATCACGCCCGCGCGCGTGAAAGAGCTCTGGCCGCTTTGCAACACCGACGGCCTCGTCGGCGCGCTCTATCATCCTGACGACGGCCATGTGGCGCCCGCCGATGTGACCATGGCGCTGGCCAAGGGTGCCCGCACCCGCGGCGGCGAAATCTATCGCCAGACCAAGGTAACAAACATCAAGCAGCTTCCCTCGGGCGAATGGGAAGTGCAAACCGACAAGGGCAGCATCACCTGCGAGCATGTGGTCACCGCCACAGGCTCCTGGGCACGACAGACTGCCGCCATGGTCGGACTCGATATCCCGGTCATTGCCGTGGAGCATCAGTATCTCGTCACCGAACCGGCACCGGAACTGGAGGAGCGCAAGCGGCAGAACCTGCCGGAGCTCGCCGTGCTGCGCGAGAGCGACGCCTCCTACTACATGCGCGAGGAGCGCCAGGGCTACATCCTCGGGCCGTATGAGAAAGGCGCTCCCGCTTGGGCCGTCGACGGCGTGCCCGATACGTTCGGCCAGGAGCTGTTGCCGCCCGACATCGACCGTCTCGAACCGCACATCAACGCGGCCATCAACCGCGTGCCGTCCTTCGGCAAGGTGGGCATCAAGGATTGCATCAACGGCCCGATCCCCTACACGCCCGACGGCAGCCCGCTGATCGGCCCGGCCTGGGGCCTGAAGAATTTCTGGCTCGCCGAGGGCTTCAGCTTCGGCATCACCGCCGCCGGCGGCGCCGGCGATCTCCTGTCCGATTGGATGGTCAATGGCGAACCTGCCATCGATCCCTGGGACGTGGACCCCCGCCGCTTCGGCCCCTACGCCAACAAGCGCTACACCAAGGTCAAGAATGAGGAGTGCTACGAGCACGTCTTCATCCACCACTATCCGCTGGAAGAGCGGCCCGGCGCGCGGCCGGCCAAGACTGCGCCCTGCTATGACCGCATGAAGGCGCTGGGCGCAGTGTTCGGACAGAAGTACGGCTGGGAGCGGCCTAACTGGTTCGCGCCCTCGAAGAGCAAGCAGAAGGACAAGTACAGCTTCCGCCGCACCAACTATTTCGAGCCGGTGCGCGAGGAATGCCGCGCCGTGCGCGAGCGCGTCGGCCTGCTGGATCTCACCGGCTTCTCCAAGTTCGAGATCTCCGGCAAGGGCGCGGAGGCGTTCCTCGATCGCCTCGTTGCCAACCGCCTGCCGAAGAAGATTGGCCGTATCGCGCTCGCCCATGCGCTTACGCCCCAAGGCGGTGTGCGCTCGGAGTTCACGATCTCGCGCCTCGCGGAAGATCGCTTCTATGTCGTGAGCGCCGCTGCGGCGGAACGCCATGACGGCGATCTGCTCTGGCGCAACTTGCCCGCCGACAACAGTGTGCGCATCGACAACGTGACCCAGGCCAACGGCGTGCTGGTGGTCTCCGGACCGAAAGCCCGCGATCTCATGAAGAAGATCACGGACACCGATCTCTCCAACGAAAAGTTCCCCTGGCTCTCAGGCCAGGACATCACCATCGGCCATGCGCCGGTGCGGGCGCTGCGCGTCAACTTCGTCGGCGAGCTGGGCTGGGAGCTGCACCATCCCCTCACCTATCAAAACGTGATCTTCGATGCGATCATGGAGGCCGGCAAAGAATTCGACATCAAGCCCTACGGCATCCGCGCGATGGACTCCCTGCGCATTGAAAAGAGCTACAAATACTGGCGCGGCGATCTCTTCACCGAGTATTCGGCGTGGGAGTCCGGCCTCGACCGCTTCATCCACCTCAACAAGGGCGAGTTCATCGGCCGCGAGGCGCTCGTGCGCCAGCAGCAGCAGGGCGTGCCGCGCAAGTTCGTCACCATCGAGGTGGACGCCAAGGAATCCGACCCCTGGGGCAACGAGCCGCTGTTCATCGGCAAGAAGATGGTCGGCCGCACCACCTCGGGCGCCTATGGCTACGCCGTCGGCAAGAGCCTCGCAGTGGGCTACGTGAAATCCGATGCGGCGCAGCCCGGCACGGAACTCAAGATCCTGATGCTCGGCAAGAAACGGACCGCCCGAATCGTCGCGGATTCGCCGTGGGATCCGGAGAATGCTCGGTTGCGGGCGTAGCAATCCTGCAACATCGGCGCACGTCTTCCGTAGGGGCAGGTTTGAAACCTGCCCCTACGATTTTGCCGTCTCACAAATAACCTACAGATTGATAGGTCGTAGCGCCCGTCAGGACCTGCTAGGCTTCCTCATCCCCAACAAGAGCGGTGCCAGCCGCCGGACGCGACGACAGATGGAGGAAGCACCATGGGTCTTCTCGACGAGTTCTTCACGGCTCCTGCCGGCGGCGCCGGCGGCGGCACGATCGATCAGCTTGCGCGGCAGGTGGGCGGCAGTCCCGATCAGGTGCGTGCGGCGGTGCGCCAACTCACGCCCGCAGTGACCCGCGGCATCCAACGCCAGGCAGGCAGCCAGGACGGGCTTGGCGCGTTGCTGGAGATGCTGCAGAGCGGCGGACATCAGCAGAATCTCGGAAACCCGTCAGCCTATGGCCAGCCCAGCACCATCAATGCCGGCAACGATGTTCTCGGCCAGATCTTCGGCAGCAAGGAGGTCAGCCGCCAAGTCGCCGGCCGCGTCAGCGAGCAGTCCGGCATCGGCCCGGATCTCCTGAAGAAACTCCTGCCGATCGTCGCCTCGCTCGTCATGGCCTCGCTGGCAAAGAACGCCACGGGTGCCTCTCAGGCGCAAGCGGGAAGCGGCTCAGGTGGGGTCGGCGACGTCCTTGGCTCCATCCTCGGCGGCCAGCAGGCCGCGCCCGGCGGCATGGGCGGCGGAACCGGTGGCGGCTTGGGCGATCTGCTCGGGTCCGTGCTCGGCGGCGGCCAGGGTCAAGCGCAGGCTTCGACCGGCGGCGGCCTCGGCGGAGTGCTCACCTCAATGCTGGATTCCGACGGTGACGGCTCCGCTTTCGACGACATCCTCGGCATGGTGACGAAGAACACACGATAAGCGCCGCTTATCGTTGCGTCGACACGGTAGGGGCGGGTTTCAAACTCGCCCCCTACAGAGTCCAGGCGTGGCGCGCCGTCGCCTTGACATACTCCGCATCCTGCCGACTATGGCGCCCTCGCCGCGCATCATCCCCAGGAGCACTCCATGAAAATCGTCGTCGTCGGCGCCACCGGAACCGTGGGCAAGGCCGTTGTCGCCGCGCTGCAGGGCCGTCATGAGATCATCAAGGTCGGCAGCAAGAGCGGCGATCTGCAGGCGGATATCAAGGACAGCAAGTCGATCCGCGCGCTGTTCGAGAAGACCGGCAAGGTGGACGCCGTCGCCTGCACCGCCGGCAAGGTGCATTTCGGCGATTTCGCCAAGCTCACGGAAACCGAGATGCTGACCAGCCTGAAGGACAAGTTCCTCGGCCAGGTGAACCTGGTGCTGATCGGCCGCGATTACGTCAACGACTTTGGCTCATTCACGCTGATGAGCGGCGTGCTCAGCCATGACCCGATCCGTCTGGGCGTCTGCGCCAGCGCGGTCAACGGCGCGGTCGATTGCTTCGCGAAAGGTGCGTCGATCGAGATGCCCCGCGGCATCCGCATCAACAGCATCAGCCCCGGTTTGCTCCAGGAATCGCTCGACCACTATGGCCCCTACTTCCCCGGCCACAAGACCGTGACGGGCGCCGATGTCGGCCGTGCCTACGTGAAATCGATAGAAGGCCACCTCACAGGACAGACGATCCAAGTGCTCTAAATCAGGCTATCCCCGGTACTTCGTCAGTTTCAGCGCCGCCAGCGTCGTACTGACGGTGAATACCAGCAGGATGCAGGCGATAGCATTGATCGAGGGATCGAGCGTGGTCCGCACTTTGCCCCAGATGAAGGTCGAGAGCGTGTTGCCGCCGCCGAGCGTGAATACGGCGATGATGAAGTCGTCTAGGGAGATCGCCATGGCAATCAGGGCGGCGCCGATCAGCGCCGTCCGGATCTGGGGCAGTAGCACCTTGCGGAAGGCTTGCCACCGCGTGGCGCCCAGGTCGCGAGCCGCATCCATCGAGGCGTAGTCGAAGTTCGCGAGGCGCGCGAGCACAATCAGGATGACGAAGGGCTGGGCGATCAGTACGTGGCCGGCGATCACCGTCACCGGCGACAGCGGCAGTTCCAGGAACCGCACAAAGAAGACCACCAAGGCGACTGCCAGCAGCAGGGGCGGCAATGTCACCGGCAGAGTCAGGCAGGCGATCAGCGCGCTCGATGTCGCTGGCCGGAACCGGACAAGGCTGAGCGCCGCCATCGTTCCGGCGACAGTCGAGATCAGGCCGGTGGCCCCAGCAATGATCAGGCTGTTCTTGAGCGCCGACCAGAATTCTGCATTTGCAAACAGAACGCGGTACCAATCGAAGGTCAGCTCGCCGAGCGGGAAGCTGATCAGCGCGTTGCTGCTGAAGGAGAATAGGATCACCAGCAGCAGCGGCCCCAGCATGAAGACGAGGAACGCCGCCAGCAGTCCGCGCCACAGCCATGTCGCCGCCGCGGTCATGCCCGCCGCCGTCCCGATGACAGCATCCAGACCGCGCCGACGATGCCGAGGCAGGCCGCCAGCAGCGCGAATGACATTGCTGCACCACCCGGCCAATTGAAGCGGGTCGAGAATTCGATGGCGATGAACTGCCCGAGCATGGTGGTGGACGGTCCGCCGAGGAACTGCGGCGTGACGTAGTCCCCGGCCGAGATCAGGAAGGCGAAGGCAAAGGCTGTCACCAGCCCGGTCCGGCATTGCGGGATCACCACCCGGCGGATGATCTGCAGCGGCGATGCCCCCAGATCCCGCGCCGCCTCGACGGTCTCGGTCTGCAGGTTGCGCAGCGAGGCATAGATCGGCAGGAAAGAAAACGGCAGCTGGAAATGCACGAGGGTCAGCACAACGGCGCCCGGCGTGTAGATCAGCCAGGGCAAGGGCTGATCGATGACGCCCAACATCATCAGCGCCGAGTTCAGAATCCCGTCCGCGCCCAGGATCGACTTCCAGGCATAGACCTTCACCAGATAGCCGCCGAACAGCGTAACGATCACGGCCAGCACCAGCGCGTCGGCCCAGCGTCCGGCATGGAATCGCGCGCCGTACGCAAATACAAACCCGAGCACTGCACAGATCGCCGCGGTCACCAGCGCCAAGCCGAGCGTGAACCCGAACACGCCGGCATAGTCGGTCCAGACCTTGATATATGCCGCCAGGGTGAAATCCGGCCGCAATGCGAAACTCCGCACCGACCAGAAGCTGACGACGAATAGCGCCGCGAGCGGCACCGCGAACAGCCCTGCGAGAATGGCTCCCGCGGGCACGAACAAAAGCCGCTGGTGCCAGCCTGCCTTCATAAGCGCCTCCGTTCGCGGGCGAGAGGCGGCGGTGCGGAATCTCTTCTGGAAGTCCGCGCCGGCCGCCCCTCTTCCGCGGCGCCCAGCATCACGCCTTCAGGAAACGCTGATACTCCTCCAGCACCTGATCGAAGACGACGAAGTCGCCTTCGGGCTCAAGCGGCCAGAAGGGATAGAAGCGCGCCTTTTCGAACAGTTTCGGCAGATTGTCGTACTGATAGATTTCCTTGTTCTTCGCGTCGATGCCAGGCAGCGCCGCTTTGGTGATCACTGCCTGGGTCAGGTTGTCGGCGATCACTTTCTGCCCTTCCGCAGATGTGGCCTGGCCGATCAACTTATAGGCGACGTCCAAATTCGGCGCGTCCTTGGGGATCACCAGCGTATCCATGAACACCATGGCGCCCTCGTCGGGGATTACATAGGCGAGTTTCTTGCCCTTCACCCCGGCGAACCCGACCATCGCATCCCAGCCGATGGCGGAGGTCACCACCTCGCCGCGCGCGAACAGATCCACCGCCTCGCCATAGCTGGGCGAGAAGGTGCGCGCATGGTTCTTCTTGATGTCGATCAGGAAATCGATGCTGGCCTTCAGTTGATCCATGGTCAGGCGCGTCGGCGTCTGCGTGCCAACGGCGATGGGCGCCCAGGTGGCCAGGAGGCCGGTCATGTCGTCGACCATCGCCACCTTGCCCTTGACCTCGTCCTTCAGGCAGTCCTTCCACGATGTCGGCGTCGCTATCGCCGCGGGATCATAGATCATCGACAGCGTGCCCCAGGTGAACGGCACGGCATAGAGCTTTCCGTCATGGCGCAGCACATCGACGTTCAGGAATTCGGGGAAGATGTCGCCGATGCCCGGCACGCGGCTCTCGTCGATCGGCTCCGCCAGGCCCGCCGCCACCAGGATCGGAACATGGCCATAGTAGATCGTCACCAGGTCGGTCTGGCCCTTCCCGCCGGCCTGCAGCTTGGTGATGATCTCCTCGTTCGAGTTGATGTAGCTGGTCACCAGCTCGATGTCGTTGTCGGCAAGGAATGTGCCGGCCTTCAGCGGATCGTCATAGCCCTGCCAGCCGACCCAGCTTGCCTTGGTCGCCGCGAGCGTGTGCCGCGCAGGCAATAGCCCCGCGCCGGCGAGTGTCGCGACCGAGGCGCCCTGCAGGAAACGGCGCCGGTCGATGGCCGGCAGTCCCTGCCCCATTCCAGTCTTTGTCTCACGCATGTTTCTCCTCCTGTCGTTTGAAATGGGGCTGGTTGTCTCCCGCCCCTGGATTGATGTCAGCGATAATCAGGCGCAACGCTGAAAAGGAACTCGCAGCGCGCATCCGAGGTATTGAAGTAGGTATGGCTGCATCCGCCGGGGATGTAGGCGGTATCGCCTTCCGTCAGCTCCCACCATTCGCCCTCGCCGCCGGGAATATGGATGTTGAGTTGCCCCTCCAGCACATACAGCACCTTGTCGCCGGGATGGCTCACCGGCTCGGCCTTCTGGCCGGGATACATGTCGGCGATGCAGGTAGTCAGCAGCTTCGTCGACACGCCGATGCCGACGCGCATTGGCTGCTTTGTGCCGATCACCTCGAAAGCGTAGTCGCCGCGGCGGACCGGGGTGGCGCGGGCCTTGCTCTTGTAGCTGCCGGGCACGAACCCGCCAATCAGGCCGCGCTCGACGCCCCGGATGTCCTTCAGCATCGGCTGCTTGGCGGCATAGGCCTCGATGTGATCCTCCAGCCTTGGCGTCAGGCTTTCGAGAATGCGGCATTCCTCCGTGCCGAAATTATAGCCCCAGTGCCAGGTGTTCGGCGGGAAATAGAGCATGTCGCCCTTGCGCAGCACATGCACCTCGCCCGTTTCCGGGCATTGGAAGGTGAACTCGCCCTTCAGGCAGTAATAGGTCTTGAAGTCGGGCGAATTGCCGAACATCTCCCCGACATTCAGGGAGAAGGCCATCATGTGGATCTTCGGCGAGGAGCCGTAGACCCAGTCGGACACCCAGCCCGCCTGATCGTCGCCCCACAAGAATCGCTTGGCGTGCCGCGCCGCGATCTTCGTCGGCTTGTCATAGGCGACGCCCCGCGGCCCCTGGGGCTTCAGTTCTCCCTTGGGCTTTCTGCTCGAAGCCTTGCTGCTCGCTTTGCTCACGAATTCCTCCCGCTCTTGCTCTTGAGTCTTGGTGGTTGCGGCGCCCGGGCGGCCGCAGCGCGAGCCGCGTTCCTGAGCGGTAGTTCCTTCAACTGCGTCCAGGCCAGCAGTCGCGCCTCGATCCGCGCCCGCATCCGGGGATTCAC
>DATKFM010000021.1:0-3585 GCA_035544395.1 Verrucomicrobiia bacterium
CCATCCATTCCTCAAGGTCGTCGCCCAGCATGTCCTCGTCGAACAGCGCGGCCATGTCGCGCACCGGCTTCAGGCTCCAGACGGCGATGGCGTAGTCGCTCGCGACAAAGCCGATGGGTCGCAGCCCAGCCCGTTCCATGCGCCGGGTCAGCAGCATGCCCAGGGTCTGGTGCGCATTGCGGCCCTCAAAACAATAGGCGCAGAGGAATTCCTTGTTGCCGCGCGGGAAGGTCTCGACCAGCAGGCCGTCATGTTCCGGCAGCACCGAGCGGCGGCGCTGCAGCTCCAGCCATTCGCGCACATCGTCTGGCAGAGAACGCCAGCGGCCGGGTTCGGCCAGCAACGCCCGCACGCGATCGGCGAGCTGCGTGCTCAGCGGCAGGCGGCCGCCGGCATAGACGGGTATCTTCGGGTCTTCGCCGGCGGCTCGGGAACAGACGGCCGTGGTTTCGCGAACGCCTTCGAAACGCAGCATCTCGCCGGCGAAGACGAACGTGTCGCCGGGCACGAGCCCCTGGATGAAGTATTCCTCCACTTGGCCGAGGCGTCGGCCGTTGCGCAGCGCCACCTTCAGCATCGGCTCTTCCACGATGGTGCCGACATTCAGCCGGTATTGCCGCGCCACGCGGGGGTTGGCGAGGTGATACAGCCCATCCTCGCCGAGGCTCAGTCGCTGCCAGCGTTCGTAGCTCTTCAGCGCGTAGCCGCCGGTGCAGACGAACGCCAGCGTGTCGTCGAAATCCTGCCGCGGCAGGCCGGCATAGGGAGCCGCGCAGCGAACCTCGTCATACAGCGCATCGGCGGCGAAGGGCGCGGCGCAGGCCATGCCGAGGATATGCTGGGCCAGCACATCGAGCCCGCCATTGCGCGGCGGCTCCTGGTCCAGGGTGTTGTCGCGCACCGCTTCGATGGCGGCGCGACATTCCAGCACCTCGAATCGGTTGGCCGGCACCAGGATCGCCGCGCTCGGTTCGTCCAGCCGGTGGTTGGCGCGGCCGATGCGCTGGATCAGCCGGCTGGCGCCCTTGGGCGCTCCGACCTGCAGCACGAGATCGACGGCGGCCCAATCAATGCCCAGGTCCAGCGACGAGGTCGCCACCACGGCGCGCAGCCCGCCCCGGGCCATCGCCGCCTCCACCTTGCGACGTTGTTCCGGCGCCAGGCTGCCATGATGGAGGGCGATGGGCAGGTTGTCCTCGTTCAGCCGCCACAAGGCCTGGAACACCAGTTCCGCCTGGGCTCGCGTATTCACAAACAACAGCGTGGTGCGGTGGGCCTTGATGGTCAGATAGACATCCTCCATGGCGAACAATGCCATATGGCCCGACCAGGGCATGCGCTGCCGCGGCTCGAGGATGCGGATGACGGGTGCTGCGCCGGCGCGGCCGCGCACCAGGGCAACCGCGGGATCGTCGGCGCGAGCGGTGGGTGACAGCCACTGCCGCAATGCGCCTTCGTCAGCCACGGTGGCGGAGAGGCCGGCGCGGCGGCAATCCGGCGCCAGCTTCGCCAGCCGCGCCAGCCCGAGAGCCAGCAGATCGCCGCGCTTGGTGCCGGTCAGCGCGTGCAACTCGTCCACAATGACTCGCTGGAGCCCGCCGAACATCCGCTCCGCGTCCGTGAACGACAGCAGCAGCGCCAGCGACTCCGGCGTGGTCATGAGGATCTGCGGCGGCTTGCGGCGCTGCCGCTGGCGCTTGGCGGCGGGCGTATCGCCGGTTCGCGTCTCTGTGGTGATCGGCAACGCCATCTCGCCGATCGGCGCTTCCAGGTTGCGGTGGATGTCGATGGCCAGCGCTTTCAGCGGCGAGATGTAGAGAGTGTGCAGGCCCGGGCGGGGATGGGCCTCCAGGTCCAGCAGCGACGGCAGGAAACCCGCCAGCGTCTTGCCGCCGCCTGTGGGCGCGATCAGCAGCGCCGACCGCCCCGCGCGATCCGCCGCCAGCAGCTCGAGCTGATGCGGATGGGGCTGCCAACCGCGGCCGGCAAACCAATCCGCAAAGAGCGGGGGGAGGGAGCTTGTGAGAGGCGCGGAATCCATTGTCAGATGATTCGCGATTCGCAGACGGGACGCCACCGGTCTTGAGGATGTGGATTTGAAACGCGGCCCTACATCATGCGATAGAAGATGAAATGCACACTACCGACAGGGTCACCATGTTTCCATCTCAATTGAAGCCCTCGGCCACCGCGCCGTCCGCGCCATGACCATCGGCGTCATTTCCGCTCTGCCGGAGGAAATCCGCCGCCTCGGCGATCACCTGGAGGTCGCGGACAAGATCGCCCGCGGCGGCTACACGTTCCGCGTCGGCAAGATCGACAGCATCCCCGTGACGCTAGTGGAAGCGGGCATCGGCAAGGTCAACACCGCGCTGGTCGCAACGCTGCTGTTCGATCATTTCCGCTGCCGTTCGGTGCTGTTCACCGGCGTCGCCGGCGGCATCGATCCCGATCTGCGCATCGGCGACGTGGTGGTGGGCGACCGGCTGATCCAGCATGACTACGGCGCCATCGTGCGCGGCAAGTTAAGGCCCTACCGCCCCGGCGCGCTGCCCTATGGCGACAATCGGGAGGATCCGGTGTATCCGCTCGACCCCAACCTGGCCGAGCAGCTCCGCCAGCGGCTCAGCGGCTTTGAGCTGCCGCTGCTGCCGGCGGCCGCCACAGGCGAGGAGCCGCGGCGGCCCGCACTGACTTTCGGCACAATCGTGTCCGGCGACCAGTTCATCAATTGCGAAGACACTCGCCGGCGTCTGCATGCGGAGTTCGGCGCCCAGGCGGTGGAGATGGAAGGCGCCGCCCTGGCCCAGGTGGCCCAGCAATTCGGCGCCAACGCCGTCAGTGTCCGCTGTCTCAGCGACCTCGCGGGTGCCGAGAGCCATATGGACTTCATGGCGTTCCTGTCGTCGGCCTCGGAGATCGCGGCGGCGGTGCTCCGGCGGATCCTCCCGGTGATGTGAGCCGGCACTGCAATCATGCGTATGCTGTTCTCATCCCGGCACAGAGCATGTCCGCTCATGTGATTGTCGCGATCTGGCTGTCGAACCAGGCTAGATCGCCTATGAGGCCAAGATCACCCGGCGACTCCTGCAGCAGCCTGATGACAACCGCCCGTCCCTTCGACAGGGCGGCCGATGCCCCGGCACGGTCGCCGAGCAGGAGTGTCAAGGTGGCGACGCGGCGGAAGGCTGCTGCCAGATCGCGCAGTTTGCCGGCATCCTCGGCGTCGCCAGCCGCGATACGCCTGGCGATATCCAGCATGGCGCCTGATGTGAGCAGCGCCGCCCTGGCTTCGCCCATTGCTTCCTGCACGCGCGAGACGTTCTCCAGGGAAATATAGAGTTCCCGCTGACGAATGGAGTCGCCGGGATCGTGCCGCGCCAGCCGCTCGGCGATGGCCAGCGCCGCCTTGTAATGCTCGAGGGCCGCCGCCGGATTGCCGCGATCCTCCATGACGGTGCCGATCCCGTCATGGGAGATGGAGAGATCGCGCAACCAATCGAGATTTGCCGGATTTCCGTCCACCAGGCGCCCGCGGATATCGAGGGCCAGGCGGTAGCTGTCCAGCGCGCCCCGCAGATCGTC
>DATKFM010000022.1:0-3612 GCA_035544395.1 Verrucomicrobiia bacterium
CGCATCGCCGGCCCGCGCGGCTTCCACCGCCGCGTTCAAGGCGAGCAGATTGGTCTGGAAGGCGATCTCTTCGATCAGCCCGACGATATCGGCGATTCTGTTTGCGGAATCCTGGATCATGGCCACGGCCTCGACGGCCGATTGTGCCACTTGGCCACCACTCTCCGCTGCGGAACGCGCCGCAACCATCAGCTGATTGGCTGTCTGGGCATTCTCGGCGTTCTGCCGCACTGTCGCCGACATCTGGCGGATGGCGGCCGCCATCTCCTCCAACGACGAGACCTGTTCTTCGGTGCGTGACGACAGATCCTGCGATCCGGCGGTCAGCTGCACGGTCGCGTCCTTGATCACGGTCATGCCCTGGACCGTGCTGCCGACGATCGCCGCCAGCTTCTCCGCCGTGGCGTTGCTGTCATCCTTCAGCCGCTGCAATTCGCCCCGGTAGTCGCCGTCGATCCGCTTCGTCAGATCGCCCTGGGCCAGGGCCGACATCATTTCCACGACTTCCTTCAGGGCCTTGCTCACCGCATCCGCCCAGCGGTTCATGCCTTCGCCGAGCTTCAGCATCAGGCCGGTGCGGCCGGAAAGTTCGACACGGCGCGACAGATCGCCGGCGGCGGCGGCATCGACGAACGCCGCCAGGTCCGCCTGGAAGCGCTGCTCCGCCTCGCGCTCGCTCATCGCCTCCGTGACATCCATCCATTCGATGACCGCGCCCAAGCGGTCGCCGCTGACCCCCACCACGGGGTTCAGGATGACATTGACGTGACGCTTGCCGATGACAATCCGCTCCTGATGACCCGTGGCCAGGTCCGCCAAATGCACCCGCAACCCCTCCGACCCGCCGAGCAGCGTGGCCAAGTCCAGGCCCTCGAGATTGGCGGCGCGGAAATCCGCTGCCGCGCTTCGCATCTCGTTCTCGTGGCGCTGGAAGTAGGTCCGCGCCGCCTGATTGGCGTAATTCACTTTTCCCTGAAGATCCGTTGTCAGGGTTGCGCTGGAAGCATTGTCCAGCGCCGTCTGGCTGCGCGCGGCGCGGACGCCGGTGGACCGGATCACCCGGAGCGCCTTTGCCAGGTCACCGATCTCATCAGGGCGGTTCTCGCCGGGCACCACCACGGTCTGATCACCGCCCGCAAGCTTGCCCACGGCGGCGGCCATCTGCTTCAGGGGACGGGCAACACGGCGCAGCACATAGAACCAGACAATCGAGGCCGAGAACGCCAGGCTGATCAGGATGATGATGACGATGAGCTGGTTGCCGTTTTCGACCGAGCGCTCTACCCCGCGCTGATCGGCGGCGACCTGGCCCCGGCTCGACGAGACGACCCTGCGGATTTCGTTGCTGAGGGAATCCATGAGCTCGCGCGTGCGATTCAATGCGCCGGCGACATCATTCGCCGCGGCCAGCTCCCGGCTCTTCTGCTCAAACAAGCCGGTGGTGCCCGGACCATATTCGCGCAGCACATCGAATTTCTGCCGAGTCGCCGCCTTGGTCACGAGATCGCGCTGATTGGTGATCGCCTTCTCCAGCGCAAGCGCGATCGCGCTGAAATCGACCTCCTGCGACGTCAGCATCTCCACGTCTGTCGTCTGGCTTACGGCTTCCAAGAGGGCAAGCATCCTGTTGGCATCGGCTTCGGATCTCGACAGGGCGGCGGTTTCAGTGACGCCGGCCAGAATCTGGCTCGCCGCATCCGGCATGTATTGCATGTTGCCGGTCGCCGCCATTACCTCGTTGAACCGCTTTCCGGCGTGGGAGGAAAGTATCTGCACCAGCGCATCATGCGCGGCGTTGATCATGACCAGCATATCCTTCTGCTGCTTGCGCAGGAGAAGCATGGCCTTGATCCGCTCGCTCACGGAGAGAAGGTTGCTGTGCATATCCGCGACGAGTTCTTCCGGGATCTTGTTTTTCCCTTCGGCCTCTAGCCGCTTGTTCAGATCATTGAGCTTGGCGCGGAAGCGGACCGCGTCCACCGAGAGCTTCTGCGACAGCGCCGCCCGCTCTTCCTCTGTGCGCACGCCGGCGAGCACTTCGATCGACGCCGAGAGGCTGGAGCCTTCGACCTGGAGAGTCAGCGCATCTGTCATCGTCGGCAGGCTTTCCGCCGCCACGGAGCTGAATCGGGCGCGGATGTCCGCAAATGACGTCCAGGCGACGACGCCGGCCACAACGCTCATCATGGTGATGGCGAAAAATGCGCCGAACATCGTCACGCCGATACCCGACAAGCGGCGGCGAATCCGTCTCAGCAATGGCGTGCTGGCCGTCTTGGGCGGCGTGGTCTGCTGCATCGTCAATCTGGGCCCACCAGTTCTCGGGGCCGGCGACGCAGATGCACAGCCGAATAAAACGATCCCGCTACCGTGTGCGCGGAACCGGCCATGTCATCGCTGCAGGTCGCGACAGCCCATAGTTTCATCAAACACTGGGCCACACGATATAGGGGCAATGGTTGCGCCGTGGTTAATGAGCCCGTAATCGCGTCGGCAGCGGCTTGCAGATCAATGCGTTGTCCGTTTGCAGGAGACCGGCAATCCGCCGATCCCCTTGAAAAAGTAGAAGGAACCGGCGCCGGCGCGATTGGCCTCTGAAAGGCTGCGGAATTAATCAGTTGGTAGGATTTTCAGCCGGGACGGCGCGGGAGCCGGTCTCAGGCTTTCTGGCGGCCCGTCCGCCGAGCCGGTTTCTTATTGTACCCCAGCCAGCGGACGTCGAAATCCATCACCTCCCGCCGGTCGAGCAGGTGCAGGAACCTCTGGCGGAACCTCAGTGAGTGATTGCTGGCATGTTTTTCGGCCAGGTCGGGATCGCCGGCAGCTATCGCTTCAACGAGCGGACCATGGGCGACGACGCTTACCGCCGGGGCGCGCCGGCGGCGCTCGGCCTCCAGGGAGTAGTGCATGTGCAGCAGCCGCTTCGCGTCGTTCAGAAGCTTGGAATAGAGCGACGTGAAGTATGGATTTCGCCCCGCTTCGGCGATGGCGAGGTGCAGTTCATAGTTCGCCGCAATCATGGCGGCGACATCGCCGCCAATTGTCGCCGCGTTGAAGACCTCGTCGCAGCGTCTGATACGCTCGAGATCCGCATCCGTACGCATCATCGCAGCCAGACGGTGCGTGGTGCGCTGCATCAGTTCGAGCGCATCCAAGAAGCGCGGGATTCCCTCAAGGTCCAGAGGAGCGACGATCGTGCTCTGGTTCGGCAGAATGACCACATGGCCGTCGCCGGCGAGACGGACTAGGGCTTCCCTGACGCGCGAACGCGGCGTGCGAAAGGCTCGCGCCAGCTCTTCTTCATCGAGCGACGTACCCGGCGCGCGCTCCAGCGACAGAATTTCCGCGCGCAACCTGTCGAACACGCGCGCGGTGTCGGTCATCCGCCGTTCGGCGATTTGATAGGATGCGCCGACTCCGATGGGGCTGTCGGCCGTGGATTCCAAACTCATGTCGCCTCCAGAGCCTGGCAGCTCTCGCTTCTGTCGTTGCGCACCCCGCCATACCTGCCCACGGGAGGCGGGACGCCTAATGGCAGTATATAGCCTTTGCCGGATCTATACGCAGCAATTGCGCGGGCAAGTCGGCAAGGGCACTTTCCTCAAAGTAACC
>DATKFM010000023.1:0-8009 GCA_035544395.1 Verrucomicrobiia bacterium
AGATCTGCGCGACAAGCATTCGCCGCTCCGCGTCCTCCATGCCGCAGTGGCTGCTGCCGGCATCGCCGACACCGGCCCGCTGCTGCCGTTCCTGACCAACATCGAGGCGGGTCCGGTGTTGAACGCGATCGAAACGGAAGCTCGCCGGCTGTGGGAGCAGAATCAGGCCATCAAGCTGGCGGCGGAGTAGGCGCTCGCGGGCGAGGCTTGAACCGCGGGCGCCGATCTATACGCGCCGCACTTTGCCAGGCGCCCCAATCGGGCATTCCAGCGCCGCCCGGTCCCCGCGCCCCGCATCGGCGGCAGCTTCGTAAGTGGTGGACAGGAAATCGAGCAGGAGCGCGTCGGGATTCGCCGCGGTGCGGACCGTCTCATAGGGCAGGATGAATTCGCCGAGCTTTGCATCGAACGCTGCGCCTGGCGTCACCGGCCGGTCGCGGAAGCCATCGGGTGTCGGATAGGCGTAGGAATAGAACGCGGCTTGCGGATAGGCATCGCTGCCCGGCCAGAAGCCGGCGCTGCTCACCTCGTGGGAATAGGCTTCACGCGTGATCGCGTCGGGCAGGCCGGGAATGCCGCCGGGATGGCGCGGCGCGGGCCGGCCGGAGAAGCGCGTCACCGCGAGATCGAAACTGCCCCAGAAGAAATGCACCGGGCTGACCTTGCCGAGGAAGCCGGTGCGGAACAGCTTGAAGACGCGATCGACCCGCACCAGCGCGCGCCAGAATCGATGGACGGCGGCGGCATCGTAGGCGGCGTGGACTCGGTCTTCCGAGAAGCGGATCGGATTGGGCACCTCGTTCGGCATCTCGTTGATGCGGACGGCGATGCCGAGGTCTTTCAGCAGATCGAGGACGCGGCGATGAAAGTCGGCGACGGTCTGAGGTTCGAGCCGCAGCGTCGGCTCGTCACCGCGGCTCGTGCGGGCGAGGAAGCGATTGCCGATGAAGTCGAACTCCATCTCCAGGATCTCATTGCCGGCAGGGATCGGCCCAGTGCCGAGCCCGCGCCCGGTGACATAAAGCGGCACATGCCAGCCATGGTTGAGCCAGGGCGTCAGGGTTAGCCGCACCTTGCTGGCGATCTGCGTCCAGAGCTGCAGCGTCATCGCCGTTTCGCGCCAGGCCGGATAGGGTATGTCGGGCCAAGCAGCGTTGGCGTCGCTCATGGGGACTCTCCTGTCGCAGGCATCAAGCATGGATCAAGCTCGTACCGGGATAGTAGCAAGGCGAATTGACTGGTGACGAGGTCTTCCGGAGTCGACGGCTTTTAGCCAGACGGACATCTCCGCGTCGTCGTTTCGATTCCCGGGCCCTTTCCAAAGAGCGGAAGCGCGCCGGCAGGCAGGCGGACGGAGCCTATGCCGGCGGGATGAAGGGCTGCTGGATCTGCTGGAAAGCCGGCAATGCTTCCAGCCGCGCGGCATGGGCCTTGAGCGCCGGGAAATCCGCCAACGAAATCAGGCCGGCATGAACCTCGGATATGAAGCGCAGCACGGCGGCAATGGCAATGTCGGCATGACCGATCTGCGCACCGAACCAGTAGTCGGTCCTCCGGCCGCCGCAATCGGCTTCCAGCGCCTTGAGGACGCTGGCGATCTGCAGGCTGCGCCGCTTCACCAGGACTTCAGAAGCCGCCGTGTGCAGCTTCGTCTCGTAGAACAGGCTCACGGCCATGTCGCCGAGGCCCGTCGCCAGCGTGGCGACCTTCAGTGCCTGGTGCCGCGCCGGCTCGGCAACCGGAAACATCCTGGCCTCCGCCGGCATGAGGCTGTCGAGATAGTCCAGGATAATGTGGCTGTCGATCAGCGCCTCGCCGTTATCAAGCACCAGCGTCGGCACGCGCGTCAGCGGATTGTATTGCCGGATCTTGTCCGCCTCGCCGAACGACGACCAGGGGCGATGCTCGAACGGCAGCTTATAGAGCATCAACGCAATGCCGACGCGGCGGACGAAGGGGGAGTCGTATTGACCGATGAGGAACATGGGAACTGTCTTGAATATCGTTGGGGAAGTTTCCTGGTGGGATTGGCTCACGATAGCGGGAGCAAACCGAATAAGCGCATCGACGATTACTTCTTGGCTTGCGACTCCTCAATCATTTCACCGAGCACGGCCTGCGCCACCGAGTCGGGAGTGGAAGCCGATGCGCCCAGCTTTGTCGCTTTTTGCCGCCCGCCATACTTGACTGTCATCATGCCTTCCAGAACTGTGTAAAAGCCGATGTACTTCTTTCCGGCACGCTCGATTTGTACGGGGCGGGGCTGCGGCGGTGGTGGATCGTTGCGGCCTGACATGATTGTTCGTTCCCTCCTAGGATTATCAGACTGGGCTTAATCGCACTCGGTAGGGCAATGGTACCGCCGTGTGGGGTCACTACCTTTGTGCAGTATGGTCGCGGCGCAGCCGGTCCACTTCAAGTGCTGTTTTATTGAGTTCGCTCGACAGCGGACCCGTTCGAGCCTACTTGAGTTTGGTCTTGGCGGCATCTATCGCACGGTGTAGCGCCAGTGGATCATCGATCGCCGGCAACGTGATCTTCCCAATGCCAACTCCGCTCAAATGCAAGTGGCCATAGCCGAGAATTCGCCCGAGCATGGACTGCGAGAGGTTGATCTCCTCGATCTTGCCCAAGCTGATCTCTTCGGTCTGACGGGCTACCCAGCCGCGCTTGTAGATGAACCGCTGCGTGGTGACCGCCATCTCCGTCGTCCACTTCCGGACCAGCATCACGAGACCGATGATCGGCCCGATGACCAGGAGCAGGCCTATCGTCATCCAGAGGATAGCGCCGAATGTATAGATCCAGTGGTAGCTGGCTCTGTAGACGACGGACTCACTGTCGCCAAGAACCTCCTCGACATAGCCCATTTCCGACCCCTGAGCCTTCAATAGTGAGGGTCTGGCAATACTACATGAAATTGGAGTTCACCGCACCGTTCGTGCCATCTACTCCTCAGAGCGACTCGTGGCGTCACGATCCCTGTCGTATCGCCTCGTGAGCGGAAACGGCGGCAACCAGGACTCGCGACGGACGGTCCAGAGTTCGTAGGTTGGCTTCAGTTGGTCAGGTGAATCCAGGGATCCCAGGTTCACTTCGATCTCGTCTCCGCTGCGTGAGAAAATGGACGAGCCGCAGCGGGGACAGAAAGACCGCCCGGCATAGTCGCGTGTCTCGCCGTCGATCTTCACCGCGTCCTGGGGGAAGATCGCGGATGCGTGAAAAAGGGCGCCATGATGCTTCCGGCAGTCGAGACAGTGGCAAATGCCGACCCGGTATGGGCGTCCCGACGCCACAATTCGCACGTTGCCGCACAGGCAACCGCCGGTGAAGCGGTCCATGCTGCGTCTCCTCTAAATTCAAGCGGTCGGAACGTTTACAACGAACAGGACCGGATTTTCAATGCAATGGGAAGAAATTGGCTGGGGGACTAGGATTCGAACCTAGACTAGCGGAGTCAGAGTCCGCGGTCCTACCGTTAGACGATCCCCCAGCAGAGGGGCCCGGACGAGCCGAGACGGCGGGGTTGGCCTCCCGCCGGTTTGTGCGCGGGGACTTTAGTCGCCGTGCCGCGCCAATGCAACAGCCCCGGCCGGCGCTCTAGCCATTTGGAAACCTTCGGGAAATCGCACTATCCGGCCCTGGAGCCGATAGCCGTCTGCCATGGTCCGAACCAGGGTAACTGGCGCCCCGATGCCGCGCGAGCGCGAAACTGGCCCAAGCGAACCATCTTGCTCCCTGTCGCGGAACCCTTCACAGTTGGCAATTGTAAGACTGTATGCAGAAACGCTCAGGCGGCCGATAAGAGCCGCCGGCGAACATGGAGGTGGGGATTGGAGGCGGCAGTCGCGTCGCGGCGAGACGGCACGGATGCGCGGAGCGATGATTTCCGCCCAACCACGCCCGTGCTCGCAGCGCTTGATCTCGGCACCAACAATTGCCGCCTGCTGATCGCCCGCGCCAATGGCCGCGGCTATCGCATAGTCGACGCCTTCTCTCGCATCGTCCGCTTGGGCGAGGGGCTGACGCGCAGCGGCGCGCTGACCGAAGACGCCATGCGCCGCACCATCGAGGCGCTGAAGGTCTGCGCCGGCAAGATCTCACGCCGCGGCGTCACCCATGGCCGCAGCGTGGCGACCGAAGCCTGCCGCCGCGCCAGCAATTGCGACGAGTTCCTGGCCCGCGTGCGCGCGGAAACCGGCCTCAATATCGAGATCATCTCCACGGCCGAGGAGGCGCAGCTTGCCTTCCGCGGCTGTTCGCCCCTGCTCAGCCCACGCCAGCCGCGGGCGCTTGTGTTCGATATCGGCGGCGGCAGCACGGAGATCGGCTGGCTGCGCCTGCGCAACAGCCATCCGCCCGAGCTGATCGACAGCTTGTCCATCCCGATGGGCGTGGTGACACTCAGCGAGAACTACGGCAGTTGCCAGATGCCGGTCGAAACCTACCGGCGCATGGTTGACGAGGTGAGCGCGCATGTGGCGGATTTCGCCTCGCGCAACGGCATCGGCTCCCGCGTCGCCGCCGAAGGGGTGCAGATGCTGGGGACCTCGGGGACGGTGACGACGTTGGCGGGCATCCATCTCGGGCTGGCGCGTTACGACAGGTCGATGGTCGATGGCACATATCTGGATTTCGACACCATCCGCTCGATCAGCCGTGGCCTTGCGGACATGACCTATGAGGAGCGCTGCCGCTATTCCTGTATCGGCGCTGACCGCGCGGACCTGGTGGTGGCGGGCTGCGCCATCCTCGAGGCCATCTGCGATCTCTGGCCCGTGGGCCGGTTGCGAGTGGCCGACCGCGGCGTGCGCGAAGGCATTCTCGACGGGCTGCTCAACAGCGCGAGCCGGCGGCGGCCGCGCCGGCGCCGGCGGGCTAGAACAGAGGCCGCCGTTTAGGCTATCTCTGGGTATGGGCGGGGTAGCGTGAGCAGGGATCGGCGGCGGCAGCGCGGCTCGTCGGGCGGGCGCGGCAGCGGCACTCTCGGCGGCAGCCGCGGCGAGACCGTGCGGGTGAAGACGGCCGCCAAGCGCCGGCCCTCCTCGACACGCTGGCTGGAACGGCAACTCAACGATCCCTATGTGGCGGAGGCGAAGCGGCTGGGCTACCGGTCGCGCGCGGCGTTCAAGCTGCTGCAGCTCGATGAGCGGTTCCATGTGCTGACCAAGGGCAAGCGCGTGGTCGATCTCGGCGCCGCGCCCGGCGGCTGGAGCCAGGTGGCAGTGGAGCGGGTGCGCTCCCAGGAACCCGGCGGCGGCCGCGTGGTGGCGATCGACTTGCAGGAGATGGAGCCGGTCTCCGGTGCTGTTGTCCTCCACATGGACGGCACGACGGTGGAGGCTTCCGCGCGGGCGAAACAGGAGCTGGGCGGCGGCGCCGATGTGGTGCTCAGCGACATGGCGCCCGCCGCGACGGGGCATCACCAGACCGACCATATCCGGATCATGGGCCTCGCCGAGTCGGCCTATGAGACGGCGAAGGAATTGCTGGAACCCGGCGGCGCCTTTATCGTCAAGGTGTGGCAAGGCGGCGCGCAGAAGGAATTGCTGGACGCGCTGAAGCGCGAGTTCGACACCGTCCGCCACGTCAAGCCGCCGGCCAGCCGGTCCGATTCGGCGGAACTCTATCTGGTTGCCCTGGGCTTCCGCGGCCGGCGCGGCAACTGATCACATAAGGAGGGCGCCATGCCCGACAGCACCAGCGAACCGCAGTTGCAGCCTCTGAATGCGGCCGTGGTGCCGCGCTTCGCCGAGGCGGCCACCTTCATGCGCACGCCGCGCACCGACGATGCGTCGAAAGTGGACATCGCGCTGGTGGGCGTGCCGTTCGATCTCGGCACCGGCTTCCGCACCGGCGCCCGCCAAGGCCCGGCGCAGATCCGCGAGATGTCGCGCATCATCCGCAAGGTCAATCCCACCAGCAGTATCGCGCCGTTCTCGCTCTGCAGCGTCGGCGACATGGGCGATGCGCCCGTGCATCCGTTCGATCTCCTCGACAGCATCGACAAGATCACCGCCTTCTTCAAGAATCTGGCGCAGCACAACATCTCGCCAATCGCCGCCGGCGGCGACCACACGATCACGCTGCCGATCCTGCGCGGCCTGTTCAAGGGCGAGCCGTTCGGCGCCGTGCATTTCGACGCCCATGCCGACACGCTCGACACCTATCTCGGCACCAAGATCAACCACGCAACGCCATTCCGCCGCCTAGTGGAGGAAGGCATCCTCGATCCCAAGCGCACGATCCAGATCGGCCTGCGCGGCACGCGCTTCGCCGACGACGACATCCAGTATGGCTACGACATGGGCATGCGCATCGTCACCATGGACGATTTCGAGGAGATGGGACGCAAGGAAGTGATCCGCGAATGCCGCCGCGTCTGCGGCCAGGGTCCGACCTACATCACTTTCGATATCGATGGTCTCGATCCCGTCTACTGCATCGGCACAGGCGTGCCGGAGCCCGGCGGCCTCTCCATGCGCGATGCCCAGGTCATCATCCGCGGCTTGCAGGGCTTGCATCTGATCGGCGGCGATGTCTGCGAGGTGCTGCCGCTGGCCGATCCGTCGGGTCACACAGCGCTCAACGCCGCCAACCTGATGTTCGAGATGCTCTGCGTGATCGCCGATTCCCGCGCCAACCGCTGGGCGCGGTAGGGCGCCGGCCGCGCCGCTAGAGCGCAATCACGTTGCCGAGATGCTTCGGCATCTCCTGCAACGGCACATGGGTCAGATCCTTGGCCAGCTCGGCGCGGATCAGCTCGCTCGCCTTCGCGGATAGCGATTGGCGCAGCGTGCTGAGCGTGCGCGCCGGCGCCACGACGATAAGGTCATCGTAGGAATTCCTGTCGGCGGCATCGTTGAGCAGCCTGGCCATCTCCTGCCCGAACTTCTCCTTCTCGAACTCGTGCCAGTCCATGTGCGGCTCGATGGCGCTGCGATTGGTACCCACGGACGGCGCTACACGCCCGGGCTTGTCGGTGCCCAGCAGATGCGTCGGCGGCGCGTCGTGATGAAACTCGCGTGCAATTGCTGGCCGCAGGCCCTTGCCAGGCCCGTCATTGGCCAGTAGCTGCGCGCGGGTGCCATCGGCGACGATGATCCAAGTCACTTTCTTCTTCATGCCTGGCCTCATTCAGATTGGAATTCCAACAGTCCATAGCCCTTTACATTGTCTACCGGCACCGCGAATCAACCGCTTTGACCTGCGTCAAATGCATAGGCGAATCATCGGTTTCGCGCTTGGCATGGCGGGTTCCCTGTGTATGATGGCGCGCCATTATCTGCCGGCCGACCCGAAGGAAAATGGCATGGAAATCCGCGAGGCGCTGACTTTCGACGACGTTCTCTTGCGTCCCGCCGAGTCCGCCGTTCTCCCCGCCGAAACCGAGACCCGCACAAAGCTCACCCGTACGATCGAGCTGGGCATCCCCCTGGTGTCCTCGGCGATGGATACGGTGACCGAGCATCAGATGGCGATCGCCCTGGCTCAGGCCGGCGGCATCGGTGTCATCCACAAGAACCTGGATATCGGCAAGCAGGCCGCCGAAGTGCGGCGGGTGAAGAAGTTCGAATCCGGCATGGTGGTGAATCCCGTTACCATCCATCCCGACCAGACCTTGGCCGATGCGCTGAAGCTGATGGCTGACTTCCAGATCTCCGGCATCCCCGTGGTGGAGCGCGGTAACGGCAAGCTGGTGGGCATCCTCACCAACCGCGATGTGCGTTTCGCCACAAAGATGACCGAGCCGGTGAGCCAGCTCATGACCAAGGAGAAGCTGGTCACCGTGCGCGAAGGCGTGACGCCGGCGGAGGCCAAGCGCCTGCTGCATCAGCATCGCATCGAGAAGCTGCTGGTGGTGGACAGCGACTACAGCTGCATCGGCCTCATCACCGTCAAGGACATGGAGAAGGCGCAGAACTATCCCACCGCCTGCAAGGACGAGCGGGGCCGGCTTCGCGTCGCCGCCGCCGTCGGCGTGGGCGATGACGGCTTGCGCCGCGCCG
>DATKFM010000024.1:0-15245 GCA_035544395.1 Verrucomicrobiia bacterium
TGCGGATGCAGTGATCGCGGCAAATCGTGCCGGCGTTGCCCATGGGCTCGAAGGTCTTGCGCTTCGCCTTGTCCTTGACGATCTCGATCGCGCCGATGAAGCCGAGGCTGCGAACCTCGCCGACAAGTGGATGATCCAGCAGCTCCTTCAGCCGCTCGTTCAAATATGGCCCGGTCTCCTCGTGCACCCGCTCCACCATCTTCTCCTCGCGGATGATGCGGATGTTCTCCAGCGCCACGGCGCAGGCGGCCGGGTGACCGGAATAGGTGTAGCCGTGGCTGAGATCGGTCTCGAACAGGACCTTGGCGACGCGATCGCAGACCATCACCGCTGATAGCGGCAAATAGCCCGAGGTGATGCCCTTGGCGAGTGTCATGAAGTCCGGCTTGATCTTGAAGTAGTCCGACGCGAACCAGTGGCCGGTACGGCCGAAGCCGCAGATCACCTCGTCGGCGACCAGCAGCACGTCGTACTTCTTGCAGATGCGCTGGATCTCCGGCCAATAGGTCTCCGGCGGAATGATCACACCGCCGGCGCCCTGGATCGGCTCGGCGAAGAATGCCGCCACCTTGTCGGCGCCCAGCGCCAGGATCTTGTCCTCCAGCGCCTTCGCCGCCTTGAGGCCGAATTCCGCCGGCGTCAGGTCGCCCCCATCGGCGAACCAGTAGGGTTGCATGATATGCTCGAAGCCCGGCAGCGGCAGGTCGGCCAGCTCATGCATGTAGCTCATGCCGCCGATGGATGCGGCCACCATCGTGCTGCCGTGATAGCCGTTGGTGCGTGCGATGATCGTCTTCTTCGACGTCTTGCCCACCATGTTCCAATACTGCCGGACGAAGCGCGCGATCGAGTCGTTCGCATCGGAACCCGAGCAGCCATAAAACACATAGTTCAAGTGCGGCTGGGTCAGGTCGGACAGCACCTGCGACAATTCTACGGCCGGGGGCGTCGTGGTCTTGAAGAAAGTATTGTAGTACGGCAGCTCCAGAAGCTGCTTATGCGCGGCGTCGGCCAATTCCTTCCGGCCATAGCCGACATTGACGCACCAGAGCCCGGCGAAAGCATCGAGGATCTTGTTGCCCTCGGAATCGAACAGATAGGTGCCTTCGGCCTTGGTGATAACGCGCGCGCCCTGCTGCGCCAGCTCCTTCTGCGACGTGAACGGGTGGATGTGATGCTCGCGGTCGACAGCCTGCCAATGGGTGGTGGTGTTGCGGAGCGCGGTCTTTGCGGTTACGGCGGCCATGGAATGAACTCCCGGAAATCTTCGAATTGCGAAAGCAAAAGAACCAGCCTGTGAAGGCCGGCGGCAAGACGATACGGGGAGTGGCTACGGGCGGAAACCGATGCGCGCGCAGAGAATCAGCATCTCCGTGCGCAGCAGGCGCGGCGGAAAGGCGAGGGCAAGCGCCGATATCGTCTGGGGCTGAGCAAAAGGCATTGCAAACACTACCACACATCCCGTCCCCTGCCAAAGCCGGCATCGCCGTCTAACCGCTTGTGGCTGCATGCCTATTTTCCGGCTGCGACCACCGGCCCCAAGCCATTGCGCGGCGGCGCATTCGGGCACCCTAAAACGGGATTCCTGTTTACTTGCTTTGATGCTATGCGGGATTGGGGAAGGCGCCGGCGAGATGCACAGTCACATTGTCTGGCACACCATTTTCGAAATGCTGGCCTGGATTTCGGCCATCGGTACCGGTCTCTGGACTCGGCATTGCTATTTCGCGGCCCCAGCATTGCCGATGCCGGCCGCCGAGTACCCGCGCTACATGGTCATCGTCTGGGTCGGCGCGGTCGTTGGCGCTTTTGCGCTGGGAACACTGAACCTGATGCTGGACGGTCAGCAGGCCGCAGGGCGCAGTATCCTCGGCGCCATCGTCGGCGGCGTGCTGGTGGCTGAACTCTACAAATCGATCCGCGGCATTCGCGGCTCGACCGGCGCGGTGTTCGTGCTGCCGCTGTCGGTGGCGATCGCGGTTGGCCGCATCGGCTGCTTCCTCGGCGGGCTCGACGATCAAACCTACGGCTCGCCGACCACACTGCCCTGGGCGGTTGATTTCGGCGACGGCATCGGCCGCCATCCGGTGCAGCTCTATGAATCCATCACGATGGCGGCATTTGCCGCCTGGTTCTTCTGGTTGCTCAACGCGCACAGCGAGATTGCCGTGCGCCGAGGTTTCTACATCTTCGCCATCTTCTATGGCGTCGAGCGTTTCCTCTGGGAATTCCTCAAGCCCTATCCGCCGGTCATCGGTCCTTTCAATATCTTCCATCTCGGCGCGGCGACCCTCGCCGTCTACGCGGTCCTCATGCTGACCCGACAGGAAAAGCAATATGCGCGACCATAAGCCCTATCTGTTCTACGGCCAGACCTCCTCGCTCTGCGAGAGCTGCCTGGCGGTGGTGCCCGCCAAGATCCTGATCGAGGGCAATGATGTCTTCTATCAGAAGCGCTGCGCGGATCACGGCGTGCAGAAGACGCTGATCTCCACCGATGCCGCCTACTACAAGCGCTGCCGCGACTATCTTAAGCCCGGCGATATCCCGCTCGCCTTCCAGAGCCGCACCCACCATGGCTGCCCCCATGATTGCGGCCTGTGCCCCGATCACGAGCAGCATAGCTGCCTGGCGCTGATCGAGATCAACGAGGCCTGCAACCTGACCTGTCCGGTCTGCTTCGCCGATTCATCGCCCCGCCGCCCGGGCCAACTTAGCCTGGCGCAGATAGAAGCCATGATGGATGTGCTGGTGGAGAGCGAAGGCGAGCCCGACCTGCTGCAGATCAGCGGTGGCGAGCCCACCATCCATCCGCAGATCATCGAGATCCTCCATCTCGCCAAGCGCAAGCCGATCCGCCATCTCATGCTCAACACCAACGGCGTGCGCATCGCCAACGACAAGGCCTTCGTCGACGAGCTGGCCAAGCTGAAGCCAGGCTTCGAGGTCTATCTGCAATATGACTCCCGCCGCAAGGCGGCGCTCGAGAACATCCGCGGCGCCGACCTGCGCCATGTGCGGGAGCGGGCATTGGCCAATCTCGAGGCCGCCGGCATCTCCACCACCCTGGTCTGCGTGGTGAAGAAGGGCGTCAATGACGACGAGGTCGGCGAAATCGTTAGCCATGCCCTGGACTACAATTGCGTGCGCGGCGTCACCTTCCAGCCGGTTCAGGATGCCGGCCGCAATGACGGCTTCGACAGCAAGCGCGACCGCGTGCTGCTCACGGATATCCGCCGAGATATCATCGAGAAATCCGGGGTCTTTGGCGACGAGGACGTCATCCCGCTGCCCTGTAATCCTGAATCCATCGCCATCGGCTATGGCCTGCGCGAAGGCCGCGATGTCATGCCGATCACCCGCATGATCCCCAAGGACGTGATCGTCAGCGACGCGCCCAATGCCATCACCTTCGAGAAGTATCCGGAGCTGCGCAAGCGCCTGTTCGATCTCCTGTCGCTCTCCGCCGCCGGTCAGCAGACCGACTCCAGCCTGCACAGCCTTCTCTGTTGCCTGCCGCAGGTGGAGGCGCCGAGCGAACTCGGTTACGACCGCGTCTTCCGCGTCATCATCGTGCAGTTCATGGACCGCTTCAATTTCTGCGTCGGCGGCGTGAAGCGCTCCTGCATCCATTTCGTCACGCCGGAAAAGAAGATCATCCCCTTCGACACCTACAACCTCTTCTACCGCCCGGGTGCCGCCGGCAACGCCGCGCTGGCGCGGGCGCAAGCGCAAGCAATAAGACCGGTACAATCGATCGGAACCCTGAACGCGTCTCCGGCCGAACATCCTATAGGAGGTCACGTATGACTGATCCTCCCGTTAGCGAACCTCCGCTGCCACCAAACGTCATATTCCGAGTCATCGGCGGTATCCTTATTGCCGCCGGAGCCTTGCTGATTTTGGTGTCAGGTCTTTGCACGCTCCGGTTTGTTGCGATGCCATTGCTTGAGGGTGGATCGACGCGGTTTCTCGGACTTTCCCTGATCCTGGGCGGCTTGCCGATGATCTACGGCGGCATTCTCTGTTGGAGCGGGAGAATCCTGTGGCACAGCAGAGGTGGCCTACGACCGCTCGGCTTACTTCTTGCGGTCCTTTTGTTGGGTGCTTTCTTCTTCTACGTATTCATGCAATCAGGCCCGTTTGGCCCAAGCTAATTCAGATGCGGCGCTGATTTTTCTCGGCTCTATCAACAACCTCCTATATGAGTTGCACGCATGCCATCCTCTGTAGAGCCTTCCCCGTCGCCGCAACGCGGCAATACCGCTAGCCGCGTTCTTGGTGTCATCCTGATGATCATCGGATATTTGCTGCTGTCAGTCGCTGGACTTTGCACCCTCATCTTTGGCGGATCGATCCTGTCCGAAGGCTTTTATGGTTCCGATGTTGGGTTGGTACTGGTGTATGGCGGCATCCCCATGATCCTCGGCGCGCTCATCGCCTGGGCTGGCCACAGCCTATGGCGCAGCGGGGCGAAGAAATAGCTTTCGGCCTTTCATACGCGGGAACGCGCGAATGCCTGACCACCGAGGTTCCAGAGTTGCCTAAGGCACAGTGACTCTCATTGGGTGTGTGCTGATCGCGCTGGGGATCATGACTAGTGCCGGAATATGTGGCCTTGCATTATTTACATCTAATCTGCGCGGATTCGAGTTCTCTGCCTGGCTGCCGATATTGATGATCCTTGGTATTCCAGCCACCGTTGTCGGCGGCGTGATGGTGTGTTGCCTCCGTGGGGCGTCGCATGCACCTGCATGACGAATGATTGCGTGCATGTCGCAATCTTCGGCCAACTTGTGGTGGCTCGGAAGGCAACTAAGGGACGATCCGCAGCCGAAAGTAGAAGAAATCTACCTCAGCCGCCCGACGCCTTCGCCGACCGCAGCACATAGATGCCGGCGGCGATGATCAAAGTGACGCCGCCCAGGGTGTAGGGCGAGGGCAGCACATGCCAGATCACCAGGTCCCAGAACAGCGCCAGGATGATCGAGCTGTATTCAAACGGCGCCACAACGTTCACCTCGGCAACCCGGTAGGCGTGGGTCAGGCTCCAGGACCCCGCCGCCGCGATCAGGCCGGTGGCCGCAATCAGGAGGAGGTCGGTGGTGGTGGGCATCGTCCAGGCGCGCAGCAGGAATTCCAGGCTGGGATGGGCCTGGCCGGCGAAGCCGCCATGGCCGAGCAACAGCCCGATGGCAGCGGCGCCGACGATATTCACCGTGTTCTGATAGAGCGCCATGACCGAGGTGGTGGCGGCCGGCCCCAGCATGCGCGACATGATCTGGGCGATGCCATAGAAAGCCGCGGAGGCGAGGGAGAACAGCGCCGCCGGCTCGAAGGTCTCCGCCCCCGGCCGGGAGACGATCAGCGCGCCGCCGAATCCCACCAGCACCGCCAGCCATCGCCCGAGTCCAGCATGTTCCTTCAACAGCGGTCCTGAGAGCGCGACGATGAACAACGGCGCCGAGAAGAACAGCGCCGTTGCGGTCGACATGGGCAGTGCGGCCAGCGCCAGATAGTAGGTGGTATAGGCCAGGAACAGGAAGACGGACCGCAGGATCATCCAGCCGAAGTGGCCGGTGCGTAGCGCCTTCAACCCGCCATCATAAGCCAGCAGGATGAACAGCGGCAGGTAGGCGACGATGCAACGGATCGCCAGCACCTCGGCCACCGGATAGCCGCCGCTGACCGACTTCACCACCACATCCTGAAGCGAGAAGATCGACGCGCCGAAGCAGAGGAACAGGATGCCCTTCAGCCGGTGATTGGGTCGGCCGGCGTCTGGTGTTGTAGTCGCGATTGTCATGTCAGCGCCCGAGCCTGTTTCCGCCTGTTGATGCTGGCAGGGAGGTCAGACGTTCAGTAGCAGATGTTCCCGTTCCCAGGAACTGATGACCCGCTGATAGGCTTCAAGTTCTGACTGCTTCACGCAGATCAGGGCGCGGATGAACCGCTCGCCGACGATTTCGCGGATCGGCTTGCACAACTGGAACCGGTGCAGGGCGTCGTAGAGTGTGCGGGGCAGGGTATGCTTGAGGCGATAAGCGCTGCCTTCGACCTGCTCGGTTGGCTTCAGCCGTTCGATCATGCCGAGATAACCGCAGGCCAGCGATGCGGCAATGGCGAGATAGGGGTTGGCGTCGGCGCCGGCTAGGCGGTTCTCGATCCGCCGCGAGGACGCCGGCGAAATCGGTACCCGCAGGCCGACTGTGCGGTTGTCGATGCCCCAATGGACATTGATCGGCGCATCCATATAGGGCTGTAGCCGGCGGTAGGAATTCACGTTCGGCGCCGCCATCGGCATGACCAGCGGCAGGTAGCGCTGCAGCCCGGCGACGTGATTGCGGAACATGGCAGTATCACGCCCGTTCTTGTCGGAGAACAGGTTGCGGCCGGTCGCCTTGTCCAACACCGACTGGTGTATATGCATGGAGCTGCCCGGCTGGTCGGCCAGCGGCTTGGCCATGAAGGTGGCGTAGATCTTGTGGCGCATCGAGGCGTGGCGCACCGTGCGCTTGAAGAGGAACACCTGGTCGGCCAGCCGCAGGGGATCGCCGTGGTTGAAGTTGATCTCCATCTGCGCCGAGCCGCTCTCGTGGGTCAATGTATCGACGTCCAAGTCCTGCTTTTCGCAATAGTCGTAGACGTCCTCGAAGATCGGGTCGAACTCGTTGACGGCGTCGATGCCATAGGACTGGCGGCCGGTTTCCGGCCGGCCGGACTGGCCGATGGGCGGAAGAAGCGGCACATCCGGATCGGTGTTCACCTGCACCAGGTAGAACTCCAGCTCAGGTGCAATGATCGGGACCCAGCCGCGGTCGTCATACATCTGTAGCACCCGCTTCAGCACGAAGCGGGAGGCGATGTCCACCGGGCTGCCGTCGCGGTTGTAGACGTCGGAGATCACTTGGGCGACCGGCTCCTCGTACCAGGGCACGATCGTCAGGGTGTCGATGTCGGGCATCAGCGTAACGTCGTGATCTTGCGGGCCGAGGACTTCGTCCTCCTCATCCTCGCCGAACTCGCCTGTAACGGTCTGGATGAAGATGGACTCCGGCAGCCGCAGCGACTGCTCCCGAACGCTCTTCAAGAATTTGTGGGATGGCAGAATCTTGCCCCGGGCGATGCCCGACATGTCCGGGACCAGGCACTCGACCTCGCCGATCTTGCGCTCTGATAGCCAATCTTCGAACTGGGACATGTTGCCTTCCGGGGGGCGGTTTGGGGTATCGGCCGCCCCAAATGGCTAGCATGCGCCCGGAAGGCTTGGCAAGGCGACGGGCTCATTAAACTATGAAATTATCACTATAACTATCTGTTTCAATTAATATATATAAGATGATTAATGTGAAATCTGAAATGGATTTAGGAACCGAATCGGCCCTAAAGCTCCCACTCCAGAGGCCGGGTCATGCAGGTCGGCCCGCCGGCGCCGCGGCCACAAATTTCTTCGCCAGCGAACTCGTGGACCTCAATACCTGCCTCGATCAGCCGTTGCCGGGTCTTGGGCAAGCCGGTCCGCATGGCGCAGGTGCGGGGGGCCAGGGCCAGGATGTTGCAGCCCATGCCCTCGAACTCCTCCTCCGGCACTTCCACCAGCCGCATACCCCTGGCCAGCAACATCTCCCGGAACGGCACTGGCAGCAGGGGCGAGTAGACAACAGCCAGGTCCGGGTCGAGCGGCGAGATCATGGACATCAGGTGGAAGACGTCGCCCGGCCCCTTCCAGTGGGGCAGAGGCACGGTGATCACGTCGACCTCCGGCCCCAGGAGCTGCTTCAGCTGGCGGATGCCCTCGTCGTTGGTGCGATAGCCGCGGCCGACCGCCAGCGTCCGGGGATCCAGCCAGGTGACGTCGCCGCCCTCGATACTGCCAGTACCGGTGATCGTGCCGAGAATCTTGGTCTGGCGCAGGCGGAGGAAGGCAGCAATGGCCTCGGGCTCCGTGCGCCGCTGGGGCTTGCCCATGTTGCAGAGGATGACGCCGCGGTCGGTGGTGATGGTGGTGTCGCGCGGATAGAGGGAGTCCATGCCCACCTTGGTATCCACGGGAAGGAAATCGACAGCAATGCCGAAGCGGCTCATCAGCTCGACGAAGCTATCATACTCGCCGACGGCGCGCGGCAGATCGGGACGGCCATAGTAGTTGAGGTCCCGCCACTGCCGGTCAATCGCCGCCTCATCGACAAAGGCGTCGCGCACATGCTTGACGACGACGCGGCGAAGCCGGCCCACATCGGATTGCGCGGTCAATGTCATCAGGCGGAAACTCCTGTAATTCTGCTGTAGAAAGCGGCGGTGGAGATTGGCGAACTTATGCCCATTCTGCAATGGCCGCCGCGGCTTGACCTAGCCGTTGCTATCGGCAGGATGCAGCCTTCAGCCTAATGTTCGGAAGTCATCTTGGCGCTCAGTTCGCATATCGACTCCTATTACACTGCGACGGCGATCGGTATTCCCGATTGCCCGGCTCTCGCCGGCGAAGTCGAGGCCGATATCTGCATCGTCGGTGCCGGTTACACAGGACTGTCCGCGGCGCTCAATCTGGCGGAGCGCGGCTATTCAGTCGCTGTGCTGGAGGCAGAGCGCATCGGCTGGGGCGCTTCTGGCCGCAATGGCGGGCAAATCGGAACCGGCTATTCACCTGGCATGGCCAAGATCGAAGACTGGGTCGGCCGCGACGATGCGCGCAAGCTCTGGGACTTGGCGGAAGAGGCCAAGAGCATCATCCGGGAGCGCGTGCAGCGTCACGGGATTTCCTGCGATCTTAAGCCCGGCTATTTCCACGGTGCGGCAAAGGCGCGGGACTTGGAACATCTGCGCGACGAGGTGGAACATCTGTCGACGCGCTACGGTTATCGCGACGCGCGCCTGATCGAGCCCGCGGAAGTCGGGCAGTATGTTTCGACGAGCGCCTATCACGGCGGCCTGTTCGATGCGGGTGTCGGGCATTTACATCCGCTCAACTACTGCCTCGGCTTGGCGCGCGCCGCCATTGATACCGGCGCCCGCATCTATGAGAACTCGTCGGTTGTAACAATCGAGAAGGGCAGCCGACCGGTGGCGCGAACGGCGCAAGGCTCAGTGCGCGCGCATTTTCTGGTGCTGGCGGGGAACGCCTATCTCGGCGAACTCGTACCGAGCATCCGCCGGAAAGTGATGCCCGTCGGCACCTACATGGCCGCGACCGCGCCGATGGGCGAGGATCGGGCGCGCAGCTTGATCCCCTCCGACGCCGCGGTCACCGATACCAAGTTCGTGCTCGACTACTACAGACTTTCCGCCGATCACCGTCTCCTGTTCGGCGGGCGCGTAAGCTACACCACATTGCCGCCGCCCAACTTGAAGGCGGCTATGCGTCGATCCATGCGGGCCGTGCTGCCGCAGACCGACGATCTGGATCTTGAATACATCTGGGGCGGCAATGTCGCGATCACAGTCGAACGCACGCCGCACCTGGGCCGGCTCGATGGCACCGACAACATTTACTTCGCCCACGGCTTCTCCGGTATGGGCGTGGCGCTGACCGGCATCGCCGGCAAAGTCATCGCCGAGGCCATCGCCGGAACAGCGGAGCGGTTCGATGTGTTCACCAGACTTCCGCACACCAGCTTTTTCGGCGGCAAATTGCTGCGCACACCGACGCTGGCTCTGGCAATGCTCTGGTTCCGCCTGCGGGATTGGCTATGATCCGTTCTGGGAATGTTGCGGCGATGGAACTGCGGGTTCATGCATGGAACAAAGATTGACTGCCGTCACACTGGGTGTTGCCGATCTCCAGCGGGCGCGGCGTTTCTATGAGAAGGGCCTTGGTTGGAATGCTTCGCTGGCCGGCGACAAGGATGTTGCATTCTTTCAGGCCAATGGCCTTGTCATTGCGCTCTGGGGCCGGGCCGATCTGGCCGAGGATGCCAACGTCCAGGATGATGGCGAGGGCTTCAGCGGTATCGCGCTCGCCCACAACGTGCGTTCGCGCGAGGAGGTCGACGCAGTGCTGGCCAAGGCCGGTCACGCCGGCGCGCGAATCCTGAAGCCGGGGCAGGACACTCTCTGGGGCGGCTACGCGGGCTATTTCGCCGACCCTGACGGCCATATGTGGGAAGTGGCCTGGAATCCGTTCTGGCCACTCGATGATACCGGCAATGTGAAACTGCCGAAATAGCTCCATGAGTGTGAAACGCACCAATCCCATCGCGATCCAAGGCATCGACCATGTGGTGCTGCGCGTCCGCGATGTCGCTGTGATGCAGCAATTCTATTGCGACGTGCTCGGCTGCACGGTCCAGAAGATCCAGGCGCATATCGGCCTGACCCAGCTCCGCGCCGGGCAACAGCTAATCGATCTCGTCGATGTAGATGGCACGCTCGGACGCGAGGGCGGAGCGCCACCCGGCCGCGAGGGCCGCAATATGGATCACTTGTGCCTGCGCCTGCAGCCCTTTGACGCCGCTGCCATCGCCACCCATCTGCGCGCCAACGGCATTGCCCCCGGCGATGTCGTCAGCCGCTACGGCGCGGAAGGCGATGGCCCCTCGATGTACATCAGCGATCCCGAAGGCAATGTCGTCGAACTCAAAGGTCCGCCGGGCCCCGTTGGTAGGTAATACCTAACGGCGTCTTCATAAGTCTGAGCCGCTTGCACCGGATAACCGCGAGTAGCATGCTCTCATTTGGCGGGGGAACACGCCATACTAAGGAGGGAGCGTAAAATGGCCAGGATATCCAGTTATCTTGCGATTGCAGCCTCTGTCGCTGCGGTCAGTCTTGCAGTCATCGATGCCGCGCGAGCGGCGCCGGTGACCACGGACGATCTTGTCAAGGCACAGGACAATGCCGGCGAATGGCTGATGTATGGCCGGGATTACCGCAACTGGCGCTACAGCCCGTTGTCGGAATTGACGCCGGACAATGTCGGCAAGCTGTCGCCTGTCTGGACGATGTCGACGGGCGGCCAGTTCGCCGGCTTGGAGTCCACGCCGCTCATTCGTGACGGCGTGATGTTCTTCTCAGCCGATTATGCCCGCGTTTTCGCCGTCGATGCGCGCAGCGGAAACATCGTTTGGCGCTATGAACCCACCTACGAGGACGGCCTCACAGCCATGCTTTGCTGCGGACCGATCCATCGTGGTGTCGCGCTGAAGGACGATCTGGTTTACGTCGCGCAGCTGGACGCGAAACTGGTGGCGCTTAACCGCGCCGACGGAAAAGTCGTCTGGGAACAGAAGATCGATGAATGGAAGAATGGGGTCACAACCAACTCGGCGCCGCTGGTCGTCGGCGACCACGTCATCATCGGTGTATCAGGCGGCGAGTACGGCGTCCGAGGCTACCTGAAATCCTACAACGCCAAGACCGGCGCCCAGGAATGGCAAACCTACACGGTGCCGGCGCCGGGCGAGCCTGGCAGCGATACCTGGCCGAAGGACGATAGCTGGAAGACCGGCGGCGGCCCGACCTGGCTGACCGGCAGCTACGATCCCGATACCAACACGCTCTACTGGGGCACCGGCAATCCGGGGTCCTGGCAAGCGGAGCAGCGCCCGGGCGACAATCTCTGGACCTGCGCCACGCTCGCTCTCGATCCGGATACCGGCAAGATCAAGTGGGGCTATCAATACACCCCCAATGATGCCTGGGACTATGACGCCATGGCGACGCCGATCCTTGTCGATGGCAAGGTCGACGGAAAAGACCGAAAGCTGGCGGTGCACTCCAATCGCAACGGCTACTTCTACGCGCTCGACCGGGAAACTGGCGAATTCGTCTACGCCATCCCGCTGGTGGAAGGCATCAACTGGACCAGTGGTCTGGATGCCAAGACCGGCAGGCCGACCATCAACGAGGCCATGAAGCCGAAGCAGGGCGCGGGGCAGGTAAAGCCGATCGTTCCGGGACTGGAGGGCGGCACCAACTGGTTCCCGCCGGCTTATGATCCGGAATCCGGAATGTTCTATGTCGCCGTCAATCAATGGGGCATGGGCCTGACCGCCTGGGAGAAGGGAAAGCTCGCTTACAAGCCCGGCGACCTCTTCATGGGCGTTGACTATCAGATGTACCGCATGGGCGATACGATCGGCCGTGTGATGGCGATCGACGTCGCGAACAAGAAGGTAACCTGGCAATCGGCCAGCCCGCTGCCGCTGTTCTCCGGCATGTTGGTGACGAAGGGCGGCTTGCTCTTCACTGGCGATCAGCGCGGCCGGGTTGTGGCGCTGGACAAGAAGAGCGGCAAAGAGCTCTGGAGCTTCCAGACCGGCTCAGGTATCAACGCCTCTCCGGTGACCTATGAAATCGACGGCAAGCAGTATGTCGCGATCCTCTCGGGTCTCGGCGGCGATCCGAGCTTCTACTACTCGGCGCCTAAGGGCGGCATGCTCTGGGTGTTCGCGGTCGACGGAAAAGTCGATCAGGGCGAAGGCTACAATCAGCAGGTAATCGACACCATGCTGCCCAGCTATGAGCCATAACCCACGCATGGGATTTCGTGTGACTGGCATTGTGCGACTGGTTGGTGCCGCCGTCCTTGCGACGGCGGCACTACCGGTTTCATTGGCTTTGTTGTCCAGCGGCGCGGCTGCCGATGGAGAGTTGACCAATCCGTTCCTCGGTCAGCCCGAGGCGATCGAGGAAGGGCTGCAGATTTATCAGAGCAAGTGCTACATCTGCCACCTCAGCAAGGGTGGACGCGGGCCCAATCTCTTCGCAACCAAGATCAGCGACGAAAAATTCCTGGAGACGGTGATCAACGGACGCAAGGGAACGCAAATGCCGGCATTCGGCTTGCGCTTGTCTCCCGATGACGTCTGGAAAGTTCACGCCTTCGTAAAATCGACAGATCACTACTGATCGCGCGGTGCGGCGGCGAGCCGCCCTGCGGAAAGGCCCGTCATGAAACGCATTACAATCCGCCGGGGAATGCCGAACGTCCAGCTGACCCGAACGGAGTTCGACAAGCGCTTTCGCGATAGGTTTTTCGATCCGGCCTTCGGTGATGCCGATGACGCACTGCAGAAAATCATCGAGATCGCCTGGGACGGCTATGATGAGTATCGCAAGAACCCGCGCACGCGCGTCGGCGGCAAGCAGTTCGCCGATCCCAAGGCGGAGCTGCCAGTCGAATGGCTGGCAACACGCCGGGCAATTCAGGCGGCGGAGCGGCGTCAGCACAATCGCAAGTCAAAGTCGCGCATTCTGCTGATCAATGGCTCGTCCCGCAGCGATCAAAGCTGCCCCGGCGAGATGTCGAAGACCTTCCGGCTGGTGTCCATCGCCAAGCGGATCATCGAGCGCCAGCGCAACTTTGAAGTTGAGATGCTCGATCTCAGCCGCCTGACCTCCGAATACGGCCGGCAAATACATCCCTGCAAAGCCTGCGTGTCGACAGCACAACCGCTATGCCACTGGCCCTGCTCCTGCTATCCGAACTTCGCCATGGGGCAGGTGAGCGACTGGATGAGCGAGATCTACCCCATGTGGGCCGCGGCCCATGGCGTGATGATCGTCAGTCCGGTCAATTGGTATCAGGCGCCGAGCTCCCTGAAGCTGATGATCGACCGCCTGGTTTGCGCCGATGGCGGCAATCCTGATCCCACAACCACAGACGGCAAGGATCCGAGGCTGGCCAAACAACTGGAACTAAAGGGCTGGGATTATCCGCGCCATCTCGCCGGCCGCGTGTTTTCGGTAGTCGTGCATGGCGACGCATCCGGCACGGAGAACCTGCGGCGCATGCTCTCGGATTGGCTCTGTGATATCGGCATGATCCCGGCAGGGAGAAAGTCCTTGCTGGATGCCTATGTCGGCTACTACCAGCCCTACGCAACGAGCCACGAGGACCTGGACGCAGACACCGATTTCCAGAAGGAAGTCGGTAACGCCGCGCGCGCCCTGGTGGAAGCGGTCAAGTTGCGCCGCCGCGGCAAGCTTCCGCAATCCGATGAAAACTTGCGGGCCGTGCGGCCGAAGTAACATCTGCGATCAAATGGCGCACCAAGGTGCTCACATGGCGAATATCGCTGTCCCGTTCGCACTTCCGATGCTTGTGTGCTATGTGAGCGAGAGTTCTGGCAGTCTACGATCATGAGAAAGGGGCTGCGGTGATCTGCGAAATATGCGTGGATTCGGTGGCCGGCGTCCGCGCCGCTAAGGCTGCAGGGGCGGACAGGGTCGAGCTCTGTGGCGATCTCCTGGAGGGAGGCACCACACCTAGTCGCGGCATGATCCGCCAGGCGCGGGCAATTGCCGGCATCAAGCTCCATGTGATCATCCGGCCGCGCGGCGGCGATTTCCTCTTGGACGACGATGAATTCGCTGTCATGCAGGCCGACATCGACACCGCCAAGGCCGAAGGCGCCGACGGCGTCGTCATCGGCTTGCTGTCCGCCGACGGCAAAGTCGACACGACTCGGACGCAAAGCTTGATAGTGCAGGCCCGGCCGCTTTCGGTCACGTTTCACCGGGCATTCGACATGACGCCCGATCCGTTCGAAGCGCTGGAGGCGCTGATCGGGCTGGGCGTTGACCGCATCCTCACCTCCGGCCAGGAGGCGACCGTGCTCGAAGGGCTGCCGCTGATCGCCGAGCTTGTCCGCCGTGCGGCCGACAGGATCATCGTCATGCCCGGCGGCGGCATCACCGCACGCAATGTCGATCGTATCGTCACCACGGCAAAGCCACGGGAGATCCATTTCGCGGCGCTCGAACCGGCGGATGGCGGCATGCGGTTTCGCCGCCACCACGTATTCATGGGCGGCGAACTGCGTCCGCCGGAATTCGATCGCCTTGTCACGTCCCTCGAATCCATTCGGGCCGTGATGACTCGGACGCCGGGTTGACACCGCTGGATTTCGCCGGAGAGTCTTGCTGATAGCCGCCGCCTTGCTGTATGTGCGGATTCGCAAGTGAAGGCGGGGATCGAACAGAGTGAAAGGTACGGGGCGACGCATGAAGACCGAGGACCTGGCAAAAACAGAATCCGCCGCATCGCTGGCGACACGAATCCGCCGCAAGGAGATCTCGCCGGTCGAAGCGGTGGATAGCGCCATCGCCCGCATCGAGGCGCATAATCCGAAGATCAATGCGCTCATCATCTTCGGGTACGAAGATGCCCGGAAGGCCGCGAAGGCGGCTGAGGCCGCGATCATGCGTGGCGACAAGGTCGGCGCCCTGCACGGCGTGCCCATCGCCATGAAGGACTGCTTCGACTTCAAGCGGGGCTGGGTCACCACCTTCGGCGGCATCCGCGC
>DATKFM010000025.1:0-18271 GCA_035544395.1 Verrucomicrobiia bacterium
CTCCTGGGCCTGGATCGGCGTTGCCCCGTTCTTTGTCTTTGCTCTCCTGTTCCTGATCTTGCCGACCGGATTTCTGTTCGTCGGCAGCTTCCAGGATGCCGACGGCAGTTTCACGCTGAACAATCTGATCAACCTGACCCAGCCGCTGATCCTCAACGCCTATTGGATCAGCATCAAGGTCAGCGTCATCTCGGCCATCTTCGGCGCCGCCATCGGCTTCTTCCTGTGCTATGCCGCCGTCATGGGCGGCCTGCCGCGCTGGCTGCGATCCATGGTCATGACATTCTCCGGCGTGGCGTCGAACTTCGCCGGCGTGCCGCTGGCCTTCGCCTTCCTCGCGGCCCTTGGCCCCCAGGGCCTGGTGACGAAGCTGTTCATCGACTACTTCGATTTCAGTCTCTACCGGTCGGGCTTCCGCGTCGTCAGCACCTGGGGTTTGATCCTCGCCTATCTCTATTTCCAGATACCCCTGATGGTGCTGATCCTGGCGCCGGCGCTGGACGGTCTGAAGCGCGAATGGCGCGAGGCTTCGGCGATCCTTGGCGCCAGCAGCTGGCAATATTGGCGCTACGTGGCGCTGCCGGTGCTGTGGCCGAGCCTGCTGGGCGCGACGATCCTCTTGTTCGCCAACGCCTTCGGCGCCATTGCCACGGCCTATGCCCTGACCGGCAGCCTGCTGAATCTCGTGACCATCCAGCTCTATGCGCAGATCCGCGGCGACGTGCTGCATGATCAGAATCTTGGCTATGCCCTGGCTTTCGGCATGATCCTGATCACCGGGTTGTCCAACGGCGCCTATATCTGGCTGCGGGCGCGAAGCGACCGGTGGCTGCGATGAAAACCTCCAAGCTCGGCCCGTGGGTCGCGATCATCATCGGCATGCTCTATTTCATCGTGCCGCTGATCGCCACATTCGAATTCTCGATGCGCATGCGCAAGGGCGAGTACAGCCTCGACGCCTACGGCGTCGTCCTCGGCGATCCGCGCTTCCAGGCGAGTTTCCTCTATTCAACGGGACAGGCGCTGGCGACAATTCTTGTCGGCGTGCTGCTTGTCGTGCCGACATCGTACTGGATCCAGCTCCGGCTGCCCCGGCTGCGCGGCATCGTCGAGTTTCTCACCCTGCTGCCGCTGGTGATACCGGCGATCTGTCTCGTGTTCGGATATCTGCGCCTCTATAACAGCTCGTCCTGGCTGCCGATGACCGGCAGCGACCGGACGACCGATATCCTGCTGATGTTCAGCTATGTTGCGCTCGCTCTGCCATACATGTATCGCGCCGTCGATACCGGCATGCGGGCGATCGATGTGCGGACCCTGACGGAAGCGGCGGAAAGTCTGGGCGCGAAGTGGCCCACGATCCTCTTCCGGGTGATCTTCCCCAATGTGCGTATCGCCATTCTCAGTGGCGCATTTCTCACCTTCGCCACGGTCATTGGCGAATTCACCATGGCGAGCCTGCTCGACCGGCCGGCCTTCGGGCCCTATCTGCAGCTCATCGGCGCCAACCGCGCCTATGAGCCCGCAGCGCTGGCCATCATGGCCTTCGCCATCACCTGGGCCTGTATGGGCGTGATTCAACTCTTCGGACGCAGCGCGCAAGGCGCCGCGCTAAAGCTGTAGGGGCGCGGGAAACAAACATGTCCTTCCTCAAGATCGAGAATCTCCGCAAGTCCTTCGGCGCCAACCAGGTGGTGGAGCATTTCGATCTCAGCGTGGCGCGCGGCGAGTTCGTCTCTTTCCTCGGGCCCAGCGGCTGCGGCAAGACCACGACCTTGCGCATGGTCGCCGGCTTCGAGACGCCGACGTCGGGCAGCATCAAGATCGACGGCCAGGAAGTCACCCATCTGCGGCCGAACCAGCGCAAGGTCGGCATGGTGTTCCAGTCCTATGCGCTGTTTCCCAATATGACGGTGGCGCAGAACGTCGCCTTCGGCCTGAAAGTGGCCAACCGGCCGGCGGCGGAGGTCAGCGCGCGGGTCGAGGAGATGCTGAAACTGATCAAGCTGCCGCATCTGGGCGGGCGCTATCCGTTCCAGCTCTCCGGCGGCCAGCAGCAGCGCGTCGCGCTGGCGCGCGCACTGGCGATCAAGCCGCAGGTCCTGTTGCTGGACGAGCCGCTGTCGGCGCTGGACGCCAAGATCCGCGTCTCCCTGCGCGAGGAAATCCGCGCCGTGCAGCGCCAGCTCGGCATCACCACCGTCTACGTGACTCACGATCAGGAAGAGGCGCTGTCGATGTCCGACCGCATCGTGGTGATGAACGAGGGCCGGGTCGAGCAGATCGGCCAGCCCTTTGAGATCTACAATCAGCCGCGCACGCGCTTTGTTGCGTCCTTTGTCGGCACGCTGAACATCCTCCGTGGCAAAGTCATCGACGCCGCCGGTGGGCGCATCGAAGTCGACGGGCAGGAAATCATCGCCGCGCGCGGCATTCCCGACGGCCGCGCCGGCGAGATCCGCTCGGTGGCGCTGCGGCCGGAGGCGGTGTCGCTGGAGGATCGCGGCAACGGCGCCAACCGGCTGCACGGCTCGATCGAGGAAGTCAGCTTCCTGGGTTCGGTGGTCCGCATCCGCGTGCGCTTCAAGGACAACGCCGTCTCGCTCGATACCTTCAACAATCCGGGCGTGGCGCCGCCTCAGCGCGGCCAGCCGGCCGATGTAACCTTCGCCCGCGAGGATCTGCTGGTCCTGAGCGGGCCGGAGCCGTCCTAGGGGCAACTTCTAAGCGGCGGAAGATACCGCGTAATGCCTTGAAAAGATGGCGGCCGCGCGGAATTTCAAATCCGGTTTAAGTTTGGTCCCGCCCAATGCCGATTTCCGGTCCTAGGTACCGGACGGATACCGGCAATATTGCGGCTTGGCTGGTATTTCCAGGGAGCGGAAAGCCAGGGCATGCGCACCGGCTGTCAGGCGTCAAATCAGGGGTTGGAGGCCCTTGGCGGTCGGTTATATTCTGGCCCGGCGGGGCTGGGCCAAGGGCGTGGAATTCGGACGGTTTGCCGGCGTCTGTAACACAGATGTAGCGGAATCGACGTACACGCCTTTATCATTCAACTCCACATTCAGTTCACCCCTCATCACACCAAGGTTACAACCAGGGAGCTAAACAATGGCCAACAAGACCAAGGCACAACTTGAGACGGAGGCAACGCTGCTGGCGGCGCGCAATTTCTCGCGGCGCGTCATGCTGAAGCGTTCCGCCGCCGCCGGCGCCGTACTGGCCGCCGGTCCATGGATCGTGAAAGATGCATTTTCTTCCTCGGGCGAGCTCAACATCCTCAACTGGTCGGACGAGCTGCCGGATCCCGTGTTGCCGAACTTCGAAAAGGCGACGGGCATCAAGGTCAACCCGACGCCGTTCTCGCAGAATGAAGAGCAGATCAACAAGCTGCAAGCGACCGGCGGCGAAGGCTTCGACCTCTGCCAGCCGACGCGCGATCGCGCGCCGCAGTTCAAGGACCTCGGCGTGCTCGCGCCGTTCGACACCAACAAGCTGGCCAACAGCAAGAACCTGATCCCGTCCATGCTCGAAGGCTCGTCTTCAGTGTGGACCTGGGACGGCGGCCTGTATCACCTGCCGCATTGCTGGGGCAGCGAGGCGATCTCCTGGCGCACCGATCAGACGACGCTCGAGTACAAGACGTTGTCCTATGGCACGCTCTGGAGCGATGAATACAAGGGCAAGGTGCAGGGCCGGCCGCATTCGCTGCTACTGGGCATCGGTCTGTGGCTGGACCACAGCGGCAAGCTGCCGTCGAACCGCATGGCCGACGCCTTCAAGGACGAAGAGACCTTCAAGAAGATCTACGACCAGATCCTGCCGATCGCGATCGAGCACAAGCCGTGGATCAAGCAGTTCTGGGACAGCGCCGACAACACCAAGTCCGGCCTGCTCGAGAACGGAGTGACGATCGGCCAGACCTGGGACGGTCCGGTGCTGTCGCTGAAGAAGGACGGCAAGCCGGTCAGCTACATGGCGCCGCAGGAAGGCGCGATCACCTGGCTCGACGGCTGGGCGATGCCGTCGGCGGCGAAGAACCAGGAACAGGCTTATGAGTTCCTGAACTTCCTGATGACGCCGGAAGCCAGCGCGGCGGTAGCCGAAGGTTCCGGCTACAATGCGGTGGTGACGGGCGCCGACGCGCTGTTGTCGGATCAGGCGAAGAAGAACTTCGCCGAGGCCTATCCGGAAGATGCGCTGCAGAAGCTGTGGCACCGCATCCCCGAGCCGTCATGGTTCGGCGAGATCCGGACGCAGTACGCCGACAAGTTCAAGTCCGCCTAGGCGGTTCACGGCAAAGCCTGAAATTGCAAGCATCCCGGCTCGGTCGAGCCGGGATGTCTTGTTTTTAGCATCAGGCGACGATAAGAAATTGCCATAAGAAGAAACTTCCGGGAACGGAAGCGCGACAGAACAAGGGCAGGCTGGGGTCAGGGCATGAGCGCCGACGTCGAACTCGACGGAGTCACGATCCGTTTCGGCGATTTTACCGCCGTTCAATCCGCAACGCTGCGCATCAACAACGGGGAATTCTTCAGCTTCCTCGGCCCTTCGGGCTGCGGCAAGACGACGATCCTGCGCACGGTGTCGGGCTTCCTCGAGCCCTCGGAAGGCAAGGTGCGCATCGGCGGCAAGGACATGGCCGGTTTCGGACCGAACAAACGGCCGACGGCGCTGATCTTCCAGAACCTGGCGCTGTTCCCCCTGATGACCGTCACCGACAACATCACCTATGGCCTGCGCGTGCGCGGCGCCTCGCGTGACGAGCGGGACAAGAGGGCGGACGAGCTGTTGTCGCTGATCGCGCTGCGCGGCCAGGGCAAAAAGATGGTCAACGAGCTTTCGGGCGGACAGAAGCAGCGTGTCGCCATCGCCCGCGCGCTCGCCGTGGAACCGCAAGTGCTGCTGCTGGACGAACCGCTCTCGGCGCTTGATCTCAAGTTGCGCCAGCATATGCGCAACGAACTGCGCAACATCCAGCAGCGTGTCGGCATCACCTTCATCTACATCACCCACGATCAGGGCGAGGCGCTGACCATGTCGGACCGCATCGCCGTGATGAATGCCGGCGTCATCGAGCAGGTCGGCGACGGCAAGACGATCTATGACCGGCCGGCGACGGCGTTCGTTGCCTCTTTCGTCGGCGAGAACAATCCGTTCCCCGGCAAAGTGCTGCGCGCCGACAACGGCACCGCCATTGTCGAGACGGCATTCGGCGCGCTGCGGGGCAAGAATGCCGGTGGCCTGAAGCCCGGCGACAACGCCATCCTGTTCGTGCGCCCGGAGTCGCTGCGGCTGGGGCAGGGCGGCGCCGATACCACGTTCGCCTCGAGCGTTCTCAATGTCGCCTTCGAGGGCAATGCCAGCCACATCTTCCTGAAGGGCCCCGGGAAGAAAGACATCACACTCACAGTCGGTCGCCACGACGGTGCAGCCATTCCCGAACAGGGATCGGCGGCGGCGGTCAGCTACGATCCGGATCTAGCCCTGGTGCTGCCGGAAGGAAAGCTGGCCAGTGAGTAGGTTCTTCATCTTCCTGATCCCGGTGGTGGTCATCGCCGTCTTCTGGGTGATGTCCCGCTACGAGGCGAAGGGACGCCATGATCCTACGCGCAAGAGTTTCCTCGAACGGAACGGCACCGTGCTGGGGATCGTGTTCATCGGGCTGGTGGCGTTCTGGACGCTGTTCCTGGTGGCGCTGCCCTATCTCTATATGGTGCAGGAGAGCTTCCATCCGAAGCTGCCGCCGCTGAAGCGGGGCGGTCCGGACGATTTCCTGACGCTGGAGCAATACCGGTCGTTCTTCGTCGAGCCATCGAGCGGCGACTGGAACACCAACCATATGTCGGCGTTCGTATTCTCCATCCTGGCGTCGGTCGGGGTGACGGCACTGAACTTCGCCATCTGCTATCCGCTGGCCTACTACATGGCGCAGGCCGGCACGGCGCAGAAGGTGCGCCTGCTGATGCTCGGGCTGATCGTGCCCTATTGGGTGAACGAGATCCTGCGCGCCTTCTCGCTGCGGCTGCTGCTGGCGTCAAAAGGCCTGATCAACCAGGCGATCATGGCGCTGGGCATTTCCGATACGCCGATCGATTTCCTAGGCACCGACACCGGCCTCTATGTCGGCCTGTCCTACGCCTATCTGCTGGTCATGATCTTCCCGCTCTACAACGCAATCGAGAGCCTGGACAAGAATCAGATCGAGGCGGCGCGGGATCTGGGCGCGCCCTGGTGGCGCATCCACAAGGAAGTGGTGATGCCCTATGCGAAGCCGGGCATCGCCTCGGGCTGTACCATGGTGTTCATGCTGTCGGCGGGATCGCTGGCGGCGCCGCTGTTCCTCGGCGGGCCGAACACCCTGTGGTTCACCGCCATCGTCTATGACTTTTTCTTCCAGGCCTTCAACTGGCCGCGCGGCGCCGCCTATGCCTTCATACTGCTGGCGGCCTGCATCTTCTTCGTCATGGCGATGCTGCGTCTCTTCAAGGTCAGCCTGGGAGAGACGATCAGATGAGTTCGAAATTCGTCATGAAGGGGATGATCGGCTTCTACGTCTTTCTCTTCTTCGCCTATCTGTTCGGGCCGTTGCTGGTGATGAGCATTACCGCTTTCAACACGCCGAACTATCCGCAAGCCTATCCTTTCGAAGCTTTCACCTTCGACTGGTTCGTCAAGCTGTGGAACCACCGGGCGATGATGGAAGGGCTGCACAATTCGATCATCATCGGCGTCGGCGTGGTGGCAGTGTCAGTGCCGATCGGGCTCGCCGCGTCGATCGTGATGAACCAGATCTATCACCGCGCGCGGGGGCTCTACTACCTGGTGACCGTGTCGCCGGTGCTGACGCCCGGCGTCATCATCGGCATCTCCACGGTGATTTTCTGGAAGGACATGATGGGTCTGACCGACGTCACCAAGGGCCTGTTCTACAAAGGCATCGTCCTCACCATCCTCGGTCAGTCGAGCTTCATCGCCGCCTATTGCCTGCTGATCATCATGGCACGGCTGCAGCGCTTCGACCGGGCGCAGGAGGAGGCGGCGCTGGATCTGGGCGCCAGCTATCCCCAGGTGTTCTGGCATATCCTGCTCCCGTTCCTGAAGCCGGCGCTGATCTCGGCCGCCGTCATCGCCTTCCTGTCCTCCTTCGAGAACTACAACACCACGACCTTCGCCATCCTGGCGGACAAGACGCTGGTGACCGTGCTGGCGGGCGAAGTGCGGCAAGGCACGACGCCGGCGCTGTCGGCCCTGGCAGTCATCATCATCGGTTTCACACTGGTCGGCGCCATCATCTACGAGATCATGCGCCGCCGCGAAGAGCGTGTGGCCGCAGACCGTGCCCGAGCCGCGCGGGAAGCCGAGCGGCAGGATCTCGGCGCCGGCGCACTGGCGGTCCAGGCCGCGTAGCGTACTTCAGCAGAGGGGCTTCATGACGATCAAGCGGTTGGGCGATCCCACGGAAATCAGCGACGCCGTGTTATACGGCAATATGGTCTATCTGGCCGGCGTGGTGCCGGAAGACCCGGTGCCGGCCTCGGTCTATGAGCAGACCAAGAATGTGCTGAAGCAGATCGATGAGGTGCTGGCCCAGGCGGGCACCGACAAGACCAAGCTGCTCAAGGCCCAGGTGTTCCTGGCCGACATCAAGACCTTCGACGATATGCACCGGGCCTGGAAGGAATGGGTGCCGAAGGGCCATGCGCCGGCTCGCGCCACCGTCGAAGCGAAGCTGGTCCACCATCCCCACTGGGGCGTGGAGATCATGTGCGAGGCGGCGATCAGTTTAGGCGGCTGAAGCAGCCCTGCTGAGGCCCTTGCGGCCGGTGCTGACCTCACCGGACGACTCCTGCACGGCATTGATTGCGCCGATCAAAGTCGCCAGGCGGTTGTCGACCTCGTTCAGGGCCGCCGTGGAGCTTTCCACCATCGCGGCGTTCTTCTGGGTCATCGTTTCCATGTCGGTAACGGTATCGGCGACGAGCTGCATGCCGCTGGACTGCTCCTGAATCGCCGACGCCATCTCGCCGACAATCGATGCCACCTGCTTGACAGAGCCGACGATATCGCCGAGCTGCTGCCCGGCCTTGCGGACGAGGGCGACGCCCTGGCCGACCTGGCCGCTGCTCTCGGTGATCAGTGTGCGGATTTCCCGCGAGGCTTCGGAGGCGCGCATCGACAGCGCGCGCACTTCCTGGGCGACGACGGCGAACCCGCGTCCGGCATCGCCGGCCCGCGCCGCTTCGACCGCGGCATTCAGGGCCAGCAAATTGGTCTGGAAAGCGATCTCCTCGATCATGCCGATGATGTCGGCGATCCGCCGCGACGAAACCTCGATCTGTTCCATCGCCTCGACCGCATCGGCGGCGACCACGCCGCCGCTTTCGGCGGCGCGGCGCGTGGCATCGGCGAGGCCGCTCGCCTTCTGCGCGTTGCCGGTGTTGTTTTTCAAAGTTTCCGTCAGCTCGCGCATGGCGGCGGCCATTTCCTCGAGGCTGGTCACCTGCTCTTCGGTGCGCTCGGAGAGGTCGCCGCTGCCACGCGCGAGGCGGGCCGTGGCCGATTTGATTGCCGTGACGCCGTCGACGGCATGACGGACGATCTCCTCCAGCTGCTGCGAGGTGGATTTCAGCGACTCATGGGCGGCCCGGGCCGCGAGTTCCGCGCTCTTCTGCTCGGTGATATCGGCATGGAGGGAAACTACGCCGCCCTCGGCGGTATGATGCTTGCTGATCCGGATCCAGCGGCCGTCCTCGAGTTGATGCACGACCGTGGAGTCCGAGGATTTGTGGCGGGCGATGCGCTCGGCGACAAATGCGTCTTCCCGACCGACGGCCTCCGGGAACAGACCGCGGGCGATGGCGCCGCGGATGATGTCCTCGAAATGGCGCCCCGCCACGCTGAGATCGGCCATCCTGGGATAGAGCTTACGGTAGTGCTCGTTGCAGATGGCCAGGCGGTCATCCTTGTCCCAGAGGACAAAACCGTCGTTCAAGCTGTTCACGGCGTCGCTCAGCCGCAGGCTTGCGGTATTGGCGACAAGGTCCCGTTCCCGCATCTCCTCGGCCCGTTGCGCCAGGGCGCGCTCTGATTCCGCGCGGCTGCGCAGCAGATCGCCGAGATCGGTCCTCGAGCGGAGCAGGGAGCGATAGGCGTGCAACCAGGCCAGGGCGATGCCGATGAGCAGGGTGCCGGCGGCGATTGCTGCGCCGGCAAGGTCGATGTCGCGCCGGCTCAGGTTTTCGAAGTCGCGCAGGATCCAGAGCCCTATCGCGACCAGGCTGATAATGACCAGAATCGTGAAGGCCGCGACCGCCAGCATTGCGATTCGCGAAAATTGCAGAACGACCCTATTCGCCGACATTGTACTCTTCCCCAGGCAATCGGGCCGCGCAGTTCCGGGGATCCTGCGGCCGCCATGCCAAGCGGACAATATCGCTGGAGCTGGTTAAGAGAGCGTTATGAATGTTTCCGGTCTTGCACAACCGGGGGTCGTGATATCCTTTACAATCAGCCGGTTAGATTCGGACTTTGGCGATTCGCGCCGATATTAATGAAACCGGGCGACGCAGACCGGAAATGCGAATGTGGTCAGCACGAGGACCTTCGGCTGCCGCGCCGGCATTGCCTAGGCGGCCAACACGGGATCCTGAGCGCCCGTGTTGCTGACGTCCTTCACTTCATCGATGGCGTCGATCAGAGCGGCGAGACGGCGGTCGACCTCGTTCAGGGCCGACGTGGAACTTTCGACCAGGACAGCGTTCTTCTGCGTCATCGATTCCATGTCGGTGACCGTCTCGGCGACGAGCTGCATGCCGCTGGACTGCTCGCGGATCGCCGAGGCCATCTCACCGACGATCTCCGCCACCTTCTTCACGGATACGACGATTTCACCGAGTTGCGTGCCCGCCTTGCGCACGAGCTCGACGCCCTGGCCGACATGGCTGCTGCTGTTGGTGACCAGGGTGCGGATCTCGCGCGAGGCTTCCGAAGCGCGCATCGAGAGGGCGCGCACTTCCTGGGCGACTACCGCAAAGCCGCGGCCCGCGTCACCGGCCCGTGCCGCCTCAACGGCTGCATTGAGAGCCAGCAGGTTGGTCTGGAAGGCGATCTCCTCGATCATGCCGATGATATCGGAGATGCGGCGTGACGAGACCTCGATCTGTTCCATCGCCGCGACAGCGTCCTTCGCGACCGCGCCGCCGCTTTCCGCCGCCTGGCGCGTAGCATTGGCCAGGGCGCTCGCCTCCTGGGCATTGCCGGTGTTGCTCTTCAGGGTCTCCGTGAGCTCGCGGATGGCGGAGGCCATCTCTTCGAGGCTGGTGACCTGTTCCTCCGTGCGCACGGACAGGTCGCCGCTCCCGGTGGCCAGTTTAGCCGTGGCGGACTTGATGGCGGTGACGCCGTCGACCGCATGGCGGACGATGTTGGTGAGCTGCTGCGAGGTGGCGCTCAGCGTGCGGTTGGATTCGCGCACGGCCAGCTCGGCATTCTTCTGGTCGGTGACATCTGCATGGACGCCGACAACACCTCCCGCAGCCGTGCGGTGCTCGCTGACGCGGAACCAGCGGCCATCGGGCAGCTGGCGCAGATGGGCCGAATTGGCCGCGCGGTGCCGCGCCAGCCGCTCGGCGACAAATGCATCCTCGCGTCCGATCGCTTCAGGAAGCATGCCGCGGGCAACGGCGGTGCGGACATGGGTCTCGAAATCCGTGCCCGGCACGTTGAGGTCCGCCATCAGCGGATAGATTTTCACGTAGCGGCTGTTGCAGATCACCAGTTTGCCGTTCTTGTCCCAAAGCACGAAGCCGTCATTCAAGCTTTCGACGGCGTCGCTCAGATGCTGGTTGGCCGTGCCGGCGGCGTTGTCCCGCTCGCGCAGATCTTCGGCTTGCTGCGCCAGCTCGCGCTCCGATGTGGAGCGGCGGTGCAGCAACTCGTTCATATCGACGCTCCACCGGGCCAAGGTGCGATAGACCTTGAGCCAAGCGAAAATCAGGCCGAGCAGCGCCAGTGCCGCCGCTATGCCGCCGGTGAAAATGCGCTGGCCGATGGCGCTACGCTCCGCAGCCAGCATCGCGTTGAGCGCCGCATTGAAACTGTCCGACCCGTCGGCGAGGATCTTCTTGTTGGCTTCATATTTGTCGCTGTAGAGAATTTCGGCGGCCTGCGCGGCCTGGCCCTTGCGGACGAGATCCAGCGCCTGGGTCTCCAGCTCGACCAGGCGGGTGTTGGCTTCGCCGGTCTCCTGCTGCAGCTGGTCGTTCAGATCCTGGGGCGCCAGGCTGCCGGCGTTCTTGATGGCGTCGTCCATCGGCTGCAGGAAGGTGTCATAGCGGTCGGCCCATTTGACGTCGCCGGTCGAAGCGGCGAGGCGGGCCGACATGGTCAGCGCTTCGTCATAGTAGGAGATAGCGCCCTGAGCGCTGGCGAGGCTGGCGGAACGGCGGCTGAGATCGTCGAGGTCGCGCAGCACCCAGCCGCCGGCGAGAACCCCGCCGATCACCACAACGGCGGTGAGTATGACGACTACCAGCAACGTCGCGCGCGGGAACTTCGCGACAGCCTTGTCTCCCGACATGACGATGGTCTCCGAGGATAGCCGGCCCCGGCCAGCTTGAGCGAATGCCTGATAACTTGTCCTTATAGGAATGATTGCAGAACTTAGTTAACGGGAGCTTATCGCGGGTGGCCGGCGACCCCTGTCCAGGTAGTAAGTCCCATAGGATCAAGGCCATGGACGAAACTCCTAGAGAGATTCTTGGGGCGGTTTTCAGTTGAACCAGGCAGCATAGGTGAAAAAGTCGCCTTCCATCAGCATGAGGATGTTCTCCCAGGTCTCTGAATTGCTGATTGGGCCGGGCTCGGCATAGGGCAGGGCGCCGCTGCCCTGGATCCAGAGCACCAGGTCGAAGGGTCGCGGCTCCAGGAACACCCGGCGGAGATTGACACCCTGGGCGAGGCGCCAGTGGGGCATCAGCTTCTCGCCTTTCAGCATGGCGCCGAACTCGCCCAGGAACAGCATCCAGGCATCGATCCGCGGCTGGGTCACGGAAAGGCCGGGGATCGCGCCGGTCTGCCGGGGATTGGGCAGCCATTCGCGGCCATTGTCGGTCTCGGCCAGGATACGGCGCCAGTTCTCGCGGCTGAGATCCACTACACTCTCGAGATGGGCGAGGGCGCTGGCCATGCGGTCCGGCTCCTGCACCGGCCAATGGATCAGGTGAATGAAGGCAATGAGGTCGGCGATCTCGTCGACGTCCCTGGCGTAGTCGCTGCGCGTCGACTTATCGGTCAGAGCTTGAAACGGCAGATTCGCGCGGGGAAACAGCGTGTGGAAGGTATGGTCGAAACCCTCGTGCCAGTCATGGGCAAGGAGGACATCGCCGAGCGCCATCAGCAGGTGGCTGTAGCCGCGCAGCCACGGCGCATCGCTGCCGTCGAAATCGATGACGAATTGCGCCACCTGATCGGGCGGCAAATCCGGCGCCTGGTTGATCTGCCGGTAGAGCTGCCACAACGTTTCCGCGTCGGTCGCCGCGCCATCGCCGTTGAGATCGAGGCGGACCTGGCCGATCGCCAGCGGTAGCTGCACCACGGGATCATCAACCAATGCCAACGTCGCCTCCGCGATGGCCAGATCGTTGGTGAATTGCCGGATCATGGCGCGGGCTTGATCATAGGTCAGCGGCTCGGGATTAGAATTGTAGGGCACGGGCAGTCGAAAAAATGGGACCGAAAAGGCTTCTGGTGCGGGATTGAGGCCGTGGCGGTACAGCGACTGCCCAAGCCGCTCCGCCGCCTGCATGAACTGGACAGCGCCCAGTAGGAACCGGGCGGTGTCGTCGGCCGGCGCATTCCGCAGATGCCCATCCAATGCGACGGCGGCATCGGCCAGGCGACCGGCCGCGAGATCGGCCTTGGCCACTTCGATGATTGGCTGTTCGGCGGCCGCCGGGTTACTGCTGATGGCTGCGGGAACGAGGGCCAGCAGCAGCACGGCCCCGGCCAGAAACCTCGAGAATGTCATCCTGCCCACCTTTGATTTCGATGTTCGAGCGCCGCAGCATTCTACCGCTGATGGGCGCAGCCAGGGCCGGTGCGACGTAAGCCGGGTTCACAGCAATTTCCGAGCCGAACAAGGGCTTGGCTTGATCGCCCGGCGGCCCGCGCAGATTTGACTTTCCTAGGTTTCTGTCCCGCAATGGTCCGGCACAGGCGGCCGATTCTCCGCCAGGCGCCGCGAGCAGAGGATGTTGGGCATGAGCGATGTGAAACTGTTCCGCATGGCGGACCTTAATCTTAAGCCGAACGATGACGGGATCGTCACCGCGCCGGTGGTCAACCGGCGCTACAGCACCGGCCTCGGCGCGGGCATCGGCGTGTTCGAGAAGTGCGAGATCGAATGGACGGTCACCTATGACGAGGTGCTGTTCATCAAGGAAGGCAAATTCACCCTGCAGGTCGGCGACAAGACCTACCGCGCCGGCCCGGGCGACATCCTGTGGATCCCCAAGGACACGCCGCTGGTCTATGAGGCGCGGGGCAAGGTGGTGTTCTTCTACGCGGTTTGGCCGGTGGACAAATCGCCATCGACGAGCCAGACCACGGAGTACCCCACCGCCGCGCCCGAGCAGGCCGTCTAGGCAAGTACCCGCGCCGCAATGAGTGGCCCGGCCGATTGAGGCCATCTGGTTCTACGGCGGCTGCCGACCCCCTTTCTAGACTGATGATGGTCCAATTCCGGATATCCGGCGCTCTGGTCGCCGGGCCGGACGATCTTCACATTGCCGAAAGCAGGGACGCACGCCTCCATGACCGTGATGCAGAAGAGTTTTTCCGCCAACAGCCTGGAGCAGCACTGGGCGCCCTTCACCTCCAACCGGGAATTCAAGTCCGAGCCGCGCCTGATCACCAAGGCCGAAGGCATGTATTACTGGAACCATCGCGGCGAGAAGCTGATCGACGGCAGCGCCGGCCTGTTCTGCGCCGCCGCGGGCCATTGCCGGAAGGAGATCACCGAGGCGGTGTCGAAGCAGCTGGCGACCCTGGATTTCGCCTCGCCGTTCCAGTCCGGCCATCCGCTGTCCTTTGAGCTGGCGCGGCGCGTGGCGCAGATCACGCCGGGCGACCTGAACTATGTGTTCTTCACCAACTCCGGCTCAGAGTCGGTGGACACGGCGATGAAGATCGCCCTCGCCTATCAGCGCGCCCGTGGCGAGGGCACGCGCACCCGCTTCGTGTCGCGGGAGCGCGCCTATCATGGCGTCAATCTCGGCGGCGTGGCGCTGTCGGGCCTGGTGCGCAACCGCGAGGCCTTCGCCATCGGCGTCGCCAATGTGGTGCATATGCGCCACACTTGGCTGCCGGAGAACAAGTTCGTGAAGGGGCAGCCGGAGACCGGCGCCGACCTGGCCAACGATCTCCAGCGTTTCGTCGATCTCTATGGCGCCAGCACGCTTGCCGCCTGCTTTGTCGAGCCGATCGCCGGATCGACCGGCGTGCTGATCCCGCCCAAGGGCTATCTGGAGCGGCTGCGGGAAATCTGCGACAAGCATGGCATCCTGCTGGTGTTTGACGAAGTGATCTGCGGCTTCGGCCGCACCGGCAAGGCGTTCGCGGCGGATAGCTTCGGCGTCCTCCCGGATATCTTGACTATGGCCAAGGGACTGACCAACGGCGCGCAGCCCATGGGCGCCGTGGCCTGCAGCACCAAGGTCTATGACACCATCGTCGATGCGGCGCCCGACGGCGCCATCGAGCTGTTCCACGGCTACACCTATTCCGGCCATCCGGCAGCCTGCGCCGCGGGGCTGGCAACACTGGACATCTATGAGCGCGAGGGGCTGTTCGAGCGGGCGGCCGAGTTGTCGGAATACTTCCTCGACTCCGTATTCGCATTGTCGGACCTGCCGATCGTGACGGATATCCGCGGCTATGGGCTCTTGGCGGGGATCGATCTCGCGCCGATGGACGGCAAGCCCGGCCTGCGCGGCCTGGATTGCACGAAGCGGCTGTTCAATTCGGGCATGCATATCAAGTTCACCGGCGACGCCGGGATCATCGCGCCGCCGCTGATCGCCGATAAGAAGCATGTTGACGAGATCTGCGCCATCTTCCGCAAGACACTGGGCCAGTACTAGAAGCCGAGGGAGACAGCTTGAGGAAGGGCCAGGGGCGGGTGATGAACCCGCCCCTTGCATTTCCGCGGCCTTTTCGAGCAGCGGGATTTTTTCTAAGCTGACCGGATGCAGGCGATGAAGAGGAACCGAGCGTGACGGCCCCCCATGTCGAGTTTCTGCGGGAACATGGCTATGCCATTGTGCGCGGCTTCCTCCCGCCGGCCGAAATCGCGGACGTCAAGCGCGAGACCGAAGCGGTTGCCAAGGAAGGCCTGAAGCACCACGCGACCTATCGGGATCGCAACCTCCTGTTCGAGATCATCAACGATCCCCGGGCGAAACGGCGCGTGCTGCTGCAGGCCCATTGGTTCGCCTGGATCAATCCGAAGCTGGAGGCATTGCGGCGCCATCCGCGGTATCTCGAGATCATGGAGCCGCTGTTGGGGCGGGACATAAAGCAGGTGACCAATCAGCTTCATTGGAAACCGGTCGGCGCAAAATTCACCGGCTATCGCTTTCACCAGGATTTGCGCTTCCGCGAGCGGCCGGAGGTTTATGCAAATCTCGACCGCACCTATCTCAATACGGGATTGGCGATCGATTCCCACGGGCCGGAGAATGGCGGACTGGCGGTGTTCGACCGCAGCCACAGCCGCGGTTATCTCGGCCTGTCGGATGACGGCCCGATCATGAAGGGGGAAACCCAGGATGCGGAACTGCAGCGCGCCGGCCTGGATCCGGCCGACCGCGTCGAATTCCGGCTCGAGCCTGGCGATCTCGCGATCTGGACCCTGCTGACGGTGCATGGCTCGCTGCCAAACAAATCCGGCCGCGACCGCTGCTTCATGATCAACTCTTATGTGCGCGCTGCGGACTCGCCAGATCGCGGCGAGTGGGTTTTCCGGGACGGCGTCTCAACGCCGCTGGGCGCCGAGCCGGAGATCTGCAAATACGAACAGCTCCGGGAACGGCCAGGACCGTTCTACATCGAGGAGGATTGGACGGGCGAAGCGCCGCCGGCCGCTGCGATGAGCTAGGCTCCGCGCGCCGCCGCAGATCAGAACATGTCGGCCTTGATCTTGCCGATCATCTGTTCGATCCGCGCTTCCGATACCGGACTATCGCTGGGAACCAACTCGCAATAGAAGCCGGCGACCATATGCCGGTAACCGCCTGTGCCGGCGACATGGCCGCCGTAGCGCGAATAGGCGAAGCAGGGCACCGTTTCCGTTTCACCTTCGAATACGCTGAAAAACTTGGCGATCGAATAGCCATCGGTGACGGTCGTGGCGCTCCAGCTGCCTTTGACGGCAATGTCGATGCTGTCGCTGAACAGTGTCTTCGGATCCACCCGCTCGAGATAGGTCTGCACGCCCGCGCGGCTGTGATAGACGAACAGGACGGAAAGCGCATCTTGAGCCTCGATCGATTCCGTGTTGGACCAGCCGGTCTCACCACCATAACCGGTCTGGCCGGCCTTGCAGTCGATCGTGCGAAAATCCGCCGCCGGTTCGACGGCGACATCCAGGTCATCGCATTCGGCGTCTCTCGATACGGCGCCCGCGCCGCCACTGGCCAGCAGCAGCGCTGAAACCGCCGCCGTCAAGACGGCGGATAGCCGCCGGCCAAGTCCAACTGCCACACGCATGTGACGTCCTCTTCTGGCGCACCGCCGGAAGCCGAAGTTTCCACGGCCCGGCCGCGCTGTTTTCGCCCCGCTGACTGCCAGGCAGCAGCGAGACGCTTTCCTTGTACTATAAGCGTTTCATGCAACGCAGGGAAGTAGGCGGCTTGCCGATGTCGACTGCGGATTTGTTCACAAATCCGGCGTGGGCCGCGCCCCGCCGCTAGGGCAATTGCTTGCGCCAGAGATCTTCGTAGTGCGAGTAGACCAGGACCTGGTCGACGCGCGCGCCATCAAAGGACAAGGGCATGAACAGGGACTCATCGACCAGGAAATGCCCGTCCTTGGACCGGAATGGATCGTAGTCGTAGAGGTGGGACGCGTTGGTCGCGACATACCGGTAGTTGTTGAGCACGCGATGCTGTTCGCTGCCGAACCAATTGCCGGCGACTGGCTTGCCCGTCGGATTGTAGCCGCGCGCTTCCACTTCGCGGGTGCCGACGACACGATAAATGAAGTCCATCGGATCCCATCGGACATCCACCAGAAGGATGCCCGGCAGGTGGCGCGGAAAGGCTGCCGGATTGATATCCGAACGCAGCGGCATGATCCGACCGGCGCGGCGCTCATTCCAATAGGCGTAGATCTCCCGAACATGGGCGTTGCAGGTCTCTAGAAAACCCAGATCGGTGATGACTCCGCTTTTGTGACGGTCGGCCGGTGCGGTCGCCATACGGTGCCTTTGCAGATTGTGCTGATGAATTGCAGATATAGCATGCCGTTCCGACATAGGGGTAAATCACGTTCAGGCGATCCCGGCACAACCGGACCAATTGCGGGCCGGTCAGATCGGCGAGCGAAACGATGCTTCCGGCTGCGAAGCCAGCCGCAGCCGGGCGAAGACAGTCGCCAACAAGAAGCCGAGCAGGGCGACGCCGCCGAAGCACAGCCAGGTGATTGTCGGCGTGCTCTCCAGAATCAGCCAACTGCCGAGATAATTGCCGGCCGTACCGCTGATCGCCCAGGCCAGGCTGGCGACGCCGAAGAATGTCGCCTGGCTGCCCTGATCGGCCAGGCCGGCAATGAGGGTTTCGAGGGCGGGAATAAAGATCGACTCGATAATCGTGTAGAAGGCGACGAATAGCAGGAACCACCACAACTTGTCGGATAGCGGCACCAGCGCGAAGATCACGGCAGCGGCCAGATAGCCACTCCTGATCAGGGCACGTGCATTGACGCGTTCGAACAGCAGCATAGCGCCGATCATTGCCACGAATCCGACGGCGCCGTTGACTAGGAAGATCTTGGCCACGGCGCTTTCGCCTGCGATCCGCGAGAGGTACAGCGGGAAGGCGACGAAGAGCTGCGTGTAGAGAAACCACCAGGGCATCGAGGCGAGGAAGAAAACCAGGAATGCCCGATTGCGCAGCACGCGCGACAGGCTGGTGGCGATGGCGGTCGGCTCGCCATGTACCGCGTCAATCTCGCGCAAAGTCACGGTCCAGGCGGCCAGCAACATGAA
>DATKFM010000026.1:0-20363 GCA_035544395.1 Verrucomicrobiia bacterium
CACCATCCGCTGCATCACGCGGTACATCCACCCCGTGCCTTCGCGGCAGGGAGTGCACTGGCCACAGCTCTCATGCATGTAGAAATGCGAGAGGCGCGCGATCGCGGCCACCACGTCCGTCGACTTGTCCATCACGATCACAGCCGCCGTGCCGAGGCCGGATTTCACTTCCCGCAGGGAGTCGAAATCCATCAGCACGGTGTCGCAGATCGATTTCGGCAGCAAAGGCACGGACGCGCCGCCGGGAATGACCGCCAGCAGATTGTCCCAGCCGCCGCGCACGCCGCCGGCATGGGTCTCGATGAGCGTCTTCAGCGGAATGCCCATCTCCTCCTCCACATTGCACGGCTTGTTCACATGGCCGGAGATGCAGAAGATCTTGGTGCCCGTGTTCTTCGGGCGGCCGATGGCGCCCCACCAAGCCGCGCCGCGGCGCAGGATCGTGGGCGCGACGGCGATGGTCTCCACATTGTTGATCGTGGTCGGGCAACCATAGAGGCCCATGGCAGCCGGGAATGGCGGTTTCAGCCGCGGCTGACCCTTCTTGCCCTCCAGGCTCTCCAGCAGCGCCGTTTCCTCGCCGCAGATATAGGCGCCTGCGCCGCGATGCAAGAAGATGTCGTAGTCATAACCCGAACCGCAGGCATTCTTGCCGATCAGGCCGGAGTCATAGGCCTCGTCGATGGCGGCCTGCAGATTGACCGCCTCACTATAGAACTCGCCGCGGATGTAGATGTAGCAAGCCTGGGCACCCATGGCGAAACCAGCCACCAGGCAGCCTTCCAACAGCATATGCGGGTCGAAGCGGAGGATCTCGCGATCCTTGCAGGTGCCGGGCTCGGACTCGTCAGCATTGACCACCAGATAGGCCGGCTTGCCCGTCGATTGCTTGGGCATGAACGACCATTTCAGTCCGGCCGGGAATCCGGCGCCACCACGGCCGCGCAGGTCCGATTTCTTGATCTCGTCGATGATCGCGTCCCGGCCGCGGGCCAGCAGGTCCTTGGTATTGTCCCAATGGCCGCGCCGGCGCGCACCGGCCAGGCGCCAATCGTCCAGGCCGTAGAGGTTGCGGAAGATGCGATCCTCGTCGCGCAGCATGCTATTCTCCCGCCCCGGGTTTGGTGCCCGATTTCAGCGTTGTCGGCCCGCCGACCGGCGCCGAAAACTGCCGGCCGCTCTGGGAGCCAACCGGCGGCTTCTCGCCCTTGGCCAGGCGGTCCAGCAGCGCTTCCAGCTTTGCCGGATCGAGATCTTCGTAGAAATCGTCATTGATCTGCACAGCGGGCGCATTCACGCAGGCACCCAGGCATTCAACTTCCATCAGCGAAAACATGCCGTCTGATGTCCGCTCCTTGAGGCCGATACCCAGTTTCCGCTGGCACAACTTCGACAGATCGTCCGCTCCGCGCAACCAGCAGGGTGTCGTACGGCACAGTTGGATATGATGCCGGCCGACCGGCTGCAGGTTGAACATGCTGTAGAAGGTGGCGACCTCGTAGACGCGTATCGGCGCCATATCCAGCACCTCCGCCACATGGTCCATCGCCGCGCGCGGCAGCCAGCCGTCATGCTGGCGCTGCGCCAGATCCAGGAGCGCGATCACGGCGCTGCCTTGCCGGCCTTCCGGGTACTTCGCCATGAACTTCTTCGCCGCCGCCAGGTTCTCCGGCGTGAAGGCGAAGTTGGCGGGCTGCACCGCTTCATTGGTCGTGGACGCACTCATCGATCGATCTCGCCGAAAACGATATCCATGGAGCCGAGAATGGCTACCGAGTCCGCCAGCATGTACCCGCGGGAACAGAAATCGATGGCCTGCAGATGGGCGAAGCCCGGCGCGCGGATCTTGCAGCGATAGGGCTTGTTGCTGCCGTCGGACACCAGATAGACGCCAAACTCGCCCTTGGGCGCCTCGACCGCGGTGTAGGTTTCGCCGGCCGGGACGTGGAAACCTTCGGTGTAGAGCTTGAAGTGATGGATCAGCGCTTCCATCGAGCGCTTCATCTCGCCGCGTGGCGGCGGCGTGATCTTGCGATCGGTCGAGCAAGCAGGTCCACCGGGCATCTGCGCGATGCACTGCTTCACGATTTTCAGGCTCTGTTTCATCTCCTCGAACCGCACGAGGTAGCGGTCGTAGCAGTCGCCGGTCTTGCCGATGGGAATGTCGAAATCCATCTTGTCGTAGACCATGTAGGGCTGCGCCTTGCGCAGATCCCAAGGCACACCGGACGCGCGCAGCATCGGGCCTGTGAAGCCCCAATCCATCGCCTGCTCCGCCGTGACCTTGCCGATATCGACAAGCCGCTGCTTGAAGATGCGGTTCTCCGTCAACAGCGCGTCCATGTCATCCATGACCGCCGGGAACTTCTCCGCCCAGGCGGCGATGTCGTCGAGGAGGCCTGCCGGCAGGTCCTGGTGCACGCCGCCGGGCCGGTAATAGGCTGCATGCAGCCGCGCACCGCTCACCCTCTCGTAGAACTCCATCAGCAGCTCACGCTGCTCGAACGCCCAGAGAAACGGCGTCATGGCGCCCACATCCATGGCGTAGGCAGGAATGTTCAGGAGATGGTTGAGGATGCGGGTGATCTCATCGAATAGCACGCGGATATACTGGCCGCGGGCCGGAACCTCGATGCCCAGCAGCTTCTCTACCGCCAGGACGAAGGCATGTTCCTGGCACATCGGCGAGACGTAATCGAGCCGGTCGAAATAGGGGATCGCCTGGACGTAGGTCTTGTATTCGATCAGCTTCTCTGTGCCCCGGTGCAGTAAGCCGATATGCGGATCGAGCCGCTCGACGATCTCGCCGTCCATTTCCATGACCAGGCGCAGCACGCCGTGGGCCGCGGGATGCTGCGGCCCGAAATTTACGGTCATCGGCTTGATCTGGACTTCAGCCATCAGTTCTTCCCGGTCGCTTTCTCGTCGCCGGGCAACTGGCGCGTCATGCCTTCCCACGGCGAGAGGAAATCGAAGCTGCGGAACGCCTGGGTCAGCTTGACCGGCTCGTAAACCACGCGCTTCTGCTCGGTGTCGTAGCGGACCTCTACATAGCCCGTCAGCGGGAAGTCCTTGCGCATGGGATGCCCCTCGAACCCGTAGTCGGTGAGGATCCGGCGCAGATCGGGATGATCGGAGAAGAAGATGCCATAGAGGTCCCAGGCTTCCCGCTCGAACCAGCCGGCGGCGGAGTAGACCGAGTTGACGGAGGGCACCGGCGTGTCCTCGCTGGTCGTGACCTTCAAGCGAATTCGCCGGTTATGCTTGAGGCTCAGCAGATTGTAGACGACCTCGAACCGTTCCGCCCGGTCGGGATAGTCGACGCCGCAGATATCGATCAGCATCTTGTAGAGGCAGTTACCGTCGTCGCGCAGAAAAGTCAGCGCGCGGACGATCGCTTCGCGCGGCAGCGTCAGGATCGCCTCGCCATGGGCAATCTCGAACCGCGGCGACTCCTTGGCGAGAGCCGCGGTCAGGTAGTCGCCATGTTCCTGCAATGCCTGGGATGCCATGCTGTCTTCGTCCGACGGGACACATCTATCAACGGGCTAGCGCCTGATGATATCCGTGCGTTCGATCTTCTTTTGCAGTTGAAGGATGCCATAGAGCAGCGCCTCGGCCGTCGGCGGACAGCCGGGCACATAGATGTCCACCGGCACGATCCGGTCGCAGCCGCGCACTACGGCATAGGAATAATGATAGTACCCGCCGCCATTCGCGCATGAACCCATGGAAATGACCCAGCGCGGCTCGGGCATCTGGTCGTAGACCTTTCGCAAAGCCGGCGCCATCTTGTTGGTCAGCGTGCCCGCCACGATCATCACGTCGGATTGCCGCGGACTGCCGCGCGGCACGATGCCAAAGCGATCAAGGTCATAGCGCGCCATGTAGGCATGCATCATCTCGACGGCACAGCAGGCCAGGCCGAAGGTCATCGGCCACAGCGAGCCAGTGCGGGACTTGGTGATCGCCCAGCTCCACAACCGCTCGAACGGAGCCACGATGAATCCCTTGTCGCGAAACTCGTCGCTGGCGGCCTGGAAGAACGGATCCTCGCCGCCGGCTTGCGGAAGATTGGCTGGGTTGGGATTTACTCCCATTCCAAAGCTCCCTTCTTCCATTCGTAGATGAAGCCGACGGTCAGCACGCCAAGGAAAATGCACATGGAGATGAAACCGGCAAAACCGATCTCGCCCAGGGTGATCGCCCAGGGAAACAGGAATGCCACTTCGAGGTCGAAGATGATGAACAGCAGCGACACCAGGTAAAAGCGGACATCGAACTTGCGGCGCGCGTCATCGAAGGCATCAAAACCGCATTCGTAGGGCGACAGCTTTTCCGGGTCTGGCCGCTTCGGGCCGACGACAAAGGACGCCGCCAGCACCAGGGCAGCCAGTCCGATGGCCACGCCCAGAAATATCAGGATCGGCAGATACTCGGTTAACAGCGATCCCATGATCCAACCCCTCAACGGACCCCGGCGCCTCCAAACCGCGAACCACCCCCGCGACTCGCCGGAGACCCAAGCCGGGGTTCCGAAACGGCGCGCACTATAGGACCGGTAACCGGTTGGGAAAAGGACTAAAACTTGTTGCTTTGTGACGGTTTAGGCGACGTGAAGTCGCAGGTCCCGGCGATCGGGGAGGGTACCAATTCCAGGCGCAATGGCGCGAGTGACGGGACTTGAACCCGCGGCCTCCGGCGTGACAGGCCGGCGCTCTAACCAACTGAGCTACACCCGCATATCGCCTGGAATGGAGGGCCGTTGTGTACTGCGCAACGGCCGGCAAAGTCAAGCTAAGCGGGCCGGGCCGTTAAGCACGATGCAGGCCTGCCAAGCCGTCGCTTGCGAATAAAAGACCCGCTTTCGCCCTGTTGTCTCGGGCGCGGCAGCCTTCACTCGCTCCGCGAGCGAAGGCTGGTGGGCGATGACGGACTCGAACCGCCGACCCCCTCGGTGTAAACGAGATGCTCTACCAACTGAGCTAATCGCCCGGATTGCACGCGGCCTGATTTGCGCGCCGCCTGCGGTTGCCAGCAATGCCATCCTATCACAATCGGCACAGTCCGCCAGATCAGCGACGGGCCAAATCCAGACCAATCGTAGTGGCTCAGTTCACTGCCTGGCGAAGCTGCTTGCCGGCGCGGAATTTCGGGTGCGTGGATTCAGGAAGCTGGATCTTTTCGCCCGTACGGGGATTCCGTCCCTCGGATGCGGCGCGCTTGGAAATGGTGAACGTGCCGAAGCCGGAGAGCCGGACCGAAGTTCCGCTCTGCAAAGCTTCGGTAATCGCACCTAGCACGGAATCGACAGCCTTGCCCGCATCGACTTTGGAAAAGCCGGTCCGGTCGGCAATGAGCGATACAAGATCGTTCTTGTTCACCGATTACACTCCTGATCCTGAATTTGGGAAGCAACGATGGATAGCTTCGTTGCCAGGAAAACCTAATCCTGCTCGCGCGCGAGCGTCAATGCGCGCGAAAGAGTTTTCCCCAGAAAAAAACAACGGCGGCCATTGGGCCGCCGTTGCTGTGTTTCATGTCAGAACACATTAGTGCGTGATGACGCCGCGCTCGGTGTCGCCGGGTTTCGCCGGAACCTTATCGACGTCGGTATCTATCCATTCGATCGGCTTCAGCTCCTGCGTCAGCGCGTACTTCAGAACTTCATCCAGCGCCTTCACGGGCTTGATACTCATGCCGCGTTTGACGTTTTCCGGAATCTCCGCGAGATCCTTTTCGTTCTCCGCGGGGATCAGCACCGTTTTGATGCCCGCCCGCAGAGCCGCCAGCAGCTTCTCCTTCAAGCCGCCGATCGGCAGGATGCGGCCGCGCAACGTGATTTCTCCGGTCATCGCCAGATCGCGCCGCACGGGCACGCCCGTCAACACGGAAACAATCGATGTAACCATCGCCACGCCGGCGGACGGACCATCTTTCGGTGTCGCGCCCTCGGGAACGTGGACGTGGATGTCCACTTTCTCAAACAAGGTCGGCTTGATGCCGAACGCAATGGCGCGAGATTTCACATAGCTCTCGGCTGCTTGCACGGACTCTTTCATCACGTCACCGAGCTTGCCGGTTGCCGTGACCTTGCCCTTGCCGGGCACCGTGACCGCCTCGATCGTCAGGATCTCGCCGCCGACTTCCGTCCAGGCGAGCCCGGTCGTAAGGCCGACCAGATCCTCGGCTTCCGTTTCCCCGTAGCGATAGCGGCGGACGCCGGCATATTTCTCCAGATTGCGCCGGGTGATGACGATCTTCGCGAGATTCTTCATCAGAATCTCCTTGATCGATTTCCGCGCCAGGTTGGCGATCTCGCGCTCGAGATTGCGGACGCCGGCCTCGCGCGTGTAGTAGCGAATGAGATCGCGCAATGCGTCGTCGGAAATCGACCATTCCGACTTCTTGATGCCGTGCTCCTTCACCTGCTTGGGCAACAGGTGACGCTTGGCGATCTCGACCTTCTCATCCTCGGTGTAACCCGGGAGGCGGATGACCTCCATGCGGTCCAGCAACGGCTGGGGCATGCGGAGCGAGTTCGCCGTGGTCACGAACATCACATCAGAGAGATCGTAATCGACCTCGAGGTAATGGTCGTTGAACGTCGAATTCTGCTCGGGATCCAAAACCTCCAGCAGGGCCGAAGACGGATCACCGCGCCAATCGGCGCCCAGCTTGTCCACTTCGTCCAGCAGGAACAACGGGTTCGAGGACTTCGCCTTCTTCATGCCCTGGATGACTTTGCCGGGCATGGAGCCGATATAAGTCCGGCGATGGCCGCGCACCTCGGCTTCGTCACGAACGCCGCCCAGCGACATGCGCACGAAGTTCCGGCCGGTAGCCTTGGCGACCGATTTACCCAATGACGTCTTGCCAACACCCGGCGGACCGACGAGGCAGAGGATCGGTCCCTTGACCTTCTTCATGCGCTGCTGGACTGCGAGATACTCAAGGATGCGTTCCTTGACCTTTTCCAGCCCATAATGGTCCGTATTCAGAACCTTTTCGGCCTGCTTGATATCGCGCTTGATCTTGGTCTGCTTCTTCCAGGGAATGCTCAGCATCCAATCCAGGTAGTTGCGGACCACCGTGGCTTCGGCGGACATCGGGCTCATGGACCGCAGCTTCTTCAGTTCTGCCTGCGCTTTTTCGCGAGCTTCCTTGGAGAGGCGCGTCTTCTTGATCCGGTCCTCGATTTCGGCCAGCTCGTCGCGGCCGTCCTCGCCCTCGCCGAGTTCCTTCTGAATGGCCTTCAGCTGCTCGTTCAAATAGTACTCGCGCTGGGTCTTCTCCATCTGGCGCTTGACCCGACTGCGGATGCGTTTTTCCACCTGCAGCACGCCGATCTCGCTCTCCATGTAAGCGTAGACCTTCTCCAGCCGTTCGCTGACTGTCTCGGTCTCCAGCAACTCCTGCTTCTCGCTGATCTTCAGCGACAGGTGCGAGGCAACCGTGTCCGCGAGCTTGCTCGGCTCCTCGATCTGGTTGATCGAGACCAGCACTTCCGGCGGGATCTTCTTGTTCAGCTTGATGTACTGCTCGAACTGAGAGACCACGGTGCGGGCCAGGGCTTCGACTTCCTTGCCCTCGCCGGCCTTCTCGCCGATCAGTTCGCCATAGGCCTCGAAGAAGTTCGGGTTGTCCGCGAACTTCGTGATTCGGGCCCGCTGACCGCCTTCCACCAGCACCTTCACGGTGCCGTCGGGCAGCTTCAGCAGCTGCAGAACCGTGCCGACCGTGCCGACCGTGAAGATATCGGTCTGCGACGGATCGTCCTGGGCCGCATTCTTCTGGGTAACCAGGAGGATCTGCTTGTCGTCCTTCATGACTGACTCGAGCGCGCGCACAGACTTATCGCGCCCAACAAACAGGGGCACGATCATGTGCGGAAACACCACGATGTCCCGCAAAGGCAGCACTGGGAAGGTCGAGCCACTAATGTCTAACATGAACCCTCTACTACCGTGATCCGCCAACGGATTGGTGCCCAACAGTGAACTGGCGCCGATGTTGACGTGCTTTCGCCATTAACTTCGGTTGTGGCGACATGGATTTCAAGATGGGGGCAGTTAGGCGCCCGTACCCACATCGCCTAGCCGGTCGCCATAGATGTAGAGCGGCTTTGCCCGCCCTTCGACGACTTCGCGATTGATCATGATGTTCTCGACGCCCTCGAGACTGGGCAGCTCGAACATCGAATCGAGCAGGATGCCCTCCATGATCGAACGCAGGCCGCGGGCGCCGGTCTTGCGCGCGATCGCCTTGTGGGCGATGCCGCGCAGCGCGTCCTCGGTGAATTCGAGGCTCACATTCTCCATCTCGTAGAGCCGCTGATACTGCTTCACCAGCGCGTTCTTCGGCTTGGTCAGGATGTCGACAAGCGCGGCCTCGTCCAGATCTTCCAGAGTTGCGACCACCGGCAGGCGGCCGACAAACTCCGGGATCAGGCCGAACTTCAACAGATCTTCCGGCTCTACTTCCTTCAGCACTTCGCCGGTGCGCCGCTCGTCCGGACCGCGGACATCGGCGCCAAAGCCGATTGCCGAACCCTTGCCGCGGGAGGAGATGATCTTCTCCAGGCCGGCAAATGCGCCGCCGCAGATGAAAAGGATGTTGGTCGTATCGACCTGCAGGAACTCCTGCTGCGGATGCTTGCGACCGCCCTGGGGCGGCACGGAAGCGATCGTGCCTTCCATGATCTTCAGCAGGGCCTGCTGCACGCCCTCGCCCGACACATCGCGCGTGATCGACGGGTTATCGGACTTGCGGCTGATCTTGTCGACTTCGTCGATATAGACGATGCCGCGTTGCGCCCGCTCGACATTGTAGTCGGCGGCCTGCAGCAGCTTGAGGATGATGTTCTCCACGTCTTCGCCGACATAGCCGGCTTCGGTCAGCGTGGTGGCGTCGGCCATCGTGAAGGGAACGTCTATGATGCGCGCCAGCGTCTGGGCCAGCAGCGTCTTGCCGCAGCCGGTCGGACCGACTAGCAGGATATTGGACTTCGCCAGTTCGACGTCGTTGTTCTTCGCGCCGTGAGCCAGACGCTTGTAGTGGTTGTGGACCGCGACCGACAGCACACGCTTGGCATGGTCCTGCCCGATCACATAGTCGTCCAGGACATTGCAAATGTCCCGCGGGCTCGGCACGCCGTCGCGCGTCTTGGTCAGCGTCGTCTTGTGCTCTTCGCGGATGATGTCCATGCAAAGTTCGACGCATTCATCGCAGATGAATACCGTCGGACCGGCAATGAGCTTCCGCACCTCGTGCTGGCTCTTTCCGCAGAAGGAGCAGTACAGGGTATTCTTAGAGTCGCCACTACTGGACTTGCTGGTCATGAGCCACCCATCAAGGCCCTGATTCTAGAGGGAATCAGGTTAGCCGCACAGGCCCCGGTCGTACAGCGACAATTTACACCCTCTGCCTTACCGGAGATTATCAATTCCGGCTCCCAGAGCGGGAAAACCGGTTTTTGGCGGGGGTTGCCGCAGAAACGACTATTGCCTCGGCTCCTACTATCGCTGGTTATGGTCAACAATTCGTTAATTGCCCGAGCTCGCCTTTGTGATCGCATCCTCGCGCGGCGGGCGCTTAAGGATAACGTCGTCGATCAGGCCGAACTCCTTGGCGTCCTCGGGCGTCATGAACTTATCCCGCTCCATGGCGTCCTCGATCACCTTCATGTCCTGGCCGGTGTGCTGGACATAGATCTGATTGAGCCGGGTGCGAGTCGCCAGGATATCCTTGGCATGGATCTCGATATCCGTCGCCTGACCCTGGAAGCCGCCGGACGGCTGATGGACCATGATCTTGGCGTGGGGCGTCGCGAAACGCTTGCCGTGGGCGCCGGCGGTCAGCAGCAGCGACCCCATCGACGCGGCCAGACCAATGCAAACGGTGGAGATATCGGGCCGGATGTATTGCATGGTGTCGTAGATCGCCAGGCCCGATGTCACAACGCCGCCCGGCGAATTGATGTAGATGGCGATGTCCTTGTTCGGATTCTCCGACTCCAGGAACAAAAGCTGTGCGCAGACCAGGCTGGCGACTCCGTCATTCACCGGCCCGATCATGAAGATGATCCGCTCTTTCAGCAGCCGGGAATAGATGTCGTAGGAACGCTCGCCGCGATTGGTCTGCTCGACCACCATCGGCACGAGGAAATTCATATAGGTATCGACCGGATCTCGCATGATTGCATCGTCCTGTTACGCCAACCCCAAACCGACCGGCGATCTACCGCGCTCCGGCGGGTGCCGGCGGCACCCAAACCTAGAACTCGGGGATTACCTGGATGTATCTAGTTGGGATTCGCCATATCGCCACTCATTTCCTTGGTAAACTCCTCGACCGACACCTTGCGCTCAGTCACCTCTGCCTGGTCGAGGATGAAATCCACCACCTTGTCTTCATAGATAGGTGCCCGCAGCTGGATCATGGCCTGCGGCGTCTTTTGGTAATAATCGATGACCTTGCGCTCCTGGCCGGGGAACCGGCGGGCTTCATTCATGATGGCGCGGCCCATTTCATCATTGCTGACCTGCACGTCGTTGATACGACCGACCTCGGACAGCAGCAGGCCCAGCTTGACGCGCCGAATGGCGATGTCGCGGTATTCCTTTTTCAGCTCCTCTTCGCTCTTGTTGACGTCGTCAGGGTCGAGGCGGCCCAATTGCTTGTCTGCCTCTATCTGATTCCAGATGGCTGTGAATTCCGTCTCCACAAGGCCCGCCGGCGAGTCGAAGGTATGTTTTTCCGCGAGAATATCCAGTAGCTGGCGCTTGGTGCGCGTCCGCGACAGGCTGGAATATTCGGCAGCCAGCCCCTTGTTCATGTTTTCGCGCAACTCCGCGAGGTCCTTGGTGCCCATTTCCTTGGCCAATTCGTCATCGACGATGAGCGGGGCCAGTTCGCGCAGTTCCTTGACGGTGACTTCGAAGGTGGCGTCTTTGCCCGCCACTTCGGCGCGCGGGTACTCGGCCGGGAACGTCACGGTGACCGTCTTGCTGTCACCGGCGGAAGCGCCGATCAGCTGTTCCTCGAAACCTGGGATGAAGGAGCCGGAGCCGATCTGCAGATGGTAATCGTTGGCCGATCCACCGGCGAACTCGGCGCCGTCGACCTTACCGACGAAATCGATGACCGCGACATCATCCTTCTGTGCCGGACGGGCGGCCGCGAGCGGCTGTGTCTTGCGGTAACGCTGTGCCGCGCGCTCGATCGCCTGCTCGACCTCGGCGTCCGGAATATCCACGGTCAGGCGATCCAGCTTCACGGTCTTGAAATCCATGACCTTGATATCGGGGATCAGCTCGACCGCCATGCTGAATTCCAGGTCGCCCTTCTCGGCGCCCGACAGGATCTCGATCCGGGGCTGGCCGGCGGGCCGCAGGCCGCGATCGCTGAGCAGCTTTTGTGAGCTGTCGCTGATCGCCTGTTCCAGCACCTCGCCCATAACGTTCTTGCCAAAGCGCTGCTTCAGCACGGGCATCGGCACCTTACCCGGCCGGAAGCCTGGCAGCTTCAAGCCCCCGCCAAGCTGCTGCAGGCGGGAATCGACGCGCTTCTGCACGTCTCCTTCGGGAATCACCACCTTGAATTCGCGCTTCAACCCGTCATTGCTGGTTTCTGTGATTTGCATGGATTACTCGCTACGTGTCTCGCATCATTGCATTCATGGATTAGATCCCGGCCCGCCGCGGAACGACCGCGCGCTGCTGGTGCGGGCGGAGGGACTTGAACCCCCACGACTTGCGTCACCAGAACCTAAATCTGGCGCGTCTACCAGTTTCGCCACGCCCGCAAATCGCCAAAAAGGCCGGTCCGGCCCCTAAAGGGTGGGGCGGGATGTATAGCACGCCGGGGATACCAGCAACCCGGATTTGGCCTGACCCAAAGACAAAGGCCGCCGGTTGATTTCCGGCGGCCCTTGGTTACGCAATTGGTATTCTACTCGGTACGCTTAAGCAGCTTGTGGCGACAGGATCAGGCGGAGACGCGCTCAGGAAACTGCTTAGTAAATGATGCTAAACAAAGGACACGGCGGCCTTCCAGCATACGGGTCTGACCCGGCGTGAACAGCGTCATGTCGAATCTTACGTGGGGTATGCCGAGGCTGTCCTTGGAGAGCGAATGGATCTTCGCCACTTCCACGACATTGCCAGGCCGAATATTGCGAAATACCCAGCCAGGCTCCAGATCGGCCCGGAAATCGGATTTCTTATGAAACCACCCGCCCATACCTGCCCCTCGAGTAAAACCGGCGCCTAAATCACCGGCAGTTCATGCTTTATGGATTATTGCGCTAAGAGTATTAAAAGAGTCTAAACGCCGCCCCTACCCGGTGTGATTTTTTTGCGTCCCGGCCACGACTTAGCTAACATTTGTGTCAGACGTCATACGTCATTCACTAACACGCGCCTAATAATTATGGTTAGTTTCAGGCCTATCAGTCGAGCGGATCGCTGTCAGCCTCTTCAATCAATAAAAGATAATATTCATAATCAACTAGAGGATATTTCTAACAATACAGTTCGGATACTGTCGTTAATATCCTCAATTAGTGGAAACTCTCCGACCAAAGTTGCAGCTCGACCTTGCAGCCAGACACCGGCTGCAGCCGCCAGAAAGGGCCGCATCCCCAAAGCCATCAGGCCCGCTATTAGTCCAGCCAGGACATCGCCGCTGCCCGCCATCGCCAGGGACGGCGGCGCATTGCTGTTGACGACGGCTAGCCCGTCCGGCGCCGCGATGACCGTGTCCGGCCCCTTCAGGACGATAGTCGCCCTAGCCGCCAGAGCCGCCGCCCGTACCCGCGCGACTTTGCCGGGTGACGGGCCAATGCCCGGGAACACCCGGGCGAACTCCCCTTCATGGGGAGTCAGCACAACGCCGGCATGCAAAGCATCGCGAAGCTCCGCCGGATTTGCGGCGAAGCTCGACAGGGCGTCAGCATCGAGTACCGCCGGCTTGCCTGTCCGCAGGATGTCGAGAGCACGGCCGCGCGTCCGTCGTCCGTTCCCATAACCGGGGCCAATCAGGAATGCGGACCGCCTGACTTCTCCGACGAGGTCGGCGAATTCCGCATCGCTATCGGCGATCCGGGTCACCGCACCCGGACTGTCCAGCGCGTAAATCGGATGAGCCGCACTGCTGCAGGCCACTGTGACCAAGCCTACGCCAAGGCGCCGCGCCGCCCGCGCTGCCAGACGGACTGCCCCTGTCATCTCATCGCCACCGGCGATCAGCAGGCTGCCGCGAGTATATTTGTGATCGCTCCAGAGCGGCGGCCGCAACTCATGACGCCAGAGTTCCGGATGGTTCTCGAACTGGCGCGGCCCGATCTCCGTAAGAACATCCGCCGGGATGCCGATATCAGCCACGACAAGCTCTCCCGATAGCGCGCGCCCGGGATAAAGCAGATGCCCCGCCTTGCGGCGGAAGAACGTCACCGTCACTAACGCTTGCGGCGCCTGGGCGAGGACCTGACCAGTATCGCCGTTGACACCGCTGGGCAGATCGATCGAGAGGCAAGGTAACTTGCGCTCGTTGATCACGGCGACGGCCGCGGCGGCAATCCCGTCTAGCGGCCGCGCCAGGCCAGCACCGAACAGCGCATCGATGATGAGTCCAGCACCATCGAGATTCGGCGTGAGGTCCTCGACCGGACCTCCCCAAGCCGCGGCGGCCAGGGCCGCATCACCTTTCAGCTTTGACACTTTGCCCAGCAAGGCAACTCGGACCGGCCATCCCGCGCGTCGCAACGCCTCCGCCGCAACAAATCCGTCGCCGCCATTGTTGCCGGGCCCACAGAGCACCAGGGTTGTCGGGCGATCCCAGCGTAACCGGGCCTCGCGAGCCACCGCGTTTCCCGCGGCCTGCATCAGAGTCCAACTGGGAACACCCCGTGCCGCGGCAAGTTGATCGGCGCGCTGCATTTCAGCGGTCGTGAGCAGGGCCCGCGGGCTCAGCGGGTCAGGCGATGTCTGGGAGAGTTCTTGTGCTGGAGGCATTCGGTCAGTCCGCCGGAGCGTCATTCCGCCGGCGATCCTATCTACTGACCCTTCCGGTGGCCATGGCGTGCCGTTGCGCCGGCACGCCATCGACTCATTTCAACTGCACCAGGCAATCGTTGTGCGGCGGCTCCGCCTTGATCTTCGCGCAGAGCGCACGCGCGTCCTTCTCCGACGGAATTGGCCCGACGAGCACACGGTACCAAATGCCCTTGGATTTCCCGAGATCGACTTCCTTCACATAGAACTCGTAGGGTTCGACGACCTTTGCATAAACGGCTTTCAGCTTCTCCACCGACCCTTCGGCCTCGTTGCGGGATTTCTGCGACGACATCTGAACGTTGATGGTCGATATGCTAGCGGTTTGCGTGTCGGGCGGCGTCGCCGGCTCGGCTGCAGCCGGAGCTGTCTCCGGTGGCGGTGCTGCCGGCGTGGCTTCCGCGGTCTGAGCCTCGGCGACAGTTGCCGGCGCCTCCGCGCTCGACACTGCCGGAGCTTCTGCCGTTGCCGCCGAGGCTTCCGTCGGAGCCGCTGGGGCTTCCGCTGTTGCGGCGGGAGCTTCGGTCGTAGTCGCCGCGACTTCTGCGGTTACAGCCGGCGCTTCCGCTGTTTCTGGCGGTGCTTCCGCCGTCGCAGGCGGTGTGGGCAGGGTTTCCGTGGTCGGCGCTTCGGCAGTCGCTGTGGCGGTCGCAGGCTGCGGAGCGTCGACCGTCGCTGGCGGCGGCGTCACCATCGAGGCGCTGACGGAAGTTGTCGTGTCGGGCGCTGCCTCGCTGGCAGATCCCGTCGCCGGCGCCTCTGCCGACGCCGGAGGCGCGGCCGGTTCGCTCGCAGTGTTTGTCGGTGCCGCATCGGGCTCCGGCGGCTTCGTGGCGGCGCCCTCGTTCATCGCCTGCTGTTCCGCCTTGTCGAGGTCCGACAGCGCCAGGATCGCCCGCTGATGGCCAGCGGCCGCAGCCTTCTGCAGCCACAGCACCGCTTCATCGCGGTTCTTCGCGACGCCACGGCCGGCCAGGAACATCGTCCCCAGCGCATACTGCGCATCAGGCACGTTCTGCCGCGCTGCCTGCAGAAAATACTGAGATGCTTTCTTCTCGTCCGGCGTACCCGCCAAACCCTGCAGATACAGCAATCCGAGATTGAACTGCGCCATCGGATGGCCGGAAACAGCCGCCTGCTCCCAAAGCTTTCTGGCTTCGTCGTAGTTCTGCTTCACGCCGCGGCCCTGGGCATACATCAGCCCGAGATTGGTCTGGGCGGCGGCGACGCCCTGGGTTGCGGCCGCCTGATACCATTCCACGGCCTGTGCCAGGCTCTTCGCCTCCGGCATTTCCGGGATGCCCTTGCGCAACTCAAAGAGGAAGCCCAGGCCATGCTGCGCCAGCTTGTCGCCGGTCTTGGCCGACGCCAGCCATTCGCTATAGGCCGTCGCAAAGTCGCTGCTGTTGTAGGCCGCCAGGCCTTTCTTGTAGTCGGCGGCGGCGCCACCGGCGAAAAACGCCGTCGCTGCGAAGATCAGCGCGGCGGTCAAAAACGCTTTCACTCGAATCTTAACCTTTGACGAACAGGACAAGGTAGGCACCCTGCGAAATTGGGAATGGAATTTACCTAGCACAGTCGGCGCAAAAGGACAGCGCATAGAATGATGGAATGAGTGGCGGTCAGTTCGGCCGGCCGGCACCGGTTTCCATCTCCTGCTGCGGCGGCATCGCTGAAGTCGGCCCCGCCTGGTGATGGACCATGCGCCAGACGCCACCATCGCGGATGAAGATGTTCGTCGCCAGCAGATAGGTGCCGCTGACCTCCTCGAAGCAAAGGACATAGGCGGTGTCGCCATGGACCTGGACCACGGGCGCATGGCAGGTGACGGCGGGTTGCGAGGGATGGTTCAGAATGGCTTCCCAGCTCGCCATGACCTCGGCGCGTCCGGCGAGCGGCCCCCAGCCCGGATGAATGCAGGCCACCGGCCGGTTCTTCGCCCAGAGATCATCCATCGCTGCGAAATTACGTCCGGCAAACGCGCGATAGAAGGCCTCGTTGGCGAACAGGATCGCGTCGCGGTCCACCTATCCCCCCATCTTCATCGCGTATCACGGCTCGGCGAGCTAACTGGCGGGTTCGCCAGCGAAATTTCAGAATTGCCCGGCAGAGTTCTGGGGCGAGCGACGGGACTTGAACCCGCGACCCCCGGATCCACAATCCGGTGCTCTAACCAACTGAGCTACGCTCGCCATATGCGCGCTGGGTGTAAGGCCTTGGATTGCCAGCCGTCAAGCCGAACGGCCTGCAACCTGCGCCCGTTGGCTGTCGCGCGCGCGACGTTGAAAGTCGCGGTGAAAAGGCCTTTTCCCGGGGTTTGCACTCTAATATTGAGCATGGCCTTCGCCGGAAGGCATTAATGATCGTAAAAACGAAAACACCCTGAGGGAGAGTTACCATGGTGAAGCTGGCGGCCGGAATGGGACGGCTGGGGACGGAATCTGCGTTCGAAGTTCTGGCGCGGGCGAAAGCTCTGGAAGCGCAGGGCCGGAGCATCATCAATCTGGGCATCGGCCAGCCGGATTTCCGCACGCCCGAGCACATCGTCGAAGCCGCCATCAAGGCACTCAAGGACGGTCACCACGGATACACGCCGGCCAACGGCATCCCCCAGTTGCGCGAGGCGGTCGCCGCCGATTTGCAGCGGCGCCACAATGTGAATGTCAGCCCGGATCAAATCGTGGTGGTTCCCGGCGGCAAGGTGACCATGTTCTTCGCTGTCCTCATGTTCGGTGAGCCCGGCACCGAGATCATCTATCCGAACCCCGGTTTCCCAATCTACGAGTCGGTGATCAAGTTCACCGGCGCCACGCCGGTTGCCCTGCCCCTGCTGGAAAAGGATGGCTTCGGCTTCAGCGCCGACGCTCTGCTTTCACGCATCACGCCGAAGACGCGGCTGATCATCATCAACAGTCCCGCAAACCCGACCGGCGGCGCCAGCTCCAAGGAAGAGATCGAGAAGCTGGTGAAGGGCCTGGAGAAGTGGCCCGATGTCGCGCTGATGAGCGACGAGATCTATAGCGAGATGCTCTATGGCGGCCGTCAGCACACCAGCCTGCTGCGCTATCCGTCGATCGCCGACCGGCTGATCATGCTGGATGGCTGGAGCAAGACCTATGCCATGACCGGCTGGCGCATGGGGTATGCGGTATGGCCGAAAGGGCTCGCCGAACAGGCCACCCGCCTCGCCATCAACTGCCACTCCTGCGTCAATGCCGCGGCTCAGTGGGCCGGCATCGCCGCGCTCAAAGGACCGAAAGACGAGGTAGCCAAGATGATGAAGGCGTTCGACGAGCGCCGCACCATCATCGTCCGGGAACTGAACTCCCTGCCCGGCTTCTCCTGTGTCGATCCGCACGGCGCCTTCTACACTTTCCCTAACATCACGAAGACCGGGATCACCTCGAAGAAGCTGGAACTGGCCCTACTCGAGGAAGCGGGCGTCGCCGTAATCGCGGGAACCAGCTTCGGTTCCTATGGCGAAGGCTATATTCGCTTCTCATACGCCAACAGCGTGGATAACATCCTGGAAGCCACCGGCCGCATCCGCGGCTGGCTGACAGAGAAGAAAGTAGCCTAAGACTCTATCCGCCGGCCGGACGTCAAGCCCAACATCGAGGAGTCGTGCATGTCGCGTCGTATTGCGGGCAGCGTGCTGTCGCTGGCCACCCTGTTCCTGCTATCGACGGTAAACCCGGTGTCTGCCGATCAGAAACCGGCGAAGACCGGCGCGAAAGCCACATTGGAGGTCGAGTTCACGCTTTCCGGAAAATTTTCCGAGTCGGGCGACCTCGGTAGCACGGACTGGAACGTCAGCAGGCACTTCACGGCAATTTTTGAGATCAGGGCCCAGGAGCCGGCGAAGTTCGGCTTCCTCGATCAATCGCACCAGGTTGAAATGCAGCCCGCAACTCAGGCGCTGGGCCAACAGAGTCAGCAGTTGGCGGACAACAATGCCGACATGATGGCAAAGGCGCAGGCGATCGCCGACGCCTGTGGCGATGACGAGGCTTGCATCGAGCAGAAGGTCTGGGAGCTTTCGCAGGACCCGAACGCACAGCCGGGGATCAATCAGCTTTCCAGCGATGGCAAGGCGATGAACCAGTCCGTCGAGGCGTGGGATGCGAAATCACCACCGCGCTATCAGCTGTGGAAGGATCCCAACGACAAGGCGCCGAAAGGCAAGGCCAGCGCCAGCCTCAAGGAATCGCTGGTGCAAAAAACCTACTTCCCGATCTGCACGGAAGGCGAAGTCTGCACGATGACGCGGGATCGGGACGGCACACAGGACTACGACACCGCAAAGGAAGCCATTCTGACCATGACCATGGTGGAAGTCGACATGGTCAAGAACCTCATCAGTCTGAGCATTCCCTGGCCGGTGGTGATGATCAATGTGAAAGAGGTCACCCAGGATAGCAGCGGCAAGAAGACAATGCCGCTGGCCAATGCCCAGCAACTGGAAATGATACAGAAGCACACGAACATCATCGGCCGGCCGATCAAGGGCAGCTACAAGGATCAGAGCGGCGAAGATTCGTTCCAGCTCTCCGGTCTCGAGGACTACACCGCCCCGATCGACGTAAAGATGCGCTGGCACTTCAAGGTGCTATGACGCCGGAATCGGCCCCAGATTTTTGCGCAGGAAATCGCAGATAAAATCGAACTCTGCTTTCGCGGCGGGCCCGTAGAAACGGGCACGGATGAAGCTGTGCACCATCCCCTTCGCGCAACGGTAAATCACCTTATTGCCCGCTGCTTTCAGCCGGTCTGCGTAGATCCGCCCTTCATCGCGGAGCGGATCGTACTCAGCAGTGTGGACGAGCGCCGGCGGCAGATTGCTGAGATCCTTCGCCAGGCCCGGCATGGCATAGACATCCGGATTGTCCCGCTGCGTCCCCAGGTACGCGTCGAGATAGTGATGCATCTCCGCACTGGTCAACATCGGCGCCAGCGCATTCGTCCTGTAGGACTCGGTTTTCGTATTGATGTCGGTCACCGGGTAGATCAGCCCCTGCGCAGCGATGCGCGGGCCACCATGGTCCCGCGACCAGAGGCTGAGCGCCGCCGAGAGATTGCCGCCGGCGCTGTCGCCGCAAACGGCGATCCGCGTGCCATCGAGCCCGTGCTTGGCGCCGTGGTCCGCGACATATTTCAGAACCGCAAGGCTGTCGTCGAATGCCGCCGGGTAGGGATTCTCCGGCGCCAACCGGTAGTCGACGCTGATCACCGCGGCGCCTGTGCCTTCGGCGAGACCCCAGCCGACGGAGTCGTTCGTATCGAGATTGCCGAGGATCCAGCCGCCGCCATGCATGTAGACCACACAGGGATAGACCGCAGCCCTGCCCGGCTTGTAGAGCCGCACCGGCACATCGCCGGCCGGGGTCGAGACCGAAAAATCCTGGGCGTGGATCGCTGCCGGCCGCGGCCGCGCCAATTGGCGGCAGAACTCATTCCAAAGATCCCGTTCCTGCTGCGGCGTGAGGTTCGGCGGCCATTGCGTCAGTTCGGCGATCATCGCCTTCATGTCGGGATGGATGTCGAAATTCGTCGTGTTCATTCGCAGAAAACCCACAGCCTAAATTTTGTGCAACTCGCCTATATTTGAGGCGCAGGCGCGCCCACCCTTGCAGCAGGGTGCCCAGACCCTAGCCGAACTCCCCTTCAATACAAGACCTTAGGCCAATTTCAGCTTTGGCACGCGGTTTGCTTATGAAGGGGCGACGGCACCAACAATTGCGGGGTGGCGGCCGGTCGCGTTGTATCCAACTGCCGCCGCCCTGCCCCAAGGGACATAAAGGCGATGAAAAAAATTGAAGCCATCATCAAGCCGTTCAAGCTGGATGAAGTGAAGGAAGCCCTGCACGAAGTGGGAATCAAGGGCATCACCGTCACCGAGGCCAAGGGTTTCGGCCGGCAGAAAGGCCACACCGAACTCTATCGCGGTGCGGAGTACGTCGTCGACTTCCTGCCGAAAGTGAAGATCGAGATCGTGCTCGAGGACAACCAGGTGGAGCGCGCCATCGAAGCCATCCAACAAGCAGCGCATACAGGCCGCATCGGCGACGGCAAGATTTTCGTCAGCACGATCGAAGAGGTGATCCGCATCCGCACGGGCGAGCGCGGACCCGACGCCCTGTAGTTCAAAAAAACTGTTCAACAACCAACGGCGACAGCAAGAAAACAAGGAACGAGACCGATGTCAGACGTGAAAAAAATTCTGCAGATGATCAAGGACCAGGACGTGAAGTACGTCGATTTCCGCTTCACCGATCCCCGCGGCAAGTGGCAGCATCTGGCGCACACCGT